>CAYQFP010000101.1:0-6122 GCA_964416865.1 uncultured Methanotrichaceae archaeon
ATTGTATCCTAGGTCAAATAAATTTATCTTTTCAAAACCGTACTTAGTTATCGAATCTTCAAGATCTTCTGGCGACAGGCGCATATGCATCGGCGGTCCAAAGGGTTGGTATTCTTTTTTACATTCGATGATAGCTAAGTGTCCACCTGGTTTTAAAACACGCCTAACCTGGTTGAACAACGTTTTTTCCACATCAACGAAATTAAGCGAATGAAGCACAGTAGCTATGAAGCAAATATCGACGCAGTTATCTTCGAGAGGCAACGGCTCCGTTATATCAGAGACCATCGCCTTGATATTTTCCAATCCACGAACATTCGCTTTTTCTACTAGATTATCAATCGCATCTTGTTGTCTATCCAGCGCATACACTGAGCCGGAATAGCCGACGATATCTGAAGCCACAATTGAATAATCTCCAGGACCACAGCCCAGATCGAGGAAACAATTCCCGTCTCTAAGCTTGAGCCTGCCGAAAACGATCTTCGGATCTTGCATCCAGAAACTGCCATGGCCACGTCTGTGTTTATTTTGACCATGACCGTGGCTGTAGTTACATCGATCTTTGTCGGTCATAACCATTACTCAATGAAGATAAAAATACCTGCTGGCGAGCGTTGACGTCTTTAGACCCCGACGAAGGCCAGCTTGTTTCCAAGGGCTGTGGGTGTTCCTAAGGCTATCCCGTTCCAGGTGTAGTAGAGGTCCACCTGTCCGTCGTGTGCGACAAAAGAGTCTGGATAGTAAAGTGGCAACGTAGGAACGTTTTTTGCATATAAAACCTGGGCCATATCTATCAGTTCGCCTCGATCGTCCTCGTTCATCTCCATGACCTGGGCTTCCAAAACGTCGGTCAGCTCATCGTTGTCTAGATACCGAGCGCTGTTGAAGTGGTCCCAGCTGGTCGTGAGAAAAGCCAGGATATTGGGGTCGCCGATCAAGCCGCCATGAGAATTCAACGTCAGATCAAAGTCCCACTCATTTACCTTGGAGTCTATGGTCTTGGAGTCCATGGTTCGCAGCTCCACATCGATCCCGGCGCTTTCCAGGTCTTCTTTTATTAGCCCGGCGATACGCTCGTCTGTCGTTCTTCCACCAACGACCAGCAACTCGATCTTTTGACCATCGTATCCCATCTCGTTCAAGAGATCTTTTGCCTTTTGAACGTCGTGCTGGTAGTAATCGTCGATCTTGGGATTGTACCAGTCGTTATCGGAGGGGATGAACCCAGGACTTCCCGCCAATCCATACCCTCTGCCGGCGATCTCTACAAGCTTCTGCCTATCGATGGCGTAGGCCAGAGCCTGCCTGAAACTCTTGTCCGACAGTGGATCTTTCTGGTGGTTGATCATAAGTTTGTAGATGGATGCGTGTTCTGGCATGGATAGCGTCTCAAACCCGCTCAACTGATCTATCATCTCCGGCTGGATATCTGCCGCGTTGACGTCACCTTGTATCAAGGCAGCGGCGGCGTTGGATGCCGATATCTTGACATATCTGATCTCCTTGACTATGGGTGCACCCAAATAGTAGTCTTCATAAGCCTTGTACTGGTAGGATCCCTGAACCTTGTCGTAATCTGCAAGGGTGTAGGGGCCGGTACCTATCAGAGCCTCATCTTCTTTGAAAGTGGTTGGGTCGTCTACATCTTTCCAGATGTGCTCGGGCAGTATGGGCAGAGTGCCTGCCACCTGATCGAGGAAAGGTGCATAGGGATCGGAGAGATAAAGTCTCACCGTGTAGTCGTCCACCTTCTCTGCATGGTCTATGATGCTGTTGTCCACCAACGGATAAGGATGCTCTTCATAGTATTCGATGCTGAATACTACATCGTCTGCGTCGAAGGGCTCACCATCGTGCCAAGTTACTCCCTCACGCAGATTGAATAGGAATATGTCGTCGCGTTCCATATCCCAGCTCTCTGCCAGTGCAGGGACACGACCTTCATCGTCTTTCCACACCAAGGTATCGAAGATGAGGCTCATTCGAACGATTCCTGGTCCCCTGACGTAGTGGGCGTAAGGGGTGGGGAAACCCCAGTCTCCGGTAGTGTCTCCTATGGTGTATACTTCAACTACGTCTTCAGAGGCCATGGTACTGCTAACTGTCATCATCACCAGTAATCCGACTGCCAAAGGCAATCCGATGGCCAGTCCATACGGAAAAATCTTTTTCATTCTAAATCATTGCCTCATCAAGTTCTCCATTAAGAATTCGCGCAGATGTTCTATTTCAGCGCTATCTATCACGATTTCCTCACCCTTAAGTCCTGTTAGTGATAGGTTTGCATCTGCGGGAATGGCTGCAACGATAGATCCCTGATCGCCGATGGTCTCACGCATGAATTGTTCATTTGATTCATCGACTTTATTAAGA
This sequence comes from uncultured Methanotrichaceae archaeon, assembly GCA_964416865.1. Taxonomy (GTDB): domain Archaea; phylum Halobacteriota; class Methanosarcinia; order Methanotrichales; family Methanotrichaceae; genus UBA204. Next base: position 2,377 of record CAYQFP010000101.1, read on the forward strand.
ACAAAATATACCGGTTTTCCTATGCTATTGCTCAGATCTGCCACTTTTTCAGATAGTTTCATGGATTCGTAGGAGGGATCGATCACCATGAGAATCGCATCCGCGTTCTCTTCGATGCCTCTTCCAAAGTGCTCTATGCCTGCCTCAGTATCGGTAATAACCACTTCGCCAGGATTCAACCTCAAGTTTCCGATAAATTCTTTTACGAGCATTGCCATCGGGCAGGCACACCCTTCACCAACTTCGTGAATTTTCCCGATGGCGACGAGCTTAACATCATCCTTCTCCGAGATGTATGGCTGTGGGATATCGGCAAAACTCCATTCATCCTCAAAGAAAGAGACCGAATCCCAACTTGGTTCTGCTCGCATAATTTTATCTAGAATGGCCTTCTTGCCGCCGAAATGATCTGTGAAATCTGGTGGCAAATCAACTCCCAACTGGCGGTGAAGGCCAAAATTTGATTCGTCGGTATCGATGACGAGAACTGAATTGCCATTTTTAACAAGCGATTTTGCGAGGAGAGCCGCAACGGTGCTCTTTCCACAACCACCTTTACCGCATATCAGCAACTTCATTATTTCACATCCTTTTAATTTGGCTAACCAATTCGTACATCCGTTCATCGACTGAACACCGTCTTCATCTGACAGAACTACTACATACAATGATGATGATGTGTAGCTGTTCTTGCTACATGGAATTCCTATTTGGCTACCCAATGATGACAGGCTACAGCATGGTTGGATAAATAATTATCCCCCGCAAAGTTAGGTTATATAACCGATACCTAACATTTTATGTGGTTAAGATGCTTGAAAAACCCTTGATAAAGGTATATTCTGCAGATTATCTCATCAAATTCGTGCACAAAAAGTAGTTGCACACGCAACCTTTTTATGCAATAGTTGTATACGCAACTAATATGAGTGACACGTATCATGAATCTGACCATCCAGTAGGTCAAAAACTGAGTATCATTCACAAGTGGATGAGGCAATACTTCGTAAAAGAGCTTAAGGACCTGGGCATTGGCCCCGGGCAATTTCCTCTGCTCATGACGTTGTTTCACAACGACGGAATAACGCAAGAAGAACTATCAGGGATCGTATGCCTGGACAAAGCCACCACAGCCAGAGGGGTTAAGAAACTGGAGGTTCTCGGGTACCTCACCCGGGAGGTGAACCCTGATGACCGAAGGGCATACAGGCTCCACCTTACGGAAAAGGCCACGGATATGAGGCCTCGGCTTAAACGAACTCTCAAGAACTCCACAGAGATGATAACTCAGAACCTCACAGGGGAAGAAAAGGAGATCTTCGAGAAGCTATTGAGCAAGATGATAGTCAATGCCCCTGTGATATGCCGGAATGAGGGGAAATTCGGAGATTATGAAAATTGAAGCATGATGTGAATGTCTCCATACACTGCAATGGAAACCGACAGATTGACATTTCATCTAAATTGAAGGGTGATTAATATACCTTTGAAGCTGCCAAGGAGCCCGAAGATCGGACATCTTCGCCGCATTTATATCTCTTGAAGGCCTTATACCCCAGGTCGGTGAAGAGAATGAGCGAGACTGTCGAGGTATCCAGGGATGTCTTCGAGCCGATCTCTATGCTCGTAAGAGACGGCCTCTTCAAGGACGAGAAAGATGCCCTGAAAAGCCTCGTTCTGGATCAGGCTGCATCGAAGATTCGCCACTTCGACTCCCTGATCGAAGAGATGCGCGCCAAGTACGATATGAGCTTTGAGGAGTTCGTGAAGCGCATCAAATCGAGGAAGGGTTTTGAGTCGTTCGATGAGTGGGACGACTTCATAATCTGGGAGTATGTGTTTAGCTCCCACAGAATCAATCGCTTGATAATGGTTTTAATCAATAGATAAGTCATCTGCTACAAGGCCAGCGTTTTCTTGGGCTGGGATCGTCTTGCGCATCGGATAAGTGTCAAACTTAGCGTTCAGGACTATAATACTCGTCCTCGCCCTGATGTCGGTGTTTTGGGATGAAGGGCGGGCGGCCCTGGAGGAGTTCTGCCGTGAATCCCGTAGACCGTCGAAAGGCGAAGCATCACCGTTCAACTATTTTATCGAGCCGTCGCCAAATCAGTTGTTGCGGGTCTGCGTGGGCGTCGCATTCAAACGCGCTCGGTTCGGGCAGAAAGTTTATGTGGAACTGGATAGTTTTGTCCCGTCATAGTTGGACAATTTTAGATCGGTGTTGACATATATGACTCTGGTGAACAAAGAAATAACAGAAGCAACACTGATAAAAAACACACCAATAAATTAATAATAAAGTTGAAGAGGTTCAATACATAATGAAAAGGGCGGTTATTACTGTAAAAGGGAAAGTACAGAAGGTGAGGTACAGAAGCAAGGTAAAGGAGATTGCAGATGAACTTGGTGTTGTTGGAGATGTAGAAAACCTGGCGGACGGCCCTGTGCGAATATATGCAGAAGCAGAGGAAGATATACTGGGTGATTTCATCACAAAAATAAATATTACAAATCATTTAATGGATGTTAGAGATGTCTCGGTTAGTTTTGAAGCTGCAACTGGGGAGTTCAAGGTCTTCAAGAAGATAATCACAGGGACGATGTACGAGGTTGTCGAGCGGTTGGATGTGGTGGTGGGTTTATTAGAAAGACTTACCGGCGCTGTTATTCGTGGCAATGCGATGCTCGCAGAGAAGATCGATGCGGGCAGGAGAAAAAACCGGGAAGGGTTTGCGATGGTTGGGGAAAAAGTGGATGGGATAAAGGAAGATACATCGGCGATAAGGGATTCTTCAAGTGTTTTAGCAGATATACATCGTGAAACGCTATATTTACGGGAGAAATATGAGCAATTGAGTATGGATGTTGAGATGATAAAGCAGAAGATAAAATGAAAGCGAAATAGTATACTTCGATCGGCTTACTGCTTCTCTATCATCTGTTTGGATCCCGGCGCAGATGCACCTCACCCAGAGCATAATTATCCCTGATGATTAAGGTGAGGGTGAAGGACATCTTCGCATTTCTCAGAGGTTACAATCCACAAGGTGCATCACATCGGTAAACGTTGATGAGCGTCGAATCATGCACAGTGGATGGAAAATCGCAATGCTTCGCGTGATGTGAGTTTTTTTTCAATCGTATAATACATAACATTATATATACTGGGTGGATCCGACCGAATGAACGGTGGATTTTTCTTGACCCGCACCGGTCATCTCGTTACCTTGTCCGGAACAAGCCAGACGTATTTCAGATCATTTGGATCCGTCCACCCGAAGGCGGAATAGTAGTCTTCATCTTTTCTCAGGAGGTTGGACCGATGTGATGCATGAAACGGCTCGTAGCCGAACCAGGACGGTAGAAAACCCCCGGCCCTCCTGTTGTATTTATGACGTAGATCTTCCAGTCCTGGTCCGCCCAGTTCCTGGTTGACCTCGAGGATCTTCTCTTTACAGGTGTCTTTGTAACCCCGCCCGATCCACTCCTCGCAGATCACCACGCCGTAGTAGGCCAAAGCTTCCAGGTTGTACATCCACATGATCCGCAGAGGATGGTTCGCCCAGCGTTTCTTGTTATCCCTGCATATCCTCAGGAGCACGAGAGCCTCGACCCTCTGTTTCCCCAACCTCTGCCGGTCCAACACCCTGGCCGACACCTCGAAGTCCGCACACGGGAGAAATGTCTGCACGCTTAGATTCCTCCGGGGATCAAAGGATTTCACCGGCATTAAACGTATCTCA
>CAYQFP010000102.1:0-6079 GCA_964416865.1 uncultured Methanotrichaceae archaeon
TAACATCTATCAGACCGTTCATGATTAATACATTCAGATACGAGGAGACGGATTTAAAGTTCAGATTGGCCTGGTAAACTATCTTTGTTTTATTGGCACCATCGGTACTCACATCTAAGATGGTATATATAATCTCAAGTTTGTCCCGCCGTACCATTCAATTCACCCATTGTAGGTTGTGGTATATCAAGATGCCATATTCTTCGAGCAACACACCCACACACTCTCTCCACTTTACACATATTGTCGTTTATAAGTGTTCCTATTCAGTATTTCAAATTGTGTACACAAATAAGAGCTATTCGCACGAGACCATATATATAATCCACGGTCTTTTATTGTTGTACATAAAGTATAATTTCATATGCTCAGGCAAACGTGAGCATAAGCGAACATGTTCTTGATGCGAAGCTTCGAAGAAGGCGATGACCTTATCACCGACGAAAGGAATACAAGATCTCATGAGCGACGATAATGTCCAGGTCATATCCAAGAAGCCCCGCTCGGACAACCCCGTCGTCATCGAGGGCTTCCCAGGAATCGGGCTGGTGGGGAACATAGCCAGCCAGTACATAGTCAACGAACTCAGCATGGAATATCTGGGTGCTGTAAACTCCAGGTTCTTCCCACCACTCACAGTACTGCAAGAAGGTGTCGCCAATCTGCCGGTGCGAATCTACGAGAAGACCGAACTCGGTATGGTGGTGATCACCTCGGACATACCGGTCCATCCTGCGGTATCCTACGACGTCGCCAGGGAGATTGTTTCCTGGACTGAATCCATAAATGCCAGGGAGCTGGTCTGTCTGGCCGGCATCTCGATCATGGGCGATCAGCGACGGATCTTCGGCGCGGCGACCACCAAAGATCTGCTGGATAAGTTGCGCGACCAGCTGGAGGTCTTTGAGCTAGGGACCATCTCTGGCATCTCGGGCAGCGTCATGAACGAATGTCTGATGAAAAACGTGCCCGCAATATGTCTATTGGGAGAGACCCACAGCATGGCGCCAGACCCCAGCACGGCGGCGGTAACCGTGAACATGCTGAACAAGTTGTACAACCTGGGAGTAGATGCCACCAAGCTGGAGGAGAGGGCTGGCGAGCTGGAGCTGCAGATGCAGAAGCTGGCAGAAGATGTAAGAACAACCTCTGCGGAAGAAGTACCCAAGCCGGGGCTTCCAGGTCCCATGTACGGGTGATACTCATGGAATGCGTTGCACTCACAGGTATATCGAAATGGGCGATCAACGATCTGATATCCAACGGTATCAAGACCATGGAGATTCGCAGCCCCTACAACTTCTTCACCCTGCTCCACGCCAGCCCCGGTGATGTAATCTTCCTGACCGAGGCCAGCGCTCCTGACATCGTGGTGGGTACCAGCGGGTTACTGGCTACGATAAAGGCGATCCAGGTCGTGACTCACCGTATGATCCAGGCAGGAGCTGACTTCTACGAAGAGAGAGAAGCCGAGGCGACCAGGGCCCAGCTAGTGTCGTTAGGACCGGGAAGGGTTCGGAGCTCGAAGGACGCTGATAGGGGACCACCTCTAGTCTTGGAGGTGGATGAGGTCTGCTACTACGACGCAGGATGAGCGCGAACCCCGCCCTCTTGACGAACACCTACTGTCCAGCCGAAGAGGGGGCCGGTCCGTCCCGCTACCCCAACATCCCAGCCATCCGGCCCAGCGCCTCCTTCAACCTCTCTTGGGACGTGGCGTAAGACATGCGTACGTGGTCCGACCCGTCGGGACCGAAAGCCGATCCGGGGGTGACCGCCACCATTACATCGCTCAGCAGCTTATTGGAGAACTCATCCCCTCCGCCGTATTCGGACACATCCGGAAAGACGTAGAAGGCGCCTCCTGGAAGGGTGCACTTTATACCGATATCCCTCAGCCCGGATATCAGCAAATCTCTCCGCGCCCTGAACTCGTCCACCATATAGCCGATTTCGTCCTGGGGTCCTCTAAGAGCCTCTACCCCCGCCCACTGGACAAAGGTGGTGGCATGTGAGACCGAGTGGGACAGGATGCGACCGACCCACCGCATGATCTCCGGCGGGGCGGTGACGTACCCGAGGCGCCATCCTGTCATGGCGTAACACTTGGAGAAGCCGTTCACGGTCACGGTCCGATCTTCCATCCCCGGGAAGGCGCCTATGCTGAAATGTACCCCCTCGTAGATTATCTTCTCGTAGATCTCGTCCGAGATGACGAAAAGGTCGTGATCCACGGCCAAGTCCCTTACCGCCTCCAGCACCCGACGGCCAAAGACCGCGCCAGTGGGGTTAGAGGGAGAGTTCACCAATATGAGCCGCGTCTTATCCGTTATCGCCCCCGCGAGATCGGAGGGCATGAACTCATCGTCCACCGGGGCCCATCTGACCCTCCCCCCGGCGAAGTTCACGCAGGGCTCGTAACTGACCCAAGAAGGACCGATGAGGACGCACTCTTCACCTTCGTTCAGGAGGGCCTGGAGGGCGACGAAGATGGCCATCTTCGCGCCCGGGGTCACCGCCACGTCGTTAGGCGAGGCCTCGATGCTGTTCTCGTCATACAGCTTTTCTGCTATGGCTGCCCTGAGTTCCGGTATGCCGCCAGCGGGGACGTAATGAGTATCCCCTCTTTTGATAGACTCGATCGCCGCCTCGCAGATGTTCCGGGGTGTGTCGAAATCCGGCTCACCCACGCCCATGTCTATCACATCCAGGCCAGCGGCTTTGAGCTTCTTGGCCATGGCTGAGATCTTCATGGTGGTGGACTCGGGAATGGAGGCTAGTCTAGAAGAGACCAAATCTAATCATCCACCAGGCACTTGAGCAGCTTCACCGCTGCCTCGACCGCTCGCTTGGCATAGTCGACGCGTCTGTGGGCATCTGTCCGGGACATCTTGGGTCCGGAGATGCCCAGGGTTACAGGCTTGCCAAACTCCAGAGATAGGTCCATCAGCTTTCTCGAAGCTTGCTGGGCCACGATCTCGTCATGACCCGTATCCCCCTGTATAACACAACCTATGGTCACTACGGCATCCACATCGTCCTGGAGAAGGAGCTTATTCACTGCCAGGGGCATATCGTAAACGCCGGGAACCATCAGGGTGCGGACAACTTCCGCACCAAGAAACTCCGCGTGTTCTCTGCCCAGGATCTCCATCTGGTAGGTAATATCCCGGTTGAACTCCGCGATCACAAACCCAAGTCTTATCATAGGATCAACACCACCGGAGAGGTAGCACCTTTAGAGCTGGGCAGCCTTTCTGCTAATAAATCCGTCGATCGGACCTTGTCTTTGGGTCACATCAAAATACATTTATCCCTTGGCAACCACGCGATGGTGTGGATGCCTTATGAGTTGGATCTACGTTGATGGGAAGTTTGTTCCCGCGGAGAAGGCGGCGATTTCGATATACGACCACGGACTACTCTACGGCGACGGCGTCTTTGAGGGGATCAGGGCCTACAACGGCAGAGTCTTCAGGCTGGAGGACCACGTCAAGAGGCTCTACGACTCCGCGAAGGCCATAATGCTGGAGATACCCCTATCCCAGGAGGAGATGTGCTCTGCCATCCTGGAGACTTTGCGGAAGAATGGGTTATCCGACGCCTACATCCGTCCTCTGGTAACGCGAGGAGTTGGCGATCTGGGTCTCGATCCCCTGAAATGCGCCAAACCCACGGTCTTGATAATCAGCCAGAAGTGGGACGCCATGTACGGCGACCTCTACGAGGTGGGTCTAACCGCGGTCACGGTCACCATTCGGAGGAACTCTCCGGCGGCGCTTCCCCCCAACATCAAGTCCCTCAACTACCTGAACAACGTCTTGGCCAAGATCGAGGCAAACGTGAAGGGAGGGGACGAGGCCATCTTCCTGGACGCCGAAGGAACGATCTCCGAGGGCAGCGGTGACAACATATTCGTCGTCAAGGACGGCGTGATATCCACCCCACCCACCCTGAACAACCTCAAAGGCATAACCAGAAAGGCGGTGATGGAGGTGGCCGAGGCAGAGGGGCACACAGTCAGGGAGGCGGCTCTGGGGCTCTTCGATCTCTACACTGCCGACGAACTCATCGTTACAGGCACCGCTGCCGAAGTCGCTCCGGTCACCATGATCGACGGCAGGACCATCGGCGACGGCAAACCCGGTCCCATCACCAAGGTGTTGATAGAGAGCGTCAGGGTGCTGACCCAGACCACGGGGACGCCCATCTGAGTTGAGGCCTCTGTCCGTCCTCTTCATTCTGGGATCGGCATCACGGTCACAGAGATCTTTCTGTGCCTCGGGCCGTCCAGCTCCACGAAGAGGACCTTCTGCCAGGTCCCGAGAACCAGGGAGCCCTCGCGAACCGGTATGACCTGGCTATTTCCCAGAAGCGCTGCCTGGAGATGGGCATGAGCGTTGTCGTCGATCCTGTCGTGGAGGTAGCCTTCGTTGGGGGGTGCCAAAGAGGCCATGCGGCTCAGCAGATCCTGGATCAGGCCGCTTTCCGCCTCGTTGATCACGATGCTCGTGGTGGTGTGGTTGGTGTAGACCAGGCAGATACCCTCTTCGATCCCGCTCTCCTTGATCGCTTCTTCGACCATAGGGGTGATGTCCACCACCTGGGTGGGCTTCTCGGTGTTGATATCTATCAATAGGGTCACCGATGATATGATAGGCGAGCCGAGGATTTAAGCCGAACGGGGGTTGGACGGGACGGGACGGGACGAACCGAGGCCGCCCGCTATAAAAGGAGGATTTTGCCGTGTTCATAAGAGACGTACGAAGATGCGAGCGTCTTGCCGCTCCGGACGGTACAGACCTCTGCGAGCTCATCCATCCGTACAGGGAATATGAAGACCTGAAGATGGCGTACAGCCTAGCCCACGCGGTCTTGGGGCCGGGCGAGAGATCGAGACCTCACCGGTTAGAGACATCTTCGGAGGTCTATTACATATTGGAGGGAGAAGGCACGATCCACGTCGGCAGCGAGTCTGCCGGGGTTTATCCTGGCCATGCGATCTATGTCCCACCGGGCTCGGTCCAGTACATCGAGAACGGAGGCGACGAAAACTTGAGCTTTTTGTGTATCGTATCTCCACCGTGGCGATCGGAAGAAGACGAAGAATATATGTTGTGATCCGAATCCGAGACGTGAATACGCTCGCTTACGCACCTCGCATGAGATTTTTCCCCCGAAGATCTCGTCCAGCAGCCCCTCCGTCACAGTCTCCATGCCAAAAAGCTACCTGACGAAGACCGCCGTCACCTCAGAACGCAGGTGGTCTCTGCCTCTGATCCTGGTCGTTCTCACGTCTATCCCCACCGATACCGGCCTCAGCCCCCCGAAGAGGCCTATAACCTCTTCCTCGGTGAAGTAATGCGTCAGGATGCCACGGCCGCGCCTGAAAGTACGTTCTTCTACCAGATCGCCTTTCCGAAATCGCATGTCATCTATGCCAAAATCGAGAAAGAAGAGTCTCCCACCGGACCGCAACACCCTGGCGGCTTCCGAGGCCATCCTGCGGCGGTCATGTTCCGGGAGATGACCCGTTACGTGGAAGGCAAAGACGGCGTCGAAGACGGCATCCCGGAAGGGGAGGGTGCAGGCGTCCGCGGTCAATAGCCGCGCCGGGAATGCCGCTTGTTTTCTGCACAGCCTTACCGCCTCTCTGGAGACGTCCAGAGCGGTCGTCTGCCAGGGTTGCCTCTGGATGGCAAAGAGGGTCTTGCCATTGCCACAGCCCAGCTCCAGCACTCGTGATCCTGCGGGCAGGTCGGGCATGGGGGGTGGCGCGCCTTTCCACAGGCGGCCCTTCTCTCTGTACTCTTCTTCCCAGGCCCGGAGGTGTTCCGGGAGAGGTAGGGTCACGGATGGGATCGGGCCGGATGGATGATAACGGTTGCGCAGTATTGCGGCGCGGTATGGCGGAGTACTGCGAATGAGATAATTATCTTAGATCATATCTAGAGATAGACAAAAGTGGTGAGTACATCTATAGTCATGAACCTTAGACTTGATACTTAATGGAACATCTCAAAAAAGTCATCTGCATGTTCCGCTTGTGACAAGAAGTTGCATCACAGATTGCCTAACC
>CAYQFP010000103.1:0-6063 GCA_964416865.1 uncultured Methanotrichaceae archaeon
TTATAAAGTATTAACAAGCTTAGCGGTATTAACGCTTGAGGTTAGGCATTACAGTAAAATTTGTGCTGATGCACATTAACACTCATATATTATATTTAATGGAGGTAAAAAATGTGAGGCGAAATAAGATTCAGATCATGGTCGCGATTCTCAAAACATGCATCGATGGTGCAAATAAGACGAAGGTCGTCTATCAATCCAACTTGAACTTCAGAACGGTCAACCCTTATCTGGAACGCCTTATCGAGAGAGAGTTGATACGCACCGAGCAGGGAAAACTTATATTATATAGAACAACTGATAGAGGGGAAGAAGTGCTGAGGGACTTCGAGAAGGTCTATGACGCCCTGGGTGAATGAGATAAAGACTGTGAGCGGCGCATAGCATAAAATCACTCTTTTCAGTTGCAACCCTCCGTCCCGACCTAACTGACGGGCTGGCGACGGGACCCTTCCTGGGCCGTCATCATCTATTTTAAGCTTGAGAAAAGAAGACTATCCCATGGAAGTCTCAATCGAGGTTCTCAAGAGCGATGAGTTCAGGCAGATCTACGCCGTGGGCGCCATGGGCGGACACAGCCCTTACGACTTCAGGATATCATTCTATAACGACACACCCAAGACCTTCGCCCAGAAAGAGACACAGGTCAACGTGATGGAAAGAAAGATCGAGACCGAGATTATCCTCCCGCCTCTGGCAGCCAAAGAGCTGGCAGAATGGCTGAGCACCCACGTCACGGAGTTCGAGAAACAGTTCGGCGAGATCAAGAAGCCGGGAAGAACGCCTGAACTGGAACAGACCGCCCCCCTCAAAGGCTACATGTGAGGTGACTTTATGAAGTCCAAAGAAAAAATCCTGGTCCACAAGGGGATAGACAGGGTAAAACGAGAACAGTTTGATGATGCACTGGAGTTCTTCGATCGTGTTTTGGAGTTGAACCCAAAGAACGCCGACGCTTTGAACAACAAAGGCGTGGCCCTCTACCATATGAACAGACCCACAGAGGCGCTGGAATGCTACGACCTGGCCCTGAGCACCGATCCGGAGAACCTGGAGTCTCTGAGGAACAGGGGGTTCGTCCTGAGATCGATGCAGCGGTTCGAAGAAGCTCTGGAGGCATACGACCTGCTGATCGCCACTGGCCCCAGCACCACCGACATGAGAAACAAGGCCGCCATCCTGGTGGGAATGGGGAGGCCGGAGGAGGCCTTGGGCATCCTGATGGACGTTGCCATGATCGAGCCTTCCGTTACAATCGAAAGAGAGATCGAGATGCTAAGAAAGATGCTTATGGACCTGGCCATGAGAGCAGAAGACCCACCCAGATAGCGAACAAGTACATAATGTTATACATCATGTACGGCCAGAAATGACTGATATCGGTGGGATGTAGTTAAATCAAGAGGAGAGAAGGCCCTTGAAAGGTTTCATTATGATCAACGTCGAGCCGGGAGCGGAGAAACCGGTCTACGATACTCTCTCCCAGATCAAAGGGGTCCGGGAGGTGGTACCTGTCTACGGTGAGAACGACTTCATCGCCATCGCCGACGTCGGAGGGATCAACGATCTCAATATGATCGTACTGAGTATCCGTGAGATCCGCGGTGTGACGTCCACAGAGACCATACTGGGCATGGAGCTGAAGTTCTAGCCAGATAAGATCGAAAGATCGATCCCGAGAATGCACGCTACCTTCACAACTCTCGCTTATCCTGATCACACCGAAAGCGATATGAGCTCTGAACCTCGAACCCCCTCTGACGGCCATGGGTAAACTTTCACCGCTGATGGAGCAGTACCACAGGATGAAGTCCCAGTGTGGGGACGCCATCCTCTTATTCCGGATGGGCGACTTTTACGAGACCTTCGAAGAGGATGCTGCGATCACCGCCAAGATATTGAACATCACCCTGACCTCCAGACAGAAAGACCGCGACGGATATCGGATACCCCTGGCGGGGATCCCCTACCACGCCCTGGATGCGTACCTGCCCAAGCTTGTCGAGGCGGGGCACAAGGTGGCCATATGCGAGCAGGTGGAGGATCCAAAAAAGGCCAAGGGCCTGGTCAAGAGAGAGATAACCCGCATAATCACCCCCGGGACAATAATCGAGCCTGCCATGTTGGAGGAGGGTGCAAACAACTTTCTGGCTGCTGTGGTGGAAGACCAGGGTGCTGTGGGCCTGGCCTTCGCCGACGTCTCCACGGGGGAGTTCCTCACCACGGAGATTTCCGCCACCGAGGCGGTGACCAAGGTGGCCGGGGAGATTTCCAAGTTCAGGCCTGCCGAGTGCATAACCCCCCCGTCCACCGGAGATGAGATCCTCGAGTTGATCGGAGAGTTCGAGAACCTGTCCGTACAGTGCCTCGATGAGGATCTCGATATCCAAAAGGCGCGTTCCCTCTTGCTCGATCACTTTGGCCAGGACGACCTGGAGAGGTTCGGCATCTTGGATCGGGATCTCTCACTCTTGGCCTGTGGTGCCGTGCTCTCCTACCTCGGATCTGCCCATCTGATGGCCCTGGACCACATCTCTACCATCAAGCTCTACTCTCCCTCGGAGTTCATGATCCTGGACGAGGTCACCCTGAGGAACCTCGAGATATTCCGAAACATCAGGGACCGGACGAAGAGAGGATCGCTCCTGGAGTTTTTGGACCAAACCGTCACCCCCATGGGATCCCGGACCCTGCGCAAATGGCTCCAGATGCCCTCGTTGTACCCCGAGGAGATCGAAGACCGGCTCGACGCCGTAGAGGAGCTCTGCAAAAACGCCCTTCTGCGAAGCACGATCCGGGAGACTCTGAAAGGCACCGGCGATCTCGAGCGGATCTCGGCCAGGACCTCTTGCGGGACCGCCTCGCCCAAGGACATGGTGGCCCTCAGAAGTTCGCTGGAAAGACTGCCTAAGCTATGCCAGGGTCTGGAAGATGTCTGCTCACCACGCCTCGGCGATATCAAGTCCAGGTCGGACCTGGGCACCCTGGGCGAGATGGTGAACCTGATAAGAGAAGCGATCGCCAAAGACCCGCCGGCAACGATCAAGGAAGGAGGGATCATCCGTGAAGGGTACGACGACGAGCTGGACGAGCTGAGGTTAGTCCTCCGTGAGGGCAAGGGCTGGATCACCCGGCTGGAACGAAAAGAACGAGATCGAACGGGGATCAAGTCGCTCAAGGTGAGCTACAACAACGTCTTCGGATATTATCTGGAGGTGACAAAAGCCAACCTATCGGCGGTTCCGGAAGAGTACATCAGAAAACAGACCCTCACCAACTCTGAGAGGTACATCACCCCGGAGCTGAAAGATATGGAGGCCAAGGTCCTCTCCGCCCAGGAGAGATCGACCGCCCTGGAACATGAGATATTCGTTCGGATCAGGGCGGCGGTCGGCGGTTGCGCCAGCGCGATCCAGGAGAGGGCCAAGGCCCTGGGCGAGCTGGACATGATAGCCACCCTGGCGTTGGTGGCTGCGGATAACGACTTCGTGAAACCAGAACTGAGCACCGACGGCGAAATCATAATCAGAGACTGCCGCCACCCTGTCCTGGACAGAGATATGCGAGGAGGGTTTGTGCCCAACGACGTCTCCTTGGGCCGGACGAACCGGTTCCTCATCCTGACCGGCCCCAACATGGCGGGGAAGTCCACCTACATGAGACAGATCGCCTTGTGCGTGATCATGGCCCAGATGGGGAGCTTCGTGCCCGCGTCCTTTGCATCCATGGGGGTCGTGGACCGGATTTTCACCCGGGTAGGCGCCTACGACGACCTGACCTCCGGCCAGAGCACCTTCATGATCGAGATGACCGAGCTGGCCAACATCCTCACCTCGGCCACACCCCAAAGCCTGATCCTCTTGGACGAGATCGGGAGGGGTACCAGTACCTTCGACGGCCTGAGCATCGCCTGGGCAGTCTCTGAGTACCTGCACAACAAGGTCAAGGCGAAGACGATCTTCGCCACCCATTACCATCAGCTCACCCAGCTGGCCGACGTACTGTCCGGAATTGATAACTACAACATAGCGGTGAAGGAAGAAGGGGACTCGGTGGTCTTCCTCAGGACGGTGGTTCCAGGAGCCACGGACAAGAGCTACGGGATACATGTGGCCAAGCTGGCCGGTGTGCCCAAAGAGGTGATTACCAGGTCCAAAGAGATCCTCAAGGCCATCGAGATGGAAACGGTAATAGATCCCCTGGGCAAGAACGAATCCAAAAAGCAGAAGAACAGGCAGAAGTACACCCAGCTCATATTCTTCGACTCGCCCGGGAAAGAGGCGTCTAAGAAAGACCCTCTCTTAGAGGAGCTCGAAGGTCTGGACATCGATGCCATAACGCCCCTGGAAGCCCTAAATAAGCTGGTCGAGTATCAGAAAATGTTGAGAGAGTGCTAATATGGCTAATGTGGCCAAAATAAGATTGCTCGATCGGGATACCGTGAACAAGATCGCCGCCGGAGAGGTCATCGAGCGACCCGCATCTATTGCAAAAGAGCTGATCGAGAACTCCATCGATGCCGGTGCCACCAGGATACGGATCGAGGTGGCCGAGGGTGGAAAACGCCTGATCAGGGTTACCGATGATGGCTGCGGCATCGTGAAAGAAGACGTGGTCCTGGCCTTCCAGAAGCACGCCACCAGCAAGATATCCGGCGCCGAGGACCTGGACCGGATCGATACCCTGGGCTTTCGGGGCGAGGCTCTCTCCAGCATAGCGAGCGTGGCCCGGTCCGTGGAGGTCCATACCAAGGTCCGGTCTTCCGACCTGGCGGCGGGCGGTGTCAGGATCCGGATCGAAGACGGTGAGGTGGCCGAGAAGACAGAGGTCGGCTGTCCTGCTGGAACGACCATCGAGGTCAGAGACCTTTTTTACGGCATGCCTGCCCGGCGCAAATACCTGAAGAGCGCCAGGTCGGAGCTGGCCAGGATAACGGACGTGGTCACCAGCTACGCCATAATCAACCCCCAGATCGCCTTCGACCTATTCACCGGGAAGAGAACGATCTTCAAGTCTGTCCGGTCCGAGGGTTGGGACGACTGCATCCTCAGGATACTGGGAACAGACGTTGCCAGAAACCTGGTTCCCGTAAATTCGGAGTCGAGGCAGATGACCATCTCCGGTGTGGTGGGGAGACGCTCTTTGACCAGGTCCGGTCCCGATTGGATAATGGTCTATGTGAACGGGAGGGCGGTGCGCTCCAGGGTCCTGACCAGGGCGGTGACCGAGGCCTACCGGACCCTCATACCTTCGGGCAGGTATCCCATAGCGATGATCTCTCTAAATATCGATCCCGCCCTGGTAGACGTCAACGTCCATCCTACCAAGAGAGAGGTTAGGTTCCTGAGAGAAGAAGATGTGGCTGAGGCGGTGGTCGAGGCGGTGTCTCGGGCGCTTTTGGTGAAAGATGTGGAGGCCTCCGACGGCCAGATGAGGACGCTGAAGACCGGTGAAGGAACCGGCCGAGAAGACAACGAAAGTGAGAGACCAGACCCCGACCCGGTGGTCGATCAGGATGCACAGAGGACCCTGCCACTGACGAGCGGCGCCGAGTCGAGGCTGGAGCAGGACCTATCCTTCGGCCCCGAGAAGACCAAACTTCGGGTGCTGGGCCAGGTCCTGAGGCTCTACATCGTGGCCGAGGGACCCGAAGGTCTGGTATTGGTGGACCAGCATGCCGCTGCAGAGAGGGTGAGGTACGAGCACCTCAAAAAGATGCATGCGGCCCAGTCCCTGTCCCAGGAGCTGATAACCCCCATCAACCTGGAACTCTCGCCCAAAGAGCAGCTGATGCTCGAAGACTGGAACGAGCTTTTGGCCAGGATGGGGTTCGAGATCCACCCATTCGGTGGGAAGACCTACAACGTTCGATCTCTCCCGGCCATCGGGACCCGGCTCGAAGACCCTCAATCGGTCCACGACGTTCTAAGAGATCTCTTTGCCATGGGAAAGGTGAGCTGCAAGTCCACGTCCGAAGACGACGTCCTGAAGCTTCTGGCCTGTCGCGGATCGATAAAGGCCGGTTGCGAGATGACCTGGAAGGAGATGCACAACCTATTGAAA
>CAYQFP010000104.1:0-6046 GCA_964416865.1 uncultured Methanotrichaceae archaeon
TTACAGGAGGCGATCTGACAGAGGGACCCCGCTCAGAGAGGCTGTGGTGTAGTTGGGAGGAGCTGTGGGCGTCTTCCATGGGAGGCCGGTTGGGGACCCGGGCAGGCGGGACGGGCTGGATAAGGGGGCCGACCGCACACCCCCGGAAATGATCGAAAGGGTGGCCGAAGATGCAGCTCTCGCCGTCCTGGAGGAGTCGGGTCTGGGGTTCACCGTCCTGAGCGAGGAGCTGGGCAAAACGACGATAGGGGACGAGCCGAGATACTTCCTCCATCTGGATCCTTTGGACGGGACCTTCAACGCCGTAAAGGGGATACCATTCTACTCGATATCGGTATATATCGACGGCCAGGACTGCCGCTTCGGTTACGTATTCGACCTGTCTCACAAGATCGGTTTCTATGCTCAAGCCGGATGCGGGGCCTGGACCGAGACATCTCACAGTATCCGGGTATCTGAGGCGAGATCCCTGGCCGACTTCAGCGTTGCCGCCTACACGCTCAGGCCACACACCGGCCGGATCATCCGATTGGGCGACACGGTGAGGCGTATCCGGACCCTTGGAAGCAGCGCCCTGGAGTTGTGCTTGGTCGCATCTGGAAAGCTTGATGCCTTT
Organism: uncultured Methanotrichaceae archaeon; assembly: GCA_964416865.1. Lineage (GTDB taxonomy): Archaea > Halobacteriota > Methanosarcinia > Methanotrichales > Methanotrichaceae > UBA204. The sequence continues at coordinate 617 of CAYQFP010000104.1, forward strand.
GTGGATCTGCGTGGCGGTCTCAGAATGGTGGACGTGGCGGCAGGCAGCCTGATCGTTGAGGAGGCAGGCGGCGTGGTCACCGACGGCGATGGCAAGAGGATATCCTTCAAAGGAGATATGTGGCAGAGAAAGACGTTCCTGGCCTCCAACGGCCATGCACACAGAAAACTTCTGGATCTGATGGGGGGTGGCAACCTTTAGGATGGGGTTTGTCTGCAAAGGCGATGTCGAATCGGTGAAGATGGTCAGATACCTGGTGGAGAAGTTCGAGTCTCGCGCCGAGATCTTCGTGGAGCCAAAGACCGCCCGGAAGCTGGGAGTTGAGGAAACCGCCGTCGAGGAGATGGACGTGGACCTCATAGTCTCGGTGGGCGGCGATGGTACCATCCTCAAGGCCATACGGACGATGGCCGATCCGTTACCCATCTTGGGCATCAACATGGGCACTCTGGGATTTTTGGTGGACGTGGTGCCCCAAGAGGCGGTGAAGACCTTAGAACACGTGCTCTTCGGCTTCGATGTGGAAGAACGAAGCCGGTTGGAGATGAGACTAAACGGCAAACCCCTGCCCCCCGCCACCAATGAGGTGGCCCTGATCACCTCCCGTCCGGCCAAGATGCTGGAGTTCGATATAAATGTAAATGACTTTTTCTTAGAGCGTCTTCGCGCCGACGGCCTACTCTTCGCCACCTCCACGGGGTCTACGGCCTACGCCATGAGCGCGGGCGGTCCTATCGTCGATCCCGGGGTGGATGCCGTGGTGCTGGTCCCTCTGGCTCCTTTCAAGCTCTCTGCACGACCCTGGGTATTGCCTGGAGATAGCGAGATAAGGGTGAGCCTGATCCTTCCCAACAAAACTGCGTTGGTGGTGATAGACGGTCGAAACACGGTCACCATATCGGAAAAAGACCGTATTACCATCAGGAAGGCCAAGACGCCTGCCAGGTTCGTCAAGACCCGGGAGGGTATATTCTACGAGAAGGTAATGAGCAAGCTGGCATAACTGGACTCATTTTCTCACCTCGCGCTCCAGGATATCGATCAGCTCTTCTACGGTGAACAACCCTGTTAGATCTATCATCTTCTGGAGCCTGATGCTGTCTTCTTTGATCGACTTCAGCCGATGACGAAGCCTTTCTGCCTTCTCATTCTCGCTCACCCGCCCCTTTTCCAGATGCTCCTCGGCCTCCTCCAAAGCCGATAAAAAGATCTGGCTGGACTGCTTGAAGTTCTCTATGTGGGCTTTGAACACGGCCTCACAGCCCTCTATCGATACGTAATAATGCCGTTTATCACCGGGTTTGATCACCCTGCGGACGAAGCCCAGGTCCTCCAGGATGCCCATGCAGGTGCTGACCGTGGACTTGCTGTAGTCGCTCTTTTTCACCAGCTCGTCCATGGAGAGGATACTATCTGCCAGAAGCAGCGTGCCCTGGAGGAATCCAACGGCATCGCGGCAACCCCAGATCTTGGCTGCCTGGGCGCTGCCGACCAGCATGCATATCCGGGCAGCTTCCTCAGCAGGGATCGCTTCGCCGTTCATGAGAGGAGATTCGGCCAGAACCTTTAAATACATTTCGTACGACCCGTACGTCAAGAACGTTCGATACATCCCGAACGATTCAACAAATTCAAAAGGTGGATATCATAAACAGAGGAGAGAAGCTTGGCACCTGGATCGAGGGCAACCCCATCATAATTCTGACGATCGCGGCACTTCTCACCGTCGCCTCCATCCACTACGCCCAGAACATCGAGATGGAGACAGAGACGGATACCTTTGTGGATAAGAATACCCGCCTCTATCAGGAGTACACCCACCTCTACGAAGATAAGTTCGGGACGGAGTCGATCGTGGTTCTGGTGGAGGGAGATGCCGTCACCAAGCCCGAGACTCTGGAGGCCGTGAATCGCCTCATCACTCACATGAATACTGTGAACCACGTCTTAGGCACGCACAGCATAGCAGAGGTGGTGATGGATGCCGAGGCGCGGGAGACGGGCATACGCAGGGTCCCCGGATCCCAGGAACGAATCGATGAGATACTGGAGAGCATCGATCCCGTCTCTCGGAGCATGCTTTTGCCCGACGAACGGCATACTATGATATCCATAGATATGCCGATGTACATATCGAGCGAAGATCGAGCGAACGTTCTTCCGGATGTCGAAGCTGCCGTAGAGATGGCAGATTTTCCTCCGGGGGCGGATACGACCGTTACCGGAGAGGTAGCCCTCACTAACGCGATAGAATATGAGATGACCAAGTCCATGGGACTTCTCCTCGCCGTCTCTGGGTTGCTCATGGTTCTGGCGCTCTTGCTGGTCTTCAGGCACGTTCATCTATCCCTTCTGCCGCTACCCATCGTGTTTCTGGGTATAATCTGGACCTTCGGGATGATGGGTTTTCTGCAGGTGCCACTGACCATGGTATCCATGGCGGCTTTTCCCATCCTGATAGGTCTGGGGATCGACTATGCCATACAGTTCCATAACCGGATCGAAGAAGAGTTCCAGCGGGGAGAATCGGCGGCGACCGCTGTGCTTGATACGGTCGCCCATACCGCTCCTGCGGTTCTCATCGCCCTGACCATAACCGGCGCCGGTTTTTCCACGCTATTCACATCGTCGGTTCCCATGATCAGAGATTTCGGGCTGCTCTGTCTAATCGGCATAATCATGTGCTACCTTTCGGCGCTCTTTGTTGGGGTAACCATACTCTACCAGATGGAAAAAGGGCGCATCGTCAACGGCGAGATGAAGTCGAGACGAAGATCTGCGATAACGCCGCTGATCGAGAAGTCTGTGATATTTTTCACCCACCGATGGCGGGTCGTGCTGGCGACCGCACTGGTTCTCTCCCTGGCGGGTATGTATACGGATTCTCTGGTACCCATAGAGACCGATTTTAAAGAATACATCCCTCAGGATCTTCCGCCGCTGATCCAGTTCCAGCATCTTCACAACATATTTGGTGGCACAGACGAGATCAACATCATAGTCCAGGCGGATGACGTCACCGATCCGGTGATGCTGAGATGGATGGACGAGTTCGGCAACTACCTGACCGAGTCCAGGGAAGAAGTATACGGGGTCACGAGCCTGGCGACGTTGGTCAAGATGTACAACAACGGAGTGATCCCAAACGATCAATCGCGGGTGGAGGCAATACTGGATACCATGCCCGGTGACACGAAATACACCTACGTAGATGGCCATAACACCGCCCATATCAACGTCAACATCGGCGAAGCGGTGAGGGATCTGGCTCAGGTGGGGATCAAGAGGCTGGTCGGCGAGGTTGACAAGGATATCATATGGTTCGAACCGCCCCCTGGTACATCGGTAACCCAGACGGGAAGACTGGTGATGATGATCACGGTGATCGATGCGCTTACTACCGGCAGGATGAGGATGACCTTCCTGGGCCTGGTCATGATATTCATCCTTCTTCTGGTGATATACCGGGACCCGATCAAAGCCGTCCTGCCGATCCTGCCGATGATCGTGGTGATCGGCTGGATGGGGGGCGTTATGTACATAACCGGCATGGTATATACGCCGCTCACGGCCACCCTCGGTGCCTTGATACTGGGCGTGGGATCCGAGTATGCGGTCCTCACCATGGAACGCTTCTACGAAGAGAAGACCAAAACGACGAACAACATCAAGGCGCTCAGGACCGCTATTGGCAGCATCGGTGTGGCAATCTTCGCCTCCGGCCTGACTACCGTCTTCGGTTTCTCTGCGCTTATCGCATCACCGTTCCCCATGAACAGCAACTTCGGGACCGTAACCGTGCTCTCGGTGCTCTTCGCCCTCTTCGTGACCTTCTCCGTCTTCCCGATACTCTTAATCCGGCTGGAATACTGGAGAGAGAAGAGAGATGCTGCAAAGTCGAACGCTTAGAATAATGATATTAACATGATATTAACATTTGAAGATTTATTACGGTCGCTTAGGAGGATGAGGAATTGAGGAAAATAATCACCTATCTCGTTTTGATGCTCGTGTTCCTTCTGCCGGCTGGGGCCGAGGAGGACACATATCGCAATTACGTGGCTGAGAGCAACTACATACCGTCAGTCTCTTTGGACAACTACTGGAATGCGTTTGGGGCGCCACGTCTGGACGCAAGCCTGACAGGTACCGACGAGTTCGAGCGTGGAGATGCCGTGGACCTCTACGTTGAGCTGACCAACTACGGCAGGATCATGGGGTTCGACGCAGACAAGAAAGCCGATACCAAGATGGAGAAGGCTCTATCCGACAAGGAGTGGGACTACGAACAGGAGAGGACCACCACCCTGGCCATCGTGGGGACGTTGAGATCCACCACCGATATGATCGAGGTCCAGTCTGGTGACCAGATGATCGAGTCGTTGCGGTCTGGTGAGAGGGCCAAAAATCCGATGGTCTTCACCATCAAGATCGGAAAGCACATCCCGGCCGGAGAGTATCCGATGCTGTTGGACCTTAGGTATGATTATCAATACAACGCCGAGGTGGACGCGGACGGCTGGAGCTCCGACCTGAACAGGTTGACCGGGCTCCAGGTGGGCTATTGGTACGAGAAGGCCAACCAGACCATCACCATCCCGGTGACGGTGAAGAAGGAAGCAGACTTCGTCATCACCGGCGTCGATGCCGATCTGAAGGTGGGCCAGGGTGGCGGGATCGTCGAGGTTGCATACAAGAACATCGGTGAAGACCCCACCAACGAGGCCGTCGCCAGGCTGAGCGTATTCAACCCATTCTCATCTTCGGACGACCAGGCCTACATCGGAACTCTCGGACCGGACGAAGAGAGGACGGTCAGGTTCAAGATCGATGTGGACGACGATGCCACGCCCAAACCCTACGGCATAAACAGCGAGATCAAGTACAAAGACGTCAGGGGCGATACCGTCATATCCGAAAGCATGAAGATCCCGGTGGATGTGGTCCCGGCTGCAAGGTCTTACACCCTTTTGCTGGTGGTAATCCTAATCTTGCTGGTCGCTGCGGGTGCGAGGATCTACACGAAGAGGAGATGATTGAGCGAGAATACAGCTCTGCTTCCTGGCCGACCGCACGAAGACCTGCCGCAGATCTGTGGTGATTTCCGGCAGGTTTTATTCATTTCGGAGACTATCCAACAGTTACCCACAATCAATAATACATGACTTTCGGTGATTATCATTTTATCGACAGGTTAGATTAGTCTATATTAGTCTACCAAACGCGGAATATAACCGCCGATTAAGAAGAGGGGCGCGGAGGGGAAATAAATGGTTAAATGCTCTGCGTTCCTCTGCGCCCTCCGCGGTTATTTTTCTTGTTGTATATAATATATAACATTATATACTCGAGTAAATCCGACCGAATGGTGGATTTTCGGCACAATCGATTTTTCTAGTGATATAATGGAGACAGGCCATATCCACCCAA
>CAYQFP010000105.1:0-6036 GCA_964416865.1 uncultured Methanotrichaceae archaeon
CTTTAAGCAACTCCTTCTCATGCTCGAGTTGGTCATTCGCGTATTGAAGTTGCTTGATGGTTTCGTCTTTGTCCATACTCCTCTTAGTAGAGTATCGTCATGATAGTATAGAATTTTTATGGTCGAAATGGATTTTAGACCGATTTGGGGGAGTTGTAGAGAGGAGCTAAACACGTACGTCCAAAGAAGGGATTTGCACGAGATGTGAATGGGAGTAGCAATGAAGGGGGTAATATCACAATCTCGTGCATTATGGCGGTAGCGTCCTGTTCTGCTACAGCCACTAATGTATATGCATCTTCTCCTTTATTAAGTTTTAGGTACGCACACCCGAAAGTTGATTTTATATAAATCAGTGTCTTTTAATGTCGCTGATCTCGGTGCCCGATAAGATCTCCTGAATAGAGCCCAACGAGGCGTTTGTCTTGACCCCAACCCCGCTAAAGTGCGTTCTCGATGCCTCCCACCCAATTGCTCGCAGATCCTCTATCAGGTCATCGATCCTGCCAGGCGTAGTCTTGAGATCCTTGCAGAGTCGGTGGTGATCATAGTACATGGGCACGTCGATTTCTTCTCCACAACTCTGGAGAAGCCTGAGGGAACGATCGGATCGTCCCTCCACACCTTCGAGCTCATCGAGGGCACGGCCGATCAGATCGCGGTCTTGGATGGGGCCCAACCAGAGAGGCCCGGCAGTTACCGTCTTTCTGCCGCAGAGATCACAGGAGCCCCGAGACCTGCATTCCATCCCGGGGATGATCCGCCAGTTCCTGCACTCGTGGCAGTGTTCCAGGTAACCCATCATCTTCAGCGTTTTGTCTGCCCGCTGGGCCCCCTTCTTAACCTTCAGGTAGAGCCTGACATAGTGGTCTGTGACGTGGACCAAAAGGGGGCGGACGGCCTTATCGATCCTGGCCAGCTCCCGGGCCACCGTCCCCAAGAGGATCCTGGCCCCCATCTCCCTGTGGTAATCGGTTTTGACCGGGACGGCCTGGTACTTCCGAATCCCGCTCTTGAGGTGAGCACCGCAGAGGGGTGCGGTATCTGTGGCGGTTATGAAGAGGTACGAACCCGTCGATCGGGAGGCTGCTGCGAGGAAGGGGGCAGGCGACCCGAAGGGATCCAGATCTACGGCCTCGAAGCGTCTTTGGTGCATCAGGACGTTGGCGTTGGAGCAGCAGACCTCACAGTTGCTGAGTGAATTAATTTCTATATTTTCTTCGATAAGAGAGCATGCTCTGGGGCTCACGTCGTTCAGGATTACCTTCTCCACATCGGTCTCTTTGGCTATCCTGAGCCCTCGCGCACCGCTGGCTGCAAGAGCGTCCAGATACTGGGTGATATTCAGAGCTCTGGTCACGGCTACCCCCACATCCCGGTTGAGCACCATCTTGGGGTTGTAAAAGGCTCCTTTGGCGTTGAAGGAGATAGCACCTTCCCGTATCATGCGCTCACCGCCTGCGACCATCGTTGCTGGAGAACTCGACTAGGAGATGATGAGGTTACTTATATCCCTTCTCGACTAGGCCTTCGCTCCAGTAGTTGTCGCACTTGGGGCAGTAATATATGGTTTCCACCACAATCTTCTCCCATTTATCTGATGCGAGGGCCTTTCTCAGCTCCTTTTGCTCACACTCGTCCCCACACTTTGGGCAGAAAGGCACAAACTCATCGAGCAATGCCAGATCGTTGTCCACTTACCTTAGCCTCCTGGATGTAGATATAACGTAACAAAAAAGAAGTTGTCGGTGGACCTCAGAATGGCCAGACCCCGGCGGCGAGAGAACCCAGCAAGAATCCTACAACAGCGCCGCCGTTGAGGAAGGGGAGACCTGCCTGAGGTTTATCTCTCGGCGTCAAGGAGAGGAGAACAAAACCCAGATAGGTGCCCAGCATCGCACCCAGGGCGGGAGCGTTCACCCCTATACCACCACCCAGATCGTATCGGGGCGCGGCTAGGAACCAGTTGGCCGATATGACCAGTACCGTGGGAATTATGGCGTCGCCCAGGCCCAGGAAGTAGGCGCCTCGATCTTTGCCCCCCGCGTCCTTGCGAAAGCTGTAGCCTCGCCGCCAGGGGACGATGAAGAGGAGAGGAGCCCCGATCTTCATCACCCCTTCTGCAAGAGATACCATGTGGTGGGTCTTGTAGACCGATATGGCGTCGTATACGGCCAGCACGGTCAGAAGTAGGATGGCGGGGATGGGTGTCATGCTTAGACCGAATAGGGTGCTGACACCGGCACAGACCAGCAACCCCACCAGGTCTATCACGTACCATTCGGGATAGACGTGCAGAAGCAGCAAGATGGCCAGGGATATGACCAGAGCAGGAAAAGGGGCCAAAAAGGCGACGAGGACGTAGAAGACGCTCATGGCTACGGCCATCAAGATCACCAGCTCGACGATCCAGCCTTTTTTCATCCTCATCGCCAGGAGTATGAAGAGGGTGAAAGCCAGGACCAGGATTATGTAGCTGAATGGGTTGGTGACGGACTCTGGGTTCTCGAATACCCGGACCTCTGTGGCGGAGAGGGGCGACATCAGGGCCAGTGCGATGAGCTGGACTGCCATCACCATCAGGGTCATCACCGCTATGGGCGCAGATCGTTTCAGGATACTATATGATGGCATCGTCTCAGATCCGATCTAAGCGGTCAGTCTCCGGGTTCTTTTCGGCCAGCATCTCCAGATAGGATCTCCTGATGGACTCGGTCAGGCCAAGTTCGGCCATCAGCCCCAGAGCCTCTTTCTTCTGGCCAGACCAGTCTTCGTCTCCGGAAAGTTCGATCTCAAGAAAGGTGCCCAGCCCCTCTACCTCATCCAGGCAGAGGACGGCCTCGCCCAGGGCGTACTTTGTCCTTTGTTTCTTCACAGTCCCCGACCCGACGAACCCCAATGACTCCAGGATCTCTTCCAGGGCCTCAGGATCGTCTACCTGCACCGTGACTTCCCGCCGTGACTTGGTATCTTCGTCCAGCTTGGGGCCCTTGTAGGTGAGACGGACGCCCTCTTCTTTTGTCCTGATCCTCAGAGCCTCGTCTGTCCGGGCGAAGTCCCGAAGAGGCGAGTTGAAGTAGAGATCGAGATGGTTCTCCACCCCTTGCATCCTGCCCCCCAGCGCTGCGATCTTCTCTTTGATTTCGGGCGAGCACCGGGCCTTAATCTCGACCTCGATCATGATCATGTCCTGACGAGGACCGTGGCCTCGCCCACCGATATCATGTCTACCGCCTGACCGGCAGAGAGGGTCTCGGTCACGATGTCCACCATATTTGGTTCCAGCGCCAGGGTATCCTCGCCCACCGTCACCAGGATCTTACCCTCTTCTCGTTGTCTAGAGACCGCCTGGGGATCCATGGCACAGAGAGCCTCGATGACTTCTTTGCTCTTGTCCTTGAAGAGGGGGCCGATGAACTTCATCTGGGGCTTGACCTCCACCGCTCTCATCTCCACCTGTGGATCGCCCTTCTTCACCCCTATCGAAGAGTTGGTGGACCCCTCCAGATCAATTGTCTCCAGGTCCAGTGAGGTGTAGACTTCCACCCCGGCCAGAGGCGCGTTCAGGGCCATGCCGCGGTCAGACTTATACCGCCTAACCGCTGCCGAGACCTCTTTTACCAGCTGGCCCGAAGGATGTGGGGGATGCCCCAGGGGTTCTGGCCAGCTTGCTGTATGGACGCTGGTTTCGGTGAGGTTCTGGTGGATCTCTTCGGCTATGAAGGGGACGAAGGGGGCCAGGAGCCTGGCGAGGGTCACTATGGTCGTGTGGAGGGTGGCCTGAGCCGCCTCTTTCTCGGGTCCCCCGGGCCCGTAGAGCCTGGCTTTGACCAGTTCGATGTAGTTGTCCGCCAGCATATCCCATGCGAAGACCCTGATCGCCCGGAAGGCCTCGTCGAACTGGAACCGGTCCATAGCGTCGGTCGTCTTCGCAACCAACTCGTCCAGCTCGCCCAGGAGCCATCTGTCGGCCTGGTGGGGCGGAGCGTCGGACCTCTTGGCATGGGGTGAGGCGAAACGGTACATGCTCCAGAGCTTCTGCAGGAACCTGCCACCGGATATGACGTCTTTCCACCGGAACATCACGTCGTTCCCGGGACTGCCTCCTATGGCGGCCCACTGCCTGAAAGAGTCTGCCCCGTACAGGGAGACGACCTCCTCGGGGGCGATGAAGTTGTTCAGGGATTTGCTCATCTTGTGTCCGTCCTCGCCCAGGACCATCCCGTTGACCAAGATGGAGTCCCAGGGCTTGACGCCCACCAGGGCCCGGGCCCGGAGGATGGTATAGAAGGCCCACGTCCTGATGATGTCATGACCCTGGGGCCTGAGTTGGCAGGGGTATCTGGGCTGGTGCCTGCTCAGCCATCCTGAGACGTTGAGGGCCGATATGGAGCTGTCCATCCAGGTATCCAATACATCGGTCTCCGGCTCGAACTCCGTCGAACCGCAGGGACAGGCAGCCGGAGGCGAGGTCTGGTTGGGGTCGAGGGGCAGCCACTCTTCTCTGGCCACCAGCGGCTCACCGCAGCTTTTGCAGTACCAGACAGGTATGGGGGTGGCGAAAATCCTCTGCCGGGAGATGCACCAGTCCCATTCCATGGTTCCAGTCCAGTTCTTGAGCCTGACCTCCATATGCTCCGGGATCCATTCGATCTGGGCAGAGGTGTTGATTATATCGTCGGCATCGATCCTCACGAACCACTGCCTCTCGGAGAGGATCTCGATGGGGGTCTTGCATCTCCAGCAGAGACCCACGTTCTGGTCCAGGGGTTCCTGCTTGAAGATGATCTTCTCAGACGTCATGTCTTCTGTGATCTTCTCCTTGCACTCCTGGATGGGAAGGCCACTGTACTTCCCGGAGATCTCGGTCATCCTTCCTGCTCTGTTGATGGCCTGTCTCAGGGGCAGATCGTGTTCCACCCACCAGCGGACGTCTTGTTTGTCCCCGAAGGTGCAGATCATGACCACCCCAGTACCGAACTCTGGATCTACCTCTTCGTCTGCCAGGACCTCCACGTCGTAGTCGAATATGGGCACTCCTACAGAGGTTTTGATGTACTTCTGGTATCGTTCGTCCTCGGGATGGACCGCCACCGCCACGCAGGCCGAGAGCAGTTCCGGACGGGTGGTGGCGATCTCCAGGTCGCCTAGCGGGGATGCGAAACGCATGTAGTTCAGGGTGGTGGTCCGAGAATCGTACTCGACCTCGGCGAAGGCTATGGCGGTGCCGCACCGGGGGCACCAGTTTACCGGATGATCCTCCCGGTAGATCATCCCCTTCTCGTACATCTGAACGAAAGAATGCTGGGTCCTGGAGTAGTAATCGGGATGCATGGTAATGTACTCGTTGGACCAGTCTGTGGAGAAACCCAGCCGGCGCATGGTGGATCTCATCTTCCCGATATTCTCGGCGGTCAGCTCCTCGCAGAGACGCCTGAACTCCGCTCTGGAAACCTCGTTCTTGGTTATGTGGTAGATCTCCTCTACTTTGACCTCGGTGGGAAGGCCGTGACAGTCCCAGCCCTGGGGAAACATCACGTTGTAACCCCGCATCCGCTTGTACCTGGCCACGAAGTCGATGTAACACCAGTTGAGGGCGTTGCCGATGTGGAAGTTTCCCGTAGGGTAGGGGGGTGGCGTATCGATGATGTACTGGGGTTTGCCGGAGTTCCAGTCGAAATAGTAGACGGATTCGTCCCAGCCGTCTGCCCACTTCTCTTCAACCTTATTGAAATCGTATTCCTTGGAGATCTCACTCATCGGGATGGCCTCTGCGATTCTTTTTTTTGTTGACTCGTAGAAAGGATCTGTAGGGGGGTGAAACCCACAACGTTAATAGGATTATCGGTAGATCTCGTATACCGATGGATCTCTTAATCTATCATGCAAACCAGTGCAACCCCAAGAGGTGTACCGGAAAGAAGCTCGCCCGTTTAGGGCTTGCAAGGTCTACCAATAGGTGGAACCATCTTCGAGGTTACCTGGTCCTGAGCCCTTTTTCCGAGAAGGCTCTATCTCCGGCGGACCGGGGTCGGG
>CAYQFP010000106.1:0-5712 GCA_964416865.1 uncultured Methanotrichaceae archaeon
GACGGGTAGTGAACAACCATCAGGACTTCGCGTCTTCGCGCCTTCGCGTGAGTCAGAAAGTAGGGGGCGCGAAGACGCCATTCTTCGTGAGATGGAAAACTTTCTGCTGGAATTGTAGGACGGCCCCCCCTCATGCAAAAATCTTATCTACCCTCCATCATTAACTTGTCCTTGGTGATTGCGTTGACTAAGGTGGCACCTCATAAGCATTGTATCGTCTGTGGCAATACCGTCGGAGAAGAGGAGTCCTTCTGCGACGAGGTTTGCGAGTCCAAGTACAAGTCGGTCCAGAGGCGTCAGCAGCTCCTATTTGTGGTGTTCATAGTATTGCTGGCCCTGATAATAATTGTACCCATGTTTGTCACACAGAAATGAAGTCCGTAAGCTCGAAGGCAGTCGTTCTGGCTTCTTTAATGCTGATCTGTCTGGCCACATCTGCCGAGGCCCGGGTGTACCTGGACGTTAGGGAGGTGACCATGTCCCTGAGTGGCGAGGATGCCGTCTTCGAGGTAGAGTACGACCTGAACCTCCTGGCAAATCTGTACGTCCTGAGTCTGGGAAGCAGGTACATCGAGCCGGAACTGATGCGCCTATTCAGCGGCTTTGATAACCTGAAGATAGCAAAAACGAAGCCCGACGGCGTGATCTTGGTGGCTAAAGGTGCGGGTCAGTACAAGGATGGATACTATCTATTCGAGTCCAAGCCCCTTGGGACCAGGGCCCCCAAGTTTACCGTAATTTACCCGGGCGGGTTCTCTCGCACATTCTACAAAGTGGCACTCACGCCCAGCGTCTTCTGTGAGGCCTGAAAGAAAGTTCCGTTCTCACCAATCGTCTAATGTTTGCCGGATTGTATAACATGTGATCCAATAGTTTCACAATAAGGACGAAAAAGTGGACAAAATAGAAAACATTATATCAGGTTCCTTTCTAGTAACCCTTCATGGGAGAATATCTGGTGAAGTGTACGGGCTGTGGATCTGTGCAGCCACCTCATGCACTTCACTGTCAGAACGATGATGCGTTACTCAGAACCGAGTACCTCACCAAGAGGCTCACTCCCAGAGACCTGCCGGGGATATGGAAGTTCTACGACTGGCTCCCGGTGAGGAGACCTCTCGAAGGGGTGGGTGCGGCACCGGCTACCTACAAGAGCCAGGGCCTGGCCGGGGTGTTGGGTCTTTGCAACCTGTACATAAGCTTCAGCGGCTACTGGCCCGATAGAAATGCTCGGATGACCACCTGCAGCTTCAAGGACCTGGAGGCCCCGCCGACCGTAGAGCGCATGATCGAGCGAGACGACCAAAAGATCCTGGTGGTGGCCTCGGCAGGCAACACCGCCAGGGCCTTCGCCGAGGCGGCTTCTGCCGTTGATCTGCCCCTGGTACTCTTTGTTCACTCCGCAGGCATTCAGAGGCTCTGGATCACCGAGACCCCGTCAGAATCTCTCTGCGTGGTCTCGGTGAACGGAGACTACACCGAGGCGATCGACCTTGGTGCGAGGCTCTCGTTGCAGCCCGGCTTCGTAGGCGAGGGCGGTGCCAGGAACGTGGCCCGGAGAGACGGGATGGGTGTGGTGATGCTGGACGGCGCCTTGACCATGAAGACCCTCCCCCGCCACTATTTCCAGGCGGTGGGAAGCGGTACTGGAGGGATAGCGGCATGGGAAGCGGCACTCCGGCTGGCAGACGACGGACGTTTCGGCACAACCCTGCCGCGGCTTCATCTTGCCCAGAACCGCCCTTGCGCACCCCTCTACTCATACTGGTCGGGGACAAAGCCCGGTGCCTGTAAATTCAGGGAGATGTACGATGACGTTCTCTACAACAGAAAGCCGCCTTACGAGATTAAAGGTGGGGTGAAAGACGCCCTGGAGAGCTCGAATGGAACCGTCTACGGCATAACCAACGAGGAAGCGGCCGAAGCCCAGAGGCTATTCGAAGAGGCTGAAGAGATCGATATCCTTCCGGCAGCGGCGGTTGCCGTGGCCGCTCTGGGAAAAGCCGTGACTGCGGGAGCGGTAGACCCGAAAGACGCCGTCCTCCTGAACATCACCGGAGGTGGGGTCTCTCGTCTCAAGGAAGAACGCGACCAAAACGTCCTGGAGCGAGACCTGGTGGCCGAACCCGCCGACCTGGTATCCGACCGGGATCTCCTGTACAAAATAAACGAAGTTCTTGGGAGGCAGGAGGCATGAACCTGGAGCTGACCGTAATCGGTGGTGTGGACAAGAAAGGAGATGCCGAGCCGGTAGAGAGGCTCGATATGGCGAGGGGCGAGATCATAGGCATAGTGGGTCCTACCGGTTCGGGCAAGAGTTCCCTCATAGGAGACATCGAGCAGTTCGCCCAGGGCGATACGCCATCCGGGCGTCGCATCCTCATCAACGGTCGCACCCCCTGCGCGGAGACGAGGTCCGACCCCAGGAAGAAGCTGATAGCCCAGCTTTCCCAGAACATGCACTTCCTGGCGGACATGACCGTGGATGCATTCCTGAAGATGCATGCCAAGAGCAGGGGCAAGCCTGCCTCGGTTGCGAAAGAGGTAGTCGAGATGGCCAACACCCTTACCGGTGAGCCGATCCATCCGGATCATCACCTCACCATCCTCAGCGGGGGCCAGTCCAGGGCCCTGATGACCGCGGACATCGCCGTGATCAGCGACTCGCCCATAGTCCTCATAGACGAGATCGAGAACGCGGGCATAAAAAAGAGAGAGGCTCTGGAGCTCCTGGCCGGAGAAGGGAAGATCGTGGTGGTGGTCACTCACGACCCCATGCTGGCCCTGATGCCCTCCCGGAGGGTCGTGATGAGGAACGGAGGCATGTACAGGATCATCGATACCAGCCAGGAAGAGCGAACCGTCTACGAGGACCTGACACGGGTGGACGACTGGCTGATGAGCCTGCGTGAAACAATAAGGCAAGGAGAGGTCGTGGAGGCCGCGCCTTGAAGCTGGTGGTGGTCGCCGGGACGCCGGGTGCTGGAAAGACCTCTATTCTGATGCATACCGTAAAAAGCCTTCTCCGGTCGGGCATGAAGCCTGCGGTGGTCAAGATCGACTGCCTCTGGACCGAGGACGATCGCCGTTTCGAGAGGCTGGGCGTGCCGGTGGTCGTGGGCCTCGCCAAGGACATGTGTCCCGATCATTTCTCCATCTACAACGTGGACGATATGCTGGCCTGGGCGGCATCCCAGGAGTGTGACGTTCTTCTGAACGAGACCGCCGGTCTCTGTCTCAGGTGCGCGCCCTACCCCGACGGCTGCCTGGCGGTCTGCGTGATCGACGTCACCGCGGGGCCCAACGCGCCTCTCAAGGTTGGGCCTCTGCTCACAACGGCAGACGTGGTCGTGGTCACCAAAGGAGACATGATCTCACAGGCAGAGAGAGAGGTCTTCAGGGAGAGGATACTGGAAGTCAACCCAAAGTGCTGGATCGTGGAGGCCAACGGCCTTAGCGGCAAGGGCTCTACAGAGCTGGCAGAGATGATCAGGAAGGGACCAGAGACCTCCGCCGAGATGAAGCTGAGACACAACCCGCCCCTTGCCATATGTACCCTGTGTACCGGCGAGCTTCGGGTGGCCAAAGAGCATCACAGGGGCGTTTTGCGCCATCTGGACGGGTTCATGGAGTACGTGGGAGAATGAGCTTGGCAGATTTGGCAAGACTCTTGCCGGGCTACAACTGCGGAGAGTGCGGGTTCAAGAGCTGTAGGGAGTTTGCCCGGGCCTTGACCAGGGGCGCCGACCCCGGACGTTGTTCTTTTCTGGAACGGGATGAGTTCTCAAAGAATGCGGCCCGGATCGAAGAGTTGCTGAAAGAAGGCGTCTGTGATCAAGAGGATATCAGGGGGGTCATCGACGGGCTGGCGGCAGACTTCGCCCTGGCGCCCCTGCCGGGCGAGCCTTCATGCCGGGAAGATCTTCATCCCTTCGATCGAGGTGTTGCGCCCCAGAAGGGTGATGTTCTCAGGTACAGGCCTCTGGGCTGCCCGGTGACACACTTCGGCCGGGTCCTCAAAGGAAAACATGGCCTGGTCACGGTACACATTGTAGGACCGCGCCACCTCTTAGGAGACGAGAACTTCCGGTACGAGGACGTAGGAGTCTGTCTGGTGGCTGCTTTCGAGGGCGTGGTGAGCAGGGGCAGGGTTCCCGACGTAGGAGAGACAGTGAGCTTCCTCCCGGACCACTGCATGATGCAGAAGGTCCACTCCGGGGTGATCGTCCATTCCGAGGGGAAGATGGTGAGGATCGAGAGCATCGACCTGAAGGTGTGGTAATGCCATGGAGATAGATATAGAAAAAGATCCATATATATGAGTCCAAGTATTTCCGTGTACAAAGGCATGAAGCGCGCCGGCATAGACTTCGCAACCAGCGTGCCCTGCATCAATCTGCAGGACATCCTCGGCCTCGTCGAGTCCGACCCGGAGATCATACACGTTCCCGTGACCAGAGAAGAAGAGGGCGCGGGCATCTGTGCGGGCGCTTATATGAGTGGCAAGAAGCCGGCGCTCATGATGCAGAACTCCGGCCTTGGGAACTGCATCAACGCCCTGGCCTCTCTGGACGAGCTCTACGAGATACCACTGCTGATGATAATCTCTCATCGTGGCGGCGAGGGCGAGACGATCGTGGGCCAGGTTCCCATGGGCAGACGGACGCCCCGTCTGTTGGACGCGATGGAGATTGCGTGGTTCGCGCCCTCGCCAGCGGAGGCAGAGGATATCGTGGCCCGGGCCTGGGAAGAAGCAAATGCAAAGGGGCGGCCCGCGGCGGTGCTGCTGGATATAGGGTTCTGGATGTCGGAATGATGAAACGGATCGACGCCATCACCGCGATCGCCGAAGAGGCCGAAGCCCAGGGCGCTCTTGTCATATCCAACATAGGCTTTCCCTCCAGGGAACTGTACGCCGTCTGCGACTCTCCAGCCAACTTCTACATGCTGGGATCGATGGGGCTTGCCTCCTCCATCGGGCTGGGACTTGCCCTGGCCCGGCCGGACCGCAATGTATTGGCCCTGGACGGTGACGGCGCCGTCCTGATGAACCTGGGCACTTTGGCGACTATAGCCGACCAGGCGCCCGAGAACTATCTTTTAGTCATACTGGACAACGGCTGCTACGGGTCCACAGGATGCCAGCCCACCTGCACATGCCGGAAAGCCGACCTGGCGAAGATAGCTAGGGCTGCGGGGATAGCCGATGTGAAGACCGCCACCACGCCGGAAGAACTTCGCATGGCGGTGCGCGGTGTGGGCGCGGTCGTGGCCAGGGTCGAGCCTGGGAACGCCGACGTTCCGGTGATCGACCCAACGCCCCAAGAGATCAGGGACCGGTTCATAGAAGAATGCGCTCGGCCATCTCCGTGATCTCTAAAGGTCGTGCTGAAGTAGGGGCCTTCCCGAAAAAAAGGAAACCTATGAGACATTTATAGTCCTGAACGCTAAGTTTGACACCTATCCGATGCGCAAGACGATCCCAGCCCAAGAAAACGCTGGCCTTGTAGCAGATGACTTCTTTGAGATAAACCATTATCAAGCGATTGATTCTGAGGGAGCTAAACACATACAATCTCCTTATTTCAACCGCGAATGAACGCTAATATTTTCTTTTAATTCGCGTTCATTCGCGTTCATTCGCGGTTTTACCCTCTAATTTTGACGATCTGGCCGCGCTCGACCACGATCTTGCTCTTTTTGTTCGCCGAT
>CAYQFP010000107.1:0-5683 GCA_964416865.1 uncultured Methanotrichaceae archaeon
TCGCGTGAGAGATATATCCCAATGATCTAATGGAGGGCTTAACCGATCACCAATGCAGGGTAATTCGGCACTATGGACGGGATTGTACGGCACCGACATCAGTGCGGTGGACGAATGGACCGCTTGGGCAGCGTTGTTGGGGGATGCAAACGGTGCTATTATCCACACTACTGATGGCGGCACCAACTGGAATCCGCAACCTTTGCCAGATGGTATTAATGAAGGGGTCAAGGGCATCAAGGGCCTATCCCGGAACGTGGCCTGGGCAGTCACAATCGGTGGGACGGTTATGCGTACCCTTGACGGCGGCGAGAATTGGATCGTTATACCTCACGAAGGAATAACCATAAAACAGGTCAACCGGATTGACGCCAAGGGAGATGATATCTGGATCGCAGACTATGGCAGCGGCGAGTACGGAATGATTCATTCGCCGGATTTCGGTGTTACCTGGCGACGGGAGCGGCTTCCGGATATCTCTGATGGACCGATGGCTGTTAGCATTGTCAGCTCTCAAATTGCCTGGGCCACAGTGAGACCCGAGGCAAATCTCTACAGGACCGTGGACGGGGGCGGCACCTGGCACCTGGATGCACCCGATGTGTCCGGGCCAAACGATCTTGATGACATCTGTGCACCCGACGCCGACACGGTGTGGGCTGTGCAGAATCTTAACACAGCGGGGAATATAATACGGGTGCGCCTGGTCAACGGAAACGTCACCAGCGACGTTATGGATCCAACCAGGAAGTATCGATACGAGGGGGTTACCTGCTTCGACGAGAAGACCGTGTGGGTGGTGGGGATAAAGGCGTATGGCGTGGATCCGAGCTTCCCAGATGGCGTTATATTGCATACCAACGACGGTACGACGTGGACGAACCAGCCCCTGCCGGTCAACGACGTCGCATTGTGGAAGGTCTCATTCGCCGATGCTCATCGATAGATAGTTCCCATCCAGCATACTATGGTTCTGAGTTTGTATTCCCTTTCTTGCTTGAGGTGGAAGGAAATACAAACTTATGGGACGTCCATCAACAAGTAAATAACTTGGCATGATGTTGATATACATTCCATTCCGGTCCCCTCCTAAAAAATGGCAATAATTTCCGACCAGAGTATTCCCTGGCGGTGCCCTGTTCTTGCTCTTTGCCTTCCGCCCGTGAATCGTCTCCGTGAGGGTGAGGTGGGCGCGGGACAGACGAGGCTCAAAGAAATCCTGCGCCAGGGGAGTCGGCCATTCTGTTTTAATTTTTATCGAACAAGTGGCGACGCGAATTGCAGTGGGGTGCTCCGCCGCACGTTTGACTTGTTTAATGACGTCAACAAGTCCGAGAAATACTCTTGGCCTATCTCCTAAATAAAGAAAAGAGTAAAGTATTTATGTTGGAAACACATGATATCAATAGTAATTGTGTGGAGGCAGGTCCAATGGCCGAATCTCGTAAATATATGACCACCAACCAAGGTCATCCCATCACCGATGACGACAACTCTCTGACCGTCGGAAATCGTGGTCCGACTCTGCTACAGGGCTTTCAATTCATCGAAAAGATCGCCCACTTCGATAGGGAGCGCATTCCAGAGAGGGTAGTACATGCCAAGGGTGCCGGAGCCTTCGGCTACTTCCAAGTTTACAAGCCCATGGCTAATTACACCAAAGCCAAATTTCTGCAGGATCCGAGCAAAAAAACTCCCGTCTTTGTGAGGTTCTCCACGGTCGTGGGGGGCCGGGGTTCTGCGGATACCGTGAGGGACGTGAGGGGCTTTGCGGTGAAGTTCTACACGGAGGAAGGCAACTACGACATCGTGGGCAACGACATACCCGTGTTCTTCATCAGAGATGCCATGAAGTTTCCAGACTTGGTCCATGCCGTAAAGGCCGAGCCTGACAACAATATCCCCTCATCGTCTACGGGGCACAACAACTTCTGGGATTTCATATCCCTGACGCCGGAGTCAACCCACATGCTCACCTGGCTCTTCTCGGATCGGGGAACGCCGGCGAGCTACAGAATGGTGGAAGGCTTTGGGGTCAACACGTACAAGTGGGTCAACATGGACGGCCAGGCCGTCTACGTTAAGTACCACTGGAAGCCGAAGCAGGGAGTGCACAACCTCGACCGCCAGAACGCCATCAGGATAGCTGGTGAGGACCCTGACTATCTCACTAGGGACCTGTGGGAGGCGATAGAGCGTGAAGAGTTCGTGGAGTACGAGCTATACGTGCAGATTATGGAGATCTCCGAGGAGCTGAATCAGACCTTCGACCCCCTGGATGCCACCAAGACTTGGCCAGAGGACAAGTTCCCCTTGATGCCGGTGGGCAAGATGGTCCTGGATCGCAACCCGGATAATTTCTTCACTCAGGTGGAGCAGGCGGCTTTCTGCCCGGCAAACCTCGTTCTGGGCATAGAGTTCTCCGACGATAAGCTGCTGCAGGGCAGGACTTTCTCCTACGTCGACACCCAGCGCTACCGCCTGGGGGCGAACTTCAACGAACTTTCGACCAATAAACCGCTGGTGCCCGTTGCCAATAACCAGCGCGATGGGGCTATGCAGTACCAGGTTTTCAACGGCTCCGTCAATTACGGGCCTAGCAGCCAAGATGGTGTCAAACCAGCACCATTGGAGGAGGCACCCTACGAGCATTATATCCAGGGGAACGTGACCCGGGAGAAGATCTACAAGACGGACGACTTCACCCAGGCCGGAGAGAGATACCACTCGATGACCCCGACAGAAAAGGAACACCTAGTGGACAACCTGGTGGCCGATATCAGCCAGGTAACCAAACCAGAGATACAGATGCGCGCCATCGAGAACCTACGCCAGGCGAATGAGAACCTGGCCGCATCTGTGGCCTCTGGCCTGGGCCTAGAGATGTAGAAGTATACGTGGGTCAAGTCGGTGTGAACTACTCCGCCCTAAAAATGGCGGAGCTTCTTGTCGCACCCCTACTTTCCGCGAGTCGGCCTCTAATCTGTATCATTTTATTTGTATCATCGCTCTCTAAAGGATATGCCATGGGCATCGCTTAAAAGCAGATAGAGATTCTGGAAGATGTCCCATTAGGGCATTTCAGCCGAAAGGTTGAACGCAGAATTTGTGTTATATTGTAACTTCTCAGGTATGTTGATTGGTCTCTCGATTGCTATCCTGTACTATCTGGAAACAACCATCAGGAGGGCTTGCGATGAAAAACTGCAAGAAAAAATATTTATTTCCCCTCTTCTTAATCGGCGGTTATATTCCGTGTTTGGTTACAATATGCCCCATGTCCCTGGTAGTTCCTGTATAGTGAAGTCCCATCATAGTGGTTTAGGTGCCTGAGTCGTTCGAAATTTTCTCTGGAAACCACATTTTCCAGATAGGTTTATGAGGTGCCGCTCCTTTGGGAAGAAGATGTCCCTTCGAGATGATGCACTGGAGTTTCACAGGAGATCTAAAGGTAAGATCGCCATCAAGAGCAAGGTGCCCTGCGATACGCTGGAGGAACTGAGCCTGGCGTACACCCCAGGTGTTGCCGAGCCCTGCTGCGAGATCGCGAAGAATCCGGATACTGTTTATGATTACACATCCAAGGGCAACCTGGTGGCGGTGGTGACCGATGGTTCTGCTGTGCTCGGCCTGGGCGATATAGGGGCCCTGGCCTCCATACCGGTCATGGAAGGGAAGGCCATCCTCTTCAAACAGTTTGCAGACATAGACGCCTTCCCCCTCTGCGTAGGTACCAAGGACCCCTCGGAGATCGCAGAGATCGTCAAGATGGCGGCTCCGGTCTTCGGCGGCATCAACCTGGAGGACATCAGCGCACCTCGGTGTTTTGAGATAGAGGATCGGCTGAAGAGCGAACTGGACATACCGGTCTTCCATGACGACCAGCACGGAACGGCGGTGGTGACCGTAGCCGCGTTGATCAACGCCCTCGAGGTGGTGAAGAAGGACTTCGATGAGATCAAGGTCGTGATGTGTGGGGCCGGAGCCGCGGGTATCGCAGTATCCAAGTTCCTCATGAGCTTCGGGGTGAAGGAGATCATAATCTGCGACAGCAGCGGCATAATACACCCGGGCCGAGACGGTCTCAACCGCTCCAAGAAAGAGATCGCCGAGATCACCAACCCCTCCCGGATGAAAGGATCGCTGGCCGACGCCATGAGCAGAGCCGATGTATTCATCGGCGTATCAGCACCGGGGATCGTGAGCGAGGATATGGTCCGGTCCATGAACGAAGACGCCATCGTCTTCGCCATGGCCAACCCCGTCCCGGAGGTCATGCCCGACCTGGCCAAGAGGGCCGGTGCCAGGGTGGTGGCCACCGGCAGGTCCGACTTCCCCAACCAGGTGAACAACGTTTTGGGGTTCCCGGGCATATTCAGAGGTGCTCTGGACGTCAGGGCAGGGGATATCAACGAAGAGATGAAGATGGCCGCGGCCAGGGCGATAGCGGAGCTAGTGGAGCCCGTATCTGAAGAGTACATCATACCCTCGCCCCTGGACCTGCGCGTGGTGCCGAAGGTGGCCGAAGCCGTAGCCAGGGCGGCCCTGGAGACTGGTGTGGCACGTTCCTAGACCGGGCGAAAGGCAGGTGGCTGAGCAAAGGACACGGACGGCGCGGGTTTTCCGGCCCCTTGCGCGGTTTTTGCTGGCATCTGGCCAGGACCGCGAGGCGAACGAGGGCGCTATGGGCCTACGAAAACGTCTTCGGCACGACTTGCCCGTCTTCTATCTCCAGGTAGCTGTAGCCCCCTACACGGGTTATTATTCTTATTCTTATTCTTCTTCCAGAAGCCTGTGTTCACAACACCTTCTTCGGCAGCATGAGGGGCTGGCATGGTCTTCGCCATGACGAACCCCCTGCCGAAGATCTTACTCCATCTTGCGAAGGTAGCCGGGTCGATATGGTGATATCGATGGGGTGCGGCCTATTTTCCCATGAGAGGAATTCCACACTTTGGGCAGGTCATCGAACGACAGGGCACTCCCGCCGTCTTCTGAGCCTCGTACCCGCACTGTGGGCAGACGCAGGCAGTGGGCGCCTGCCCCCTCCGGGCCCGGCCGCCTCTCGGCGTTGGTTCATCGGTCATCTTAAGATCCTCCTTTGGATCGAGTAATGCTGTTCATCATATAAATTTTTTGTCCTAGTGCGTAAAGTATAACGTTATGTGCTAAAATAAATGTGAGCGTAAGCGAACATTTACTCGGTCGTGAAGGCCTCCAGCTCGATCCCCGTGTTCAAACTGTACTGGATATTTCCCATTCAGGAGGGAATGCCACACATTCAACGCCCCGCGTCTCGCACTCCTCCTTGAAGATCCTCACCGCATCTTTTGCCGGTAGCCCCTCTGCTTCCAAGCCTGTTACCCATCCCCTCGTCTCCTCCTGGAACGCGGCATACCAGCGCTCAGCCTCGTCTGGGGGCAGAGTGTAGAATATCACCCCGGTTTCGTTGATATCCTCCATCATCTCGAGGTAAGCCTCTCTGGTCAGCCCTCCGGTGGTGTGGTAAGGATTTCGGCAGACATCCACTATGATGGGCTTAAGATCCTCGGGGATAGTCTCCCAGCTATCCAGATTCATAAAAACGCCTTCATCGACACAGCCAAATGTAGCAAGCGTCCCATACCTTACCACCTCGTAAAGGTTGTAGGAGAGGATCATTGGAGCGCAGGTGACTATCCCG
>CAYQFP010000108.1:0-5638 GCA_964416865.1 uncultured Methanotrichaceae archaeon
CGACCTTATCTCCTCAACGGCTGAAATATCTGCCCACAGGTTCGATATTTCCTCAGAAGCACTCATCAGGTCGTCCCAGGCCAATTCAGACCTCTGTTTACCAGACTCCACATCGATGATCAATTTCTTAACTTCGGCAAGTTCATGAGACATGCGATAGTTACGTTGTCCCCCGTGATCTCAGGCACGATGCTGCTATCAGCGTCCCATGTCTGATTATGATAATATCATATAAAGGCTGGCTTGGGGATTGTAGGTATTAACTGATTGTTGTGCTTCAACTTTTATGGCCAAAAAATATTTTATATATGAACACAACCCCATCCGTTATGATTCTGACGGCTACGATGAGCCCGAGGCCTCTTCGAGTTTCTCATCCAGGCAGGATCGGACCCGAGCATATACCTCTTCGATCTTTTTCGAGCGGGGGATGACGTCACGGATGCTCTCCAGGTACTGCCTCTCGTGGATGGCCTCGTATGTGGGCCCGAAGTTGATATCGTAGATCCAGCCCATCAGGAGCAGCTTGAAGTCGTTCAGGTTCTCCAGGTGGTCGATCTTCACCATCCCTCCTGCCATCATATCCTGGTAAACGTCGTTTGATATCCCCTGGGTATCGGGAAGGTCGAGCTCCAGGGCGCTGTTCTTCTCGCCGCCGTTTCGGTGGCAGTAATCGATGACCACCCGCCAGATGTCCAGCTTATCGGCGTCACGAAGCAGCCTGGTGAAGAAAAGGCAGCGTTCTGTTTCGTCTCGCGGCAGGTCCATGCGGTTGTGGTAGGAGACCGTGCGCAGGATCAGGTCTCGTGTAGGTCTGTCCAGTTCGTCCAGGACGCCTTCTTCCCGGAGGATCTCTGTCCCCAGCCGGGCGTGGTCCGTGGATCTGCGATCTGCGAAGGTGTGATAGCGGGCGTACTGTTCGAAGCGTCCGACGTCGTGAAAAAGAGCGATCGTCTCCGCCAGGCGCAGATCTTCATCGTTCAGCCCCAGCCGTCTTCCCAGGGCCAGGATCTCTTTGCAGACCCGTCTGGTATGTTCCTCCTTCAGGGCGATGTTCATCTGTTGGTCAGGATCACCGGACTCGAAGGTCTGTACGTAGGATGCGAACCAGCGTTTCAGGCGTTCCAGGGTCTCTTCGTCCATCTTCATCGATCACCGTTTGCTTATTCGTGCGGGGTCGGCGCCAGGTCGTTCGTGGCAGGGCCTCCCGGCTTCGGCAGGATCTTGTCTAGGTTACTTATAACCTTAACTCCGCATCATTTACCCCATTTTATAGAATAGTTGTAACTATCTGCTCCTTGCCCAGATATCTGGTTAAGTAGCTTATGTCGCAAGAGTGCGAGGACATGAAGTTATACTTTATGTATAAGTACAAAGATAAATATGGGTCAGTCAGCATATATCATTGCTGTGGGACGGGTGGTTGATGCCATGAAGCTCAGAACGGTGAGGATGGAGGAAAATGCGTGAAAGAGGAACACAGGAAGGCTGAGCTCAAGATATCTGGAATGACCTGCGCAACATGTGCCACAACCATAGAGGATGCTCTGCTGGGACTGGAAGGAACCTCTGATGCCCGGGTGAACCTTGGAACTGAGACTGCATCTGTAGAGTACGACTCCTCAAAGACGAAGCTGGCCGACCTGGAAAGAGTGGTGAAAAACGCAGGTTATCGAGTGATAAATGAGAAGGTGGCTCTGAAGGTCGGCGGCATGGCCTGTGCCACCTGCGCCACGACGGTGGGCGACGCCTTGCGAAACCTGGAGGGCGTCTCCGAGGCCAACGTCAACCTTGGCGCAGAGAACGTATACGTCACCTACAACCCCAGGCTCACCACCACAACCGAGATGAAAGGAGCCATCGAGAGGGCTGGCTACCAGTATCTAGGAGTAGTGGGAAAAGATACCGAGGACATCGAGAAGGCCGCCATGGAACAAGACCTCAAAGAGAAGCGCACCAGGATAATCCTCGGCTTCGCCACCGGTGCACTCCTCATGATACTGGAGAGGGTGCCAGTCGCACCCCCCATGCCTTACCTGATGCTTATCATCTCCGGACCGGTCTTCATCTACCTGAGCTACCCCATATTCAATGCAGCTCGCCGCGCCATCCAGAACAAAAACCTGAACATGGACGTGATGTACTCAATGGGCATAGGCGCGGCCTTCGTCTCCAGCCTGCTTGGAACCTTCGGAATCCTGCTAACCAAGGAGTTCATATTATACGAAACCGCGATATTTCTAGCCTCCTTCCTCACCCTGGGGCGGTACATGGAGACCAAGGTCAAGGGCAGGACCTCTGAGGCGATAAAAAAGCTGATGGGGCTCCAACCCAGGACCGCCACCGTTCTCCGAGATGGGCAAGAAATGGAGACCACGGCAGAGGATCTGCAGATAGACGATGTGATACTGGCAAGACCCGGAGAGAAGATCCCGGCAGACGGTTTGGTGATCTACGGCGAGAGCTACGTTGACGAGTCCATGATCACCGGAGAGCCCATCCCCGTCCTCAAGCGGGAAGGCGATAGCGTGGTGGGAGGATCCCTTAACAAGAACGGGGTGATCAGGTTCAGGGCCGTCAAGGTGGGAATGGAAACTGCTCTGGCCCAGATCATAGCGCTGGTAGAAGAAGCCCAGGGGTCGAGACCCCCCATCCAGAGGGTTGCCGACAGGGCCGTGAGCTACTTCATCCCCGCGGTTCTGACCATCGCAACCATTACATTTCTGGTCTGGTACCTCGTCTTAGGCTATCTAATCCCCGGAGATCGCTTGCTCTTCGCACTCACCGCCACAATCTCCGTCTTGGTGGTGGCCTGCCCTTGTGCCCTGGGTCTGGCCACGCCCACCGCGGTCACCATTGGCCTTGGCCGGGCAGCAGAGCTGGGAGTTCTCATAAAGGGCGGAGAATCGCTGGAGATCTCGGAGAAGCTGAATACGGTCGTCTTCGACAAGACCGGGACTCTAACAATGGGACGGCCAGAGGTCACGGACGCGGTTACTTCTGGTATGGATGATAGGGAATTTATGGGACTGGCTGCAGGGTTGGAGAGAAACTCGGAGCATCCCCTGGCAGAGGCGGTGGTGAGGCGAGCCAGGTCTGAAGGTGTAGACCTGGCCAGATGCACCGGCTTCGAGGCCTTGGAAGGTAAGGGCGTGGTTGCCAGGGTGGATGGCAGAACCGCGCTCGTTGGGAACAGGACCCTATTCAAAGAAAGGAAGATCGATTATCCCCGGGCGGTGGAGGTGCAGTCGCTCCAGCTAGAAGAGCAGGGAAAAACGGTCATCCTGGTGGCTCTGGATGGGAGTTTCAAAGGGATGTTAGCCATAGCCGATACCCTGAAGGAGAACTCCAGGGCAGCGGTGCAGAAGTTCAAGGATATGAACTTCCAGGTGATGATGATTACCGGCGATAACCCCAGGAGCGCGGGAGCAGTTGCGGAGCAGCTGGGAATCGAGAATGTTCTGGCAGAGGTACTGCCCCGGGACAAGGCGAGGGAAGTTAAGAAGCTTCAGGAGCAGGGGCTGGTGGTGGCCTTTGTGGGTGACGGCATCAACGACGCTCCGGCTCTGGCGCAGGCCGACGTGGGGATCGCCATAGGCAGCGGGACTGATGTGGCCATAGAGAGCGGGGAGGTCGTGCTCATAAGAGACGACCTGATGGATGCGGTTGCCGCGGTCCAGCTGAGCAGGAAGGTGATGGCGAGGGTAAAGCTGAACCTCTTCTGGGCCTTCGCCTACAACGCCGCCCTGATTCCGGTGGCTGCAGGGGTGCTCTACCCCTTATTCCATATAACTTTCAGGCCAGAGTTCGCAGGTATGGCCATGGCGTTGAGTTCGGTTACGGTGGTCTCCTTATCTCTCATGCTGAAGGGGTATGTGCCTCCTGCCAAGAGAATAAATACGTGAAGTGGAGGTGAAAGTTTTGGCCATAGACCCGATAAGTTTGATGGAAAAGTACGATCTCATCGTTGTGGGTTCGGGAGCTGGGATGAACGTGGCATGGAGGGCCATAAATCAGGGTATGAGGGTTGCCCTGGTGGAACATGGCCCTATGGGTGGGACTTGCCTCAACAACGGCTGCGTCCCCTCCAAGGTTCTCATATACCCTGCAGACGTCGTCAGGACGCTGGACGCGGCCTCGTCCATAGGGATTGATGGCCATATAGACCAGATAGACTTTCCGCGGATAATGAAACGGATGCGCTCCATCGTGGACGAGGGACGAAACCATATGGAGGAGGGCGCAGAGAGGACGGAGAACCTTGACTGGTATCGTGTCAGGGGAGAGTTCGTGGACGATTATCGGCTGAGGGCGGGCGACGACGTTATAACAGCCCCTATGGTTGTGATCGCCTCCGGGTCTCGACCCCTGGTCCCGCCCATCCCCGGACTCGATGAGGCCGGTCATCTTGACAACATATCCGTTCTCAGTCTAGAAGAACCCCCCGAAAGCCTGGTAATAATAGGCGGGGGTTACATCGCCTGTGAGTACGGTCACTTCTTCTCTGCCATGGGGACAAGAGTTACCATCCTGGGACGGGACTCCAGACTGCTGAATAACGAGGATCCGGAGATATCCAAGATCGTGAAGAATCGTCTTTCGAAGCACATCGACGTACAGACGGACCACGAAGCCGTGAAGGTTGAGTTGGAGAGCGACAAGAAAGTCGTATCTGCGGTGAACAGGTCCACGGGCGAGGTCGAGAAGTTCGCCGCAGAGGAGATAATGCTGGCCGTGGGCAGGAGGTCCAACGCCGACCTTCTGAACCCAGAGAAGACCGGGGTGGAGATGGACCCAAGGGGCTGGATAAAGGTCGATGAGTATCTGGAGACTACCAAACCCGGTATATGGTCCATGGGAGACGCCATCGGCAAACATATGTTCAGGCATACCGCCAACTACGAGTCCATTGTGGTCTGGGCGAACGCCTTCACCGATAACAAACAGAAGGTCGACTACCATGCAGTACCGCATGCAGTCTTCACACATCCTCAGGTGGGCGCCGTTGGGATGACAGAAGACGAGGCCAGGGCCGCCGGATATCAGATCCTGGTGGGGAGGGCATGGTATACGGACGTGGCAAAGGGCTATGCCATGGCAGAAGAAGATGGACTGGTGAAGGTGATCGTGAACAGGAGCAACGGACAGATACTGGGATGCCAAATAGCCGGCTCAGAAGCATCGGACCTGGTGCAACAGGTGGTTTACCTCATGAACGCCGGCGACCAGGATTACATGCCCCTGGCCAGAGCACAGGTGATACATCCCGCCCTGAGCGAGGTGGTGGCGCGCGCCTTTGCCAACCTGCTCCCGCCGCGGGAGTAGGTATCTGCTCGGGGTCGGAATGGTGACGGGATGTGGTGTGTTTGTCGTATGAAACCTTCATGGTCCTGGGGACACCCATTGGAATGAATCTTTGCATATTCCTTCTTTGCTACTATTCCCATTCCGGACCCCCCTCCAAAATCGCCAATAATTATGGGATCCAAACTTTCCTTGGAGTGAAGGACCACTACATGTATAACAAAGAACACATTGCAGCGACCAACCACCTCTGCCAAATTATAGTCATCTGCATGTTCCGCCAAGTAAATGTTCGCTTACGCTCACATTTACTTGTGCACATAAAGTTATACTT
>CAYQFP010000109.1:0-5603 GCA_964416865.1 uncultured Methanotrichaceae archaeon
CCGGACCCTTCCCGTGCAGGTTCTCCCTGGTAATTACCACATCTGGCTTATGGCCCAGCAGGAATCTGGACACCTTTAGCCCCCTGCCCTTCTCCAGGTCGTGGTAGGAGCTGGCCACCACCTCCTGCCTGAGCCCCCCCTTAACCAAGTCCAGATCCACCAGGGCGAAATAAGGAGACTCCCCGAAGTGTCGGCTTATTCTTCCATCGAAGCTGGCTAGGGCGACTGCATATCTGAGATGGGTTTTCCGGCGCGGCTCGTAGTGGATCAGGACGTGATCGACGTTGGGAACAGCCCTTCTGATCTCAGCCTCGATGTGCTCGCTGGTCAGGTGGGCCTTCTCCAGGTCGGTGATCCTGAAGGTCACAATAGCCTCGACGAAGAGATATCTGCCAGAGTTACGACCGGTAACCTTCTCAAGGGTGCTCACCGCAGGCTCAGCCTCTATCACCGATCTGATCCTATCAAGAGTGCTCTGGTCGATGGAAGCATCCAGAAGAACCTTCATCCCGCTCACCAGGATCTCCCACCCAGATCTGACGATAAAGATAGCGATGATCCCCGCTGCTAATCTATCCAGAGGAAAGTCAAAGCGCTGTCCCAGCAGGGCGAAGAATACCATCGAGGAGGTTAGGACGTCGGCCTTGAACTGGCTGCCGTCGGCGATGAGGCTGGGTGAGTTGAACCTCCGCCCCATCTTCAGCTCATAGGTGCCGAAGAGGAGGGGTACCGGTATGAGGGCAGCCACCGCCACCAGTACCCAGCTGCTGTAGAGGATCGCCACAGAGCTCTTGGTTAGTGCTTCTCTCACGATCTCGTAGGCTGTGACGAAGAGGAGGATGGATATCATCACCGATACCACATTCTCCACCTTGTACAGGCCGTAAGGGAAGCTCTTGGTCTTGCGGCCCGATATGAAGAGCCCCATGATCAGAGCTGTGGAGCCGAAGACGTCCACCACGGAGTGAACGGCATCAGCACGGAGAGCCTGGCTGCCTACCATGGAGGAAAGAGTCAGCTTGATGGCCACCAAAGAGAGGTTCACCAACAGCGAGTATATGGCAATCCTGAATATGGGATCCTCTGCCTTCTGCGGTCGCTCCTCGAATTTTTTCAGCATAGTTTATCGATTGCGCATATTGATCCTTTTCGGGTACGACCCCATCTCCCTATTAACAAGTAAATGCTTGCTTACGCTCATATTTACTTGAGGGCATAATGTCATACATTATATACAATTAAAAATTGGGGTTTTGTTGGATTCACTCCAGCTTCTTATGGCACATCCACCAGTCGTAGCACTCGTACTTTTCGAGCCTCTCCTTGACGGCCTCCTCGTTGGTCGGCGGCGGTATTATGACCTCGTCGCCTAACAGCTCGTTGTTGGGCCAGTTCGCAGGCATCGCCACCCCATTCTCGTCCGAGACCTGGAGAGCCTTGACCGCTCTCACGATCTCGTCCATGTTCCGCCCGATCTCCTGGGGATAATAGATCATCAGCCGGATCACGCCGTCTGGGTCCACAACGAAGACCGCCCGCACCGTGTTCGTCCCCTTCCCAGGATGGACCATCCCCAGCTTCATAGCGACCTTGCCTGTATCGTCTGCAATTATGGGGAACCGGATGTCCACGTCCATATTCTCTCTGATCCACTCGGTCCATTTCATGTGAGAGAAGACCTGGTCTATGGATAGTCCCATGAGCTCGCAGTTGAGCTTCTCGAACTGGTCCCTCCTATTCTCGAAGGCCATGAACTCTGTGGTACATACCGGCGTGAAGTCTGCGGGATGGCTGAAGAGAACGAGCCACCTGCCTGAGAAGTCGTCCGGTATATTCATCGGTCCATGAGTGGTCTGGACCCTCATCTCGGGGAGCTTCTCGCCGATCAGGGGGATGCCCCTCTTTCCTTCCATCTGACTTTCTTCCATGATATTCTACCTCCATCTATCAGCCTATCTTCTTATTGTATGTAATATATGATATTATATGCTCAGAGTACCGCTTCCTTGAACTTCTCGAAGCCTACCTGGTCGATGAACGCCCCCAGGCGCTTCGTCTCGGCGTTCTCCTTGTAGTAGACGATGATACGATCGACCAGCTCCAGTGCCTCATCATCGGCGAGCTTCTCCGCCAACACCTGGCCTATCCTGGGCTTGCGCCCGCCGCAGCCGCCCACCAGAACGTTCCAGCCCTTCGCCTTGCCCATGAGTCCCACGTCCCTGAACTCAGGATCGGTGCAGGAGTTGGGACAGCCGGAGACCCCGATCTTGAACTTCGATGGCATCTCCATGCCGTGGTACTTCTCGTCCAGCTTCAGACCCACGCCCACGGAGTCTTGCAGCCCTCGCTTGCAAAAGGTAGTTCCAGGACAGATCTTGACGCTTCTCACGCACAACCCGATCGCCGCGCCAGGCTTCATGCCCAGGTCTGCCCATGCGTCGTCGAGGTCCTCCCGTCTCAATCCCACGATGGCTATTCGCTGCGAGGAGGTCAGCTTCAGCGCTGCGGCATTGTACTTCTCCGCCACCTCGGCGATCTTCTTGAGGCCCGCAGGGTCTATTATGCCGCCGGCGATGTGCGGCGCGATCGCATAGGTCTCCTTGTCTCGCTGCAGGATAGCATTTTTTTCGGGAAGGTCTTTGGCCATATCATCACCTCCAACTGACTAGTAATCTTTTGATTTTTATCACATATATAGTCGCGGTTCTGTTATATACAATCAGTTCATAATTGGCTTATCGCCTTCTGGATCGTCCTTGTGACGGTCTCGCGCCCGGACAAAATGAAATTATATGAGTCTGTAGATACTTTATGTGCTCAAGCAAATCCGACCAAAGGGCGCTTTTCCCTCGTGAAACCGGTGAGAAACAGCTTCTGACGGCGCGTCCCCGTGGCATCAGCTCGAAGTTTCCACCCGACAGGCGGCGATCATCTCCACCAACCTGGCCAGCACCTCTTTTCTCATCCCGCCCACGAACTTGATCGATCCCACGACCAGATGCCCTCCGCCGTTGACCCCGCCGTTCTTGATCTCTTCCTGGAGGTCTCTCACCATCTGGGGGATGTTCATCAAAACCCCTCTGCTCCTCAAGACGGCAAAGTCTGGCCCGTAACCGATGGTGACGACCGGAGTGCCTTGATACTTCTTGCAGAGGAGGTCGTGGACCTCTCCAGAGGTCTTGCCTGGGGGGGGGAATGTGAACTTGTGGGCGAAGTTCTCCACGTCCAGAACGTTCATCATGATGCCGTTTGGCAACTGCTGGCTCTTAACGTGTGCCATGGTGGCCCTGAGCTGATCCTCGATGGCGGCGTTGGCCTGCTCACAGAGCAGCTCGACTATCTTCTGGTGCCGGTCCAGCCTGCCCAGACAGAGAATGTCGTTGATCAGGCCCCTGCCATCGTTGAACCTCAGCCAGAATGCCTCGTAATCCAGGGCCAGGGCGATCTTCTTCAGATCCTCCAGCCTGAACCGGTCCTCCACCAGGTTTATGTACCGTTTTGCCTCCGGTGCCTCGCTCCTGTCGCCGACGGCAGAAACCGCGGGGAAGTGCTTGATCTTCTCTTCTACATCTGGGTTGATCATCCTGGCGATCTCTGTTCCCAGCATCCCGGTGGTGATCCCGAAATCGCCCCCGGCGTGGGCGGGGTTGACGTGGGCGATCAGGTACTGGTCCACCACCTCATCGGGATGGTGATGATCCACCACCATCATCTCCAGGCCATAGATCTGGGCCTGTTTCATGGCCGGTACGTCTTCTTCCGTGGATCCGTTGTCCATCAGGAGGATCAACGGCATCTTCTGGTCGTGTCTGCGCTGGTCCTCCAAAGCGTAGGTGAGGTCCTTGGTAATATCCTCCAGCTCGTAGAAGGGCGCCTTCGAGGGGGACCTCCGGTAGTTGTAGTGTTCGGCATCGGCCCCACCCACCTCCCTGAGCAGGGGTAGGATGGCGGTTTCCATGGCCACCGCCGAGGATATGCCGTCGGCGTCGGCATGGTGCCTGATCACGATGGGCCTGGACTTGAATATGGCTCTCCTGATCTCCTTGGCAACTTCTCTCATCTTGGGCCTCAGCTTCGAGATCACCTCGCTCTCTACGAGGAGGGGCGGGTCAAAGGGCTCCGCCCTCTTGTCGATCCCCTTCTCGATCTGCTCTTCGACCCGGGAGGCCTCGCCACCCCAGAGCTGTGTCATGGACCTGATCTCCACCTGGACCTGGTCGTTCCTGGTGGAGACTTCGCCGATCGCCCTGACTATCATATCGCTCTCGATCTCCGGGTAGGCACGAACGCCCGCCCGCTCGAAGGCGGCGCAGGAGACCAGGCCGCTTTCGTCGGCCACGCCGAATATTGTCGGTCCGCCAGTCTGCTTGACCTGGATCACCTCGCCTTCGATAGAGACGAGTTTTCCCACCAGCCCCTCCAGATCGCCGGCCTTGGATACAGGAAGGTCCTTTCTCACCTCGATTATGTGATGCTCGCCCACGGTCGCCGGTTCCAGCTCGATGTTGCCGTTGGGGGCGACGTTCCTGACCCGGACGCAGATCTCCTCGCCCACCTCGGGGGTCTGCTTCAAGTACTTGTTGTGGGCCAGACCCCGGACGCTCTTGCTCAGGTCGACGAAGGCACCGAAGTTGGCGATCCCTGAGACCTTGCCCTGGTAGATATCGCCCACAACAAGATCATTTGTATCGCATGCCGATTCCAGGATGTGCACGGCGGGGATCTTTGCGCACTTTTCGCACAGCTCTCTCTTGGAACTGAGCTTGGTACCGCAGACCACACACAGATACTCGCGGCCCAGGCCGCTGCACATATCACAAGACTCGGTTACGGCGATGGTGCCGGCGCCGTTGCAGACGGTGCACTTGGTCGCTCCTTTCGTCACGAGATCGTCCAT
This sequence comes from uncultured Methanotrichaceae archaeon, assembly GCA_964416865.1. GTDB lineage: Archaea > Halobacteriota > Methanosarcinia > Methanotrichales > Methanotrichaceae > UBA204. The sequence goes on from CAYQFP010000109.1 coordinate 4,898, forward strand.
TTCGCCTTCGGTGGCCTCTCCCAGGCTGATGGACTCGGTATTGCCCGTACCCTTACAATTGGGGCAGACCTTCTCGCCAACGTCGATGAGCCCTTTTCCTCCGCACTTCTCGCACAGGTTCATTGTCGATGAATAAGAAGTCCAAGGGATTTATCGATTTTGGGACGATAGGAGGTAAATATCATGCTCGATCTCTTCCGGGCATGCGAATCGCGGTTCTGCGCCTCGGCCACAGGCCGGAGAGGGACAAGAGGATCACCACCCACGTGGGGTTGGTGGCGCGGGCATTCGGTGCCCATGAGATGATACTGGTCGGTCATGACGAGAAGGTGGAGCAGGGGCTAAGAGACGTGGTGGACCGATGGGGCGGCGATTTCCGGTTGAAGGCAGGAGCGAGCTGGAGAAGCGAGACGAAACGGTGGAAGGAAAACGGCGGGAAGGTGGTCCACCTCACCATGTACGGTTCGGTCCTGGACGAGGTAATCGACGAGATCAGAGGATGCGAAGATATCATGGTTGTGGTGGGTGCCGAAAAGGTCCCGGCAGAGATCTACGAGCTGGCAGACTGGAACGTGGGCGTGGGCAGTCAGCCCCACTCCGAGGTGGCTGCCCTGGCGATCTTTCTGGACCGGCTTTCGCAAGGCCGGGAGCTTGCCAACAGGTTCGATGGCAAGATCCAGATCGTGCCCAGTCCCAGGTACAAGAA
>CAYQFP010000110.1:0-5512 GCA_964416865.1 uncultured Methanotrichaceae archaeon
CTAGATACTCGGGGTAGAGTGCCTGACACTCGATCCGGTCTTTGGGCTCGATGATAACCAACTCCAGCCCCTTTTTCTGGATCGCCAATCTCACCAGTTCCGCTCCACCGACGCCGCCACCCACGACCACCGTTCGTAATTTCTCTTTTCGTTCCATCACCGGCACGCTTCCAGGGGCCCCAGATACAAGTATGGTCGAGAACCAATTAGATGATACTATAAAGTTATACTTTGTGTATCTGATGGTGGTGCGTACCATCTTCCTGCCTGGGTGCCAGGACGTCGGATGCCGATCTCTGTTATCTCTCCATCCTGCGTTCGTGGTGGTTGGTATATTATGCGCACCATGACGCACATCGACAGAGGTTTATTTGATTAGATGCTAAACTATATTTGGGTATTGAAATGAGATGGTTAGGCTTCTTGCTTCTGATATTCGTCCTCCTGCCTTCAGGCGCACAGGCGCTGGTAATACTGGAGGACGATGTTGTGTCCATAGACGAACCGATAGAAGACGATCTATTCATCACAGGTGAGTCCATAAATATCAACGCCCCTGTCGGCAGCGCGGTAATAGCAGGCGGTGATATCGATATCAACGCGCCGGTGAAGGGTGACCTCATAGTCATCGGCGGGCAGGTGAACGTGAATTCCGACGTCGGCGGAAAGATCGTGGCTGCTGGAGGTACGATCAACATCAGAGACAACGTGGCCAGGAATGTGGTAGTGGCGGGAGGTCAGGTACGGATCCGATCGACCTCCGAGATCGGCAGGGATGTGCTCATATTAGGGGGAAGCGTCTACAACGCGGGCAATATTAACGGCACCTTGACGGTGAGGGCCGATAGCTTCCAGAACGTGGGAACCGCGGGAAAGGTGGACTTCGAAAGAGCAAAAACCAACGCGCTGTGGGATGACAAGGCATCGAGATGGATGAGCACCTTTAGCATCCTCACCATTGTGGGGTTCTTTATAGTGGGGCTTATAATCCTCAAGCTCTTCCCCTTCAGCGTAGCTGCCGTCGATAAGGAGATAGGTGATTCGACCGTTATCAAGGCACTAATGGGTTTCATCCTCATAATAGCCTCGGTGATTCTGATCATCATCTCTGCGGTAACCGTCGTAGGTCTGCCTTTGGCGATGATCCTGGGGCTATTCTTCATCGCCGCGCTGATGCTGACCAATCTCTTCGTCTCCTACAACCTGGGCAGTAAGATATCCGCCGCTCTTAAGCCGGATCTCAACGACATGCTCGTATTCACCATAGGGTACGCGATCCTGAACGTACTCTTCGTGATACCCTACGTAGGCGGGTTGATAAAGCTGGTATCCATCAGCCTGGGCTTTGGGGCGATACTCTATGCGCTGAACCACCAACGTCATATGAATAGCGAGGAGGTTCTGGATAGCATCTGATGGAGATGCAGACGTCTAGCAATTCGGGAACTGGACTGACGTAGGTCGATGACATCGGTATAGTCGCCAAGCCCACTATGAATAAGTCTATATACCAATAGATTAATAGAATGATTGGACATACACGCCCGAGAGGATGGATATGAAGTCGATTATAGAAGAAGCTCTTACCAGAGCTGAACTTGAGGGCCGTACGATCCCCTCAAGCACCATCGAGAGCGACGAGGAGCTGGTATCGGTCCTTGAACAGCTCACCACGATCATACGCGTCATCGGATGTGGTGGTGGCGGGTCCAACACCATCGAGCGTCTGGCCGGGGCCGGGATCGAGGGGGCGATGCTCTACGCCATGAACACCGACGCCCAGCACCTTCTCCACATAAACGCAGACCGGCGTTTCCTCCTTGGAAGGCGCACCACCCGCGGTCTGGGTGCTGGTAGCCTGCCTTCCATCGGTGAAGAGGCAGCCAAGGAAAACATCGACGAGATCAAGGGGGCGGTCGATGGGGCGGATATGATTTTCATCACCTGTGGGCTGGGCGGCGGCACCGGGACGGGGGCCTCTCCTGTGGTGGCAGAGGCCGCACGTGAAGCAGGCGCTCTGACCATATCTATCGTGACTCTGCCCTTCAGCACCGAGGGGACCATACGCATGGCGAACGCCGAGGCAGGTCTAAAAAGGCTCAGAGAGGTCACCGACACGGTAATCGTGGTTCCCAACGACAAGCTTCTGGATGTCGTCCCCAACCTCCCGCTCCAGGCAGCCTTCAAGGTCGCGGACGAGGTTCTGATGCGTTCGGTCAAGGGCATAACCGAGCTGATCACCAGGCCGGGCCTGATAAACCTTGACTTCTCCGACGTGAGGACCGTGATGTATAACGGAGGCGTGGCCATGATAGGTCTGGGCGAGGCAGAAGGCGAAGATAGGGCCAGAGATTCTGTGATGAAGGCGCTGCGCAGCCCCCTCCTCAACGTGGACGTCTCGGGAGCTACCTCAGCTCTGGTCAACGTGGTCGGAGGGACCAATATGACCATATCAGATGCCGAGACGGTGGTGGAGGAGGTCTACGATAGGATCAACCCCGACGCGCGAATCATCTGGGGTGCTCAGATCGATCCAAACCTTGATCAGACCATCAGGACCATGCTGGTCGTCACCGGGGTATCGTCTCCTCAGATCCTGGGGAGAGAGGACATCCGACAGCAGCGGGTGGTCTCAAAGCACGGTATCGACTTCCTTAAAAGGAGACGATCCGAGCTGTACTGAAAACACACGAAAGACCGAGGCTGGACGAGTATATGATATATACGAGAAAAGTTGGGATAATGATCTCGGTCAAGAGATCTCGATTAGCTCTGCAGGTATAGGCCCTGCCTCGATGGTGCCCAAGGGAATATAGTCATTGGTTACCACCGCGACCTTCTGCATGTAGAGCAGCGTCTGTCCGATGCAGGGCATCCTATTGAGGATGTGGGGATGAATGCAGATCTTCTTGAGACGAGGACAGGCCAGCAGTATCTTGTAAATATCATGGTTTGTGGGAATAAAAGTCAGGGTTAACTCTTCATCGCCTGCGTTGAGCAGGTTTAGGTCCGTATCCGAGTTCAGCGTTCGCGTGATTAGTCCTCCACGATCTGCAGAGTATATCCGTCTGAAGTAAGACGGGCATACTTTAGCAACTCTCTTGGCTTGTGTACTGGTGAGGTCCCGCAGATATATAAAAGTGTCGGCACAGAATAAAAATTACCTGTTTGTAAATAAGAATCGTTAATCAGAACCGAGTCAATGTGTGTGCAGGACGTGTTGGTGAATAAAAATTAAATTCGACAGAACAGTATAAACAGCATGCCAAATCAATGATGTTATAAAGCATCGAGATGACCTATTAATATTGTTATAGGTGCTAACTCCGGATGTGGGTATATGTTGTCAGATAAAGTGAGAAGTGAGCTTGAGATGCTGAGACGTCACCTGATCGTCCTCAGATACGTGGTGGAGAACGAACCCATAGGTATCCTCAAGCTGGCCGAAGAGACGGACATACCCAGTCACAAGGTCCGTTACTCTCTCCGGGTACTGGAACAGGAGAAGCTGATTGCGGCCTCATCCCCAGGGGCGGTTACTACCGAGCACACCCGATCTTTTCTCGAAGGGCTGGAGTTCACGATCGACCAACTCGTAGAGACAACGAAAGACCTGAAGACGATCGATATCAAACGGTAGGTTCGAATGATCCCCTACTCCAGGATCGCAGATACGCTGGACCTGGCATGTCATGCTGCCACCAGAGCGGAGAAGGTGGAAGCACTGGCCGGGCTACTGAAAAGCCTCCATCCAGAGCTCTTGCGGCCTTCGGTCCGGCTGCTTCTGGGGGGGCTGTGGCCGTCCTGGGAGCCACGCCAGATGGGGGTCGGTCCGGAAACGGTTCAGGAGGCGTTAGCTGAGCTGTCTGGAGAGAAGAGAGACGAGGACGGCGACGACCTGGGCAGCCTCGCCGAGGTTCTGATCCGACACAGCCCCCAGCGCGTCCTATTTCTATCTCAGTCTGACGCTATTTTTGTATACGACACCCTCCGCCTCATATCGGAGCAGGGTGGGGTCAGATCTCTCCATCGGAAGAAGGGCCTTTTGAAAGGGTTGCTTCTCAACGCTACCCCTTCGGAGAGCAAGTACATAGTCAGGGCCGTGCTGGGAAAGATGAGCGTGGGTATCGGTCCTTCTCTGATGTTGGAGGCCATTTCGAAGACCTTCGGCGTTGATCAGGTCCAAGTCCGGGACGCCTACGCACGCCTGCCCGAGCTGGGTTTGGTAGCACTCGTCGCATCCAGAAAGGAGCTCGCGATGGTGAAACTCGCGCCGCCGACTCCGGTGAGGCTCATGATCATGGGCAGGGCAAACGACCTTCATGAGGCGACCGGGGCAGTCCCCCGGGCGGCGTATGTGGTCCGATACGGTGGGCTGAGGTTGCAGGTGCACAAGATCGAGGACAGGATGTTCTTCTATACGAACAGGCTCAGAAACGTCTTCCTCCGGGACCTGGCCAAAGATGCCATGGACCTGAGAGGGGACCTGGTGATGGAAGGCGAGCTTATCCTGACCGTGGATGGAAAGATGCAGCCGTTCTCCGAGCTGGTGAGATACATCAACCGCAAGGACTCGCCCGAAAGGGTGCAGGATGGACAGAGGCCCTCGCTGATGGTCACCGATATTCTTTACCAGGATGGTGAAGAGCTGGTCCATCTGGATTACGCCCATAGGCAAAAGCGCCTGGTTGGCGTCCTCGGCGATGCCAAAGAGCCCTTTTCGGGAGGGATCACACTTGCTGAGGTGAGGTTTCTGGAGAGCGCTGCACAGGTGGTGGAATGGCATCGAGATCTAGTGTCCGGGGGTTTTGGGGGTCTGGTGATGCACGACTTGGATGCACCCTATGCCCTCGGATCCAAGAGCAAGAGGAGCTTGATCCTCGCCAGAGATATCAGGATGCCAGACCTTGTGATCCGATCTGATGAGTTCCGGCCATCTAGAACAGAAGAGGGGGACCATCCTGGGTGAGAAGGCTCTATCGGGTGGCAGACGTTTTGTCGATAATTTATATAAACCGTGTTGAGATAGGGTGTTGTGGCCGTCAGTTGCTTTTTTAGAACGTATCTCTACGAAAGTCTATATATACGAAGAATAGTTAAGTTATTGAGCCAGATAGTAGGGCACTTATTCTCTAAAGGAGAGGGTAATTTAAGCTTAATGTTAAATATATTCATGTAAGATAGGAGGAAGATCGCATGACTAGAGGATTTTTGGCGTTTTCGGCGGCGATTCTGATGGCTGTTCTGATCTTATCGCCAGCGACGGGATACACAATTAGCAGTTCAGAGAAGCCACCATATACGATTGGATCTGATGATCCTTACCAGTACACGATGGGGTCCGAAGGCATAGTACCCTATACGATCGGGTCTGATGACCCTTACCAGTACACGATCGGATCTGACGGCATAGTACCCTATACGATCGGGTCTGATGATCCTTACCAGTACACGATGGGATCTGACGGCATAGTACCCTATACGATCGGGTCTGATGATCCTTACCAGTACA
>CAYQFP010000111.1:0-5450 GCA_964416865.1 uncultured Methanotrichaceae archaeon
TCCTTGAAGCTACACCGTAGCTCGCCTTCTTTTCACTCGATCGGCCATTCTGGTCTGGTCTGATCGATCTCTGCCATCAGGATCGAAGGTGGTGGTCCCCAGGTCGCCCATTTGGGGCCGAGGTAGGGCACTTGGCTGTTATTTCCATGGGGCCAGGCGGCGCCGGAATCCACCACAACTTCTTAATATCGTTCCAGATACAGCATCTTTCGGAGATCTGATTATGACCGAGGCCCCCATGATCGAGGCAACTATGATCGAATCAAACAAAAACGCACGCACCTGGGCCACCTTCTGCCACATCAGCGCCCTATTCACCTTCGTGGGGATCCCTCTGGGAAACATCCTGGGGCCGCTCGTGGTATGGTTGCTCAAGAGGAACGAGTACGCCTTCGTGAACGACCAGGGAAAAGAGGCCCTCAACTTCCAGATATCCATGACCATCTACGGGATAATCGCCGGGATACTGGCCTACATCGTGGTGGGCATCTTCCTGCTGGCGATAATCGCCATCGTGGACCTCGTCCTGGTGATCATGGCCGCCATGAAGACCAACGACGGCGAAGGTTACCGCTATCCCTTCACCATCAGGATCATCAACTAAGAGGACCGACGCAGGTGTTTTTGCAAAAAGACGAGGTGAGAAAAACATGTCCTTGATCGGCTGGGTGATAGGCGGCTTGGTTGTGGTCCTGATATTCGCCATGCTTGTGGGTTTCTTCTGGGTATTCTTCTACGACCAGGCGTCTTCTGGAGCAAAATCGATCCATTTGTCCCTTGTGCAGCTTAAAGATGGGCGGAAGAAGTCCTAAAAAACTATTCTTCGAGACCAACTTCGCCTTTAGCATAGGCCTCGTGCCAACCGGGCGGCACCGGCATCTCAGCATAGAGCTTCTTCCTCCTGGCTTCCAGGAGATTGGGCTTTGCACCCATGAACTCGGCGGCAGAGAGAACCTCGTTATCGGAAACCTCGTTGAGCCGCTTCAGCCACCGGAATCCTGCCTCGGATCGGAGCAGGTGATGATCCAGTATCAGGGTCTCCACCTCCCTGGCGAGATGTTTCGCGTTCTGCCAGGCGTCTCTGCACTCGTCCTTTCCAAGGCAGGGCAGGTAAACAGGCGGCCCGGAAGCCAGAACCACGGTAGGCTCCCAGGCGGTTATGATCGAGACCGCCATTTTGTCCAAGAGCTGGATGTCTGAGGCGTGGACGAATACCTCGTCGCCCTCCTGGATCCGGGTCATCATCACCGTCCCCAGGTTAGATCTTCGTGAACCGTGCAACACCGGCAGGGAGAAGCTCAGGACGCCGTCGGTCTGCTCCTCAGAATTGGGCAAGAGACGGCCCAGGAACTCGGACAGATCGATCCACCGCCGAATGGCCAGCTTGGACAGGTCATGGGATCCTTTGCACCACAGCCTGACCCCCTTTAAGGGCGGGATCTGTTGGAGGGAGAGCTGGTAGGGGTTGGCATCCGCCAGTGGCACATGATCACCGTGATAATGGCTGATCACCACGTCGGTGGCCTCCCCCAGAGCGGCTACGATCTTCTTTCTTACCTCCACACCCACCGCCACCTGATAGGGATGGGGGAGCCGACCATGCCGGAGGTATCCCAGGGCGACCCCGGGGTCGATCACGATCTTGCGGCCCCCTACCTCCACCGCGCAGGAGAGGCCTCTAACGCCGAGGGACTCGGTGCCCAGAATCTCTATCCGCATGGTATCCCCTTTGTCCTCCTTTTGCGGGAGCTAAACTGGTCCGTCCATCAAGGCTCTCAGGATCTGCCGCAGCTCCCCCACGCTCATCTGACCAGGCGCGGTCACTTCCCCCACATGACCATAGGTGAAAACCGATCCATAGATCGGAGCCACGGCGCGCAGATGGCGTCCGGCTTCGCCCATACCGATCACACAGAGAGGTCTTCGCGTCTCCAAGAGCAGCCTCAGCAGATCCAACCCCTCTTCCAGGCCGGGTGGGGTCGCCGCTATCTTGGCCACATCGGCGCCCGCATCGAAGATCTCATCCCGGAGCGATCTGAGCTCGTCGAGGGTGGGCATGGACCGGAAGTCGTGGTAAGATACGATGACCGGCGTCTCGACATCGTCCATCAGCCTCTCCCGCAGATCCGATCGCATCTCCACGTCCACCAGGTCAGCCCACTCGGCGGCCTCTATGAGGAGCTCGATTCTCTCTTCTTCGCCCCCCTCGAAGGCGCCGCCCTCCTCTCGCATCCTGTTGGTGGCGATCACGGGCAGTGTGGTGACCTCTCGCACCATCTTGATCGTCTGGAGTGGGTCTCCATCCGTCAGATCGAGCCTTACCTCCACCAGGTCGGCACCCAGCATCTCGGCCTTCCGGGCGCCATCCACCGCGTCGCCGCGGAGGGCGGCCACGACCGCCGGAGCCTCGATCCGGACCTTCCCCATCTCCAGGATCCAGTTTCTCATATCTTTTGTCATCTCTCCACGATGCTCTCCTCGATCTTCATCCCGAAGTGCCTGGCCGTCCCTTCCAGATAGACCATCACCTCGTCGCCTTCCACCAGATCGGTAACGGATCTGGGAACGCCGTCTGATCCCACTAGCTTTATGGTCTCCGCGTTCTGGAGCAGGATGCTCAACCTCTCGCCCTCCAGCTCGGCTTCGATGAGCATCAGAGGTCGCTTCTCTATCTTCACCCTGCCCACGACCGCGTTCTGGCTCTCACCGTCTCTGTCGACGATGGTCACCTCGTCGCCCGCCATCAGCTCGGAGAGGTACCTGGTCTTCTCTCCCACCTTGATGTAAGCATGAACCGCGCCCGCGTTCACCCGAAAGGGACGGGCCGCCACGTAGGAGCTCTCTTCCGATTCGCTGTGCACCAAGAAAAAGGCCTTGGACTGGGACCCCACCAGCATCCCCTCACCGGGATGCATCAGGGTGCAGGTATCCACGCAGACCCGGTCACCCATCCCAACGGGTCTTATGGTGGTTATCTTGGCGGGGACCATATCCAGCCTGCTCATGCTCGACCGCTCTGCCACCTCCTGGACCCTCTTTATCTCCGAGATGTCGGCGGAATCCAGGAGAACCCCATCGGAGCCCTGTTCCAGGGTGGCCAGGGCTACCTCTGCCTCTTCTGCGCTCTTCACGCCGCTTATTATCTTGACCTCCACGCCATGTAGACCGGCTATAATGTTCTCCAGGGGTATGACCTTCCAGTCAGTTCCCACCACCAGGAGGTAATCTACGTGTTTTCCCAGCTCTACGGCGAAGTTCTCGTACTCCTTGTTCTTGATCTCGACGTAGCCGGCCACTGTTCCCTCTTCGGCCTTCGCCAGGCAGATATCGATAGAGGTGTTGAGATCTTCCGGCAGGGGGACCGATCCGTCACATTCGCCACCGCGGCCGAGGATCAGTATATCTTCAAAGGTTCGTTCGTTGCCGAAGCAAGCCACCTTTATGCCGCCCAGTTTCCGAACCAGGTCGACGTGTTCCGGCCTTACTACTACACAATCGAACCCCGACTCCAAAGCGGTGGTGATCCGGGGCTTGAGGGCCTCCCAGGCTCCGTCCGAGGCCATGAGCCACTTCTCCTTCATGGCTCACCGAGTGTAACCTGAACTTACTAATCTCTTCTCATCGGCGATCTCACTTTTCATTGTATATAATACACAACATTATATACTCCGGGCCGCTCCGACCGACTGGTGGATTTCCTCGTCCCGGTCGAGAACTCCTTTTAAACAAGTAAATCCTCCCTTCGGTCGGATTTACTCGAGTACGCATCGGACATAACGTAGAACCACAAACCATTTATGCAGAAATTAACTAAACATAGCAATAATGGATGGTTGAAATGATGAAACATACCCGTAGCGTGTGTACCCTTTTGCTGTTCTTGCTCCCCCTGATATTGAGCACGGGCACACTGGGTGCAGATGATGCCAATGAGATGACGTTGAGGATCGGAACACCGAACCTGGTCAAGTCGCCCAGCTTAGTTGGAGACTACTACATGGGCATATTTGCTCATCTATCAAACCCACCGTTGATGAGGGTGGCCGAGGACGGAACGTTGGAAGGCCTAACCGCAGAGATGTATGAGGTATCAGATGGCGGTAAAACGTGGAAGTTCTACATAGATGATAATCTGTACTGGAGTGATGGTACAAAAGTCACGCCAGATGATGTGAAATTCACAATAGAATACTACACAACGAACTCTTTAATTGGTTGGATTGAAGATATGCTTGAGGAAGTATCGGTAACCGATGACAACGCCGTCGTCATCGAGCTGAGCGAACCGTATGCAACGTTGAACCAGGAGTTTGTAACCTATAACATCCTTCCAAAACATGTGTGGGAGGACATAGCCGACCCCAATGAGCATACAAACGACGGTGAGTACGTAGGATGCGGTCCATTCTACATAAAATATACCGATCTGGAGGCAGGGGTGCTCCACTTTGAGAAGAACCCTCACTGGAAGGGAAGACAACCCAACATCGATTCGGTCGAGGTTCACATGTACAGCAACATGGACGTGCTATCCATAGCTCTGAAGAGAGGTGACATCGACGCCTACTACAAGTATGGAAGGGGCTATCCGTATGCTAACATCCGGGCGCTCGAGGAGGATACGTTTGATTTTGTCACCACCGATTACACAGGCGTAACGTTTCTGGGCATGAACACCCGCAAAGAACCCATATCCGACGTTAGTTTCAGAGAAGCGATCTCCTATGCCATAGATTATGATGAGATCGAGAGGATAGTGGCTCTCGGATATGGAGGGGCCGCCAACAGAGGCTTTGTACCTCGGAGCATGGCTTATTTCGAGGAGACCGAACGGCTTGAGTATGACAGCTCAAATGCCAACGACATTCTGGATGATGCCGGATACGTAGACTCAGATGGCGACGGTCTCCGCGAAGATCTAAACGGAGATGATATGGAGCTCGTTCTACTGATAAGGTCTGGCGACATGGGTCACCAAAGGATAGCCGAGCTGCTCAAGGAGTATCTGGGCAACGTGGGCATCGATGTAGAGACAAGGATGGTGGAGCGGTCTACCTGGTTCGATCTCAAAGACGAATACAAGTATGACATGACCGTTACAGGTACTACCCCCTGGGGAATGTGGATGTGGGCAAACTGGGGGACTGGTTACTTCGATTCCAGGAGAACCGGTAGCGGTGTCCTTCATACTATCGATGATCCCGAATTCCACGCGTTATGTGACAATATCATGTCGACCACAGATGAGGACCAGTTAGAAGAGTACGCCCACGACGTTCAGGATTATTACGCCGAGAACCTGCCAGGGATAGCTCTATACTGGGGGGAGTATGTGACCCCCTACAACAACGCCTGGACAGGATGGTCTTCGGACCCCATATTTGGCATATACAGGCTCAATACCTTCTTGAACGCCGAGAAAGCGTAACGATCCATTGGATATAGATCAA
>CAYQFP010000112.1:0-5441 GCA_964416865.1 uncultured Methanotrichaceae archaeon
ATGGCGACCTTTCCCTTGCAGATTGACCAGATTAGGTTTCTGATTTTTTCCACGTTGTCCCGCAGGCTTCACACGAATCCGTTACCAGAGACGCATGCTGCAGTAGGGATATCCCGAACGAATGGGATAGCATCAAGCAATCTGGAATTCAGCTTCTTGTCGCACTAACTTTATGTGCACAAGTAAATGTGAGCGTAAGCGAACATTTTCTTGGCGGAACATGCAGATGACTTCTTTGAGATGCTCCATTAAGTATCAAGTCTAAGGTTCATGACTATACTCTGAGTACATAATGTCATACACCATATACAAATATAAACATATTCAATGATAAAACCCGACCCTGCCGGCAAAAGATCACCGACTACTTTTAAGTATCAGACACCTAATTCCCCCCCCATGAGGTCGTTTTTATGAGAAGCGATGTGACCAAGGTCGGCGCTGAGAGGGCCCCTCACCGGGCGCTTCTCAAGGCAACGGGTCTTACCGATGAGGAGATTGATCGTCCCTTTGTGGCGGTCGTAAACTCCTGTAACGAGTTCATCCCAGGCCATATCCACCTGGAAAAGATAGCCCAGGCCGCCAAGGCCGGCATAAGGATGGCCGGCGGGGTTCCCTTCGAGTTCCATACCATAGGGATCTGCGACGGCATCGCCATGGGCCATAAGGGGATGAAGTACTCCCTTCCCAGCAGAGAGATCATCGAAGACACCATCGAGGTCATGATAGAAGGGCATCAGCTCGACGGCATGGTGATGATATCCTCCTGCGACAAGATCGTACCTGGCCATCTGATGGCCGCAGGGAGATTGGACATCCCCACCATCGTGGTGACCGGTGGTCCTATGCTTCCCGGGTTCGCCTGCGATAGGGAGCTGGACCTGATAGACGTCTTCGAGAAATTGCATTCGGGTGGCGAGGAACTCGCGGTCCTGGAGAACATGGCCTGCCCCGGGGCAGGCTCCTGTGCCGGTCTCTTCACCGCCAACACCATGGCCTGCATCACCGAGACCCTGGGGCTGAGCCTTCCAGGGTGTGCCACCATCCACGCCGTGGACGCCAGGAAGATGAGGATCGCCAAACGGTCCGGGATGAAGATAATGGAACTGATCGAGAAGGGGATCTCTGCCAGGAACATTGTGACCACCGAGTCGATAGATAACGCCATCAGGATGGATATGGCTATCGGTGGTAGCACCAACACCGTCCTCCACGTGCCCGCGATAGCTTCGGAGTTCGGCATAGACATGGACCTGGACAAGTTCGACGAGCTGAGCCGCGACACCCCTCATCTGGTCAACCTGAGACCGGGGGGGCCTTACCACATAATCGACCTGGACAGGGCAGGAGGGATCCCCGCAGTGATGAGCAGGCTCGGGCCCAAGCTGAACCTGGACGTGCTCACCGTTACCGGCCGCACCCTGGGCGAGGAGATCGATGATTTCAAGCCAGCCAACCCGGAGACCTACGCGAAGGTGGTCGCGACGCTGGACGCGCCGATGCATCCCGAAGGTGGGATCTCGATACTGCGCGGCAGCCTGGCTCCCGAGGGCAGCGTGGTCAAGCAGACGGCGGTCTCCGAATCCATGCGGAAACACACCGGACCTGCCAAGGTCTACAACTCCGAGGAGGAGGCCCTCGCAGGGATCGTGGGCGGCGAGGTGAAGGCTGGCAACGTGGTGGTGATCAGGTACGAAGGACCCAAGGGCGGTCCCGGCATGAGAGAGACCCTTTCCCCGACCTCGGCCATCGTGGGCATCGGGCTGGGCGATTCCGTGGCCCTGATAACCGATGGCAGGTTCAGCGGCGGGACCAGAGGCCCCTGCATCGGTCACGTCTGTCCCGAAGCCGCGGTGGGCGGGCCTATCGCTCTCGTAGAGAACGATGACATTATCGACATGGACATCGACGCCAGGAAGCTCGACCTTCTCGTAGATCCTGATGATCTGGAGAAGCGCCGTGTCGCATGGAAACCCAAAAAGCCCAAGATTACCACCGGGATGCTGGCCAGGTACAGCCGATCCGTCACTTCCGCCAGCAAGGGCGGCGTGCTCAGGTAAGATGAAGATGGACAAAAAAGATATCCGGTGTTTCGTGGCAGTCGACCTGCCGTCTGCTATGCGCGACCAGATCGCGGCGATGCAGAACGAGATCGACGTGCCCGGAGTGAAGCTGGTCAAACCCGACCTCATCCATCTCACCCTCAAGTTCCTGGGCGACGTCGCCCCTCGCAAGGTAGACCAGGTAACTGAAGCTCTCCGAAAGATAGAGTTCCCGGCCTTCGATGCCAAGGTGAGCGGTGTGGGCACATTTCCCGGCAAGACGATCAGGGTCGTCTGGATCGGCGCCCAAGGCAACTTCCCCGAACTTCACCGTCATGTCGACGACGCTCTTGCGCCCTTAGGGTTCGAACGGGAGATGCGCGAGTTCAGCGCCCACGCCACCATCGCGCGGGTGAGGCGACCCAACCCGGAGATGAACCAGCTCTTGGCTTCCAGGTTGACCCCCTTCAAGAAGGTCGAGCTGGGCGAGTTTCAGGTTGACCGGTTTTTGCTGAAACAGAGCACTTTGACCCCAGGAGGTCCCATCTACGACGATCTCGCCCATTTCGTTCTTGTTGCACATAAAGTATAACTTTATGTGCTCAGGTAAATCCGACAGGAGGGAGGATTTACTTGTCGGACCTGCTTGACGAAGTTCTCGCCAAGGTCCGGCCAACTTCTCAGGAGAGAAAGAGGATCGAAGAGGTCGCGGAGGCGGTCCTATCCAAGATCGAAGAGCTGGCCGGGGCCAAGGGGGTCGAATGTAGGGTCATGATGGTAGGATCGGCGGCCAGGAATACCTGGCTGGCGGGAGACCACGACCTGGACATATTCATCGGCGTGCCCGTCGGATCCGACCTGAACGGCGCCTTGAACCTGGCCAGGGAGGTGGCACCCCAGCACGAAGAAAGGTACGCGGAACATGCCTACGTCCACGCCCGCATGAGTGGTTTCGAGCTGGACATTGTCCCCTGTTATCTAGTAGAAGACGCCACCCAAATAATGTCTGCCGTGGACAGAACCCCATTTCACAACAGGTACATCTCCTCGAAGATCGGTGGTATGGAGGATGAGGTCCTGCTGCTGAAGCAGTTCATGAAGGGCGTGAACGTCTACGGGTCCGAGCTGAAGGTGGGAGGGTTCTCGGGTTACCTGGCCGAGATCCTGGTCATCCGTTACCACACCTTTTTAGGGGTCCTCGAAGGGACGTGCCTCTGGCGTCCCGGCGAGGTCATCGACCTGGAGGAACACTCGTCTCTCGCCCACCGCGACCCGCTGGTGGTGACAGACCCAGTCGACCCCCAAAGAAACGTGGCCGCGGCTCTCTCCCTGGACAATATGTTCCGATTCGCGGCCGCGGCTCGATCTTTTCTCAACCGGCCCCTCCTAGAGTACTTTTTTCCCCACCCTGCCGAGCCTCTTACCGACGAAGAGCTGATAGGCTGGCTGGAGAGACGAAAAAGCACGATCATCCTGGTGGAGTTCAGAGCACCCGACCAGGTAGAAGACGTGATATTTCCTCAGCTGAGAAAGGCCGAGCAGTCCGTATTGAGCCTATTCGAACGTAACGGCTTTCTCACGCTGAGGTCTGACGTGGACCTGCACGGCGACGTCTCCGATGACACCGGCCTGGTCAGGATGGTCTTCGAGCTGGAGGTGGGTCGCCTGCCAGAGGTCAGAAAACACGTGGGCCCTTTCATCTGGGATGCCAAAAACGTAGAGCGGTTCGTCTCCCGCAATCCCGAACCCCTATCGGGACCTTACGTGGAGGATGGGAGGGTGGTGGTCGAGGCGGCCAGAAAATATACGACCGCGATCCAGCTGCTCCAATCTCAGATGACCGGCCTCTCCATGGGAAAACACCTCACCCAAGAGATGCACAGAGGCTACAAGATATATTTGGGCCGGGAGCTGGTCCAGGTGAGAGACGATGAGTTCAGGAAATTTTTGGCCCGGTACTTCTCGGCACGAGAGGAGATCTGCCGATCACCTCAGGAGAAACAGTCCCAGTAGGCGCGCTGCGCCCGTTTCACCTCTTCTATCCTCTGTGCCGCCCGGGCGTCATCGCCGCTTCCTTGCACAACCTCGCCCTGGAAAGCCCTCAGGATTGCGACTACCGAGTCAGATAGGGTCTCCAGGTTGTAGCCGCCCTCTAAAGATGCCACCATCCGGCCCTCGCAGCAGACGTCTGCAACCTCTTTGACGATACCTGCCATGGCTCCGAAGCCCTCTGTGGATAGCCTCATGCCACCCAAAGGATCGCCCTGGTGGGCGTCTTGACCTGCCGACACTAATATTATGTCCGGCTCGAACTCGAGGGCGACCGGCCTTAAGATCTCCCTGTAGACCATGAGGTACCCAGGATCGCCGGTCCCCGGTGGAAGGGGCACGTTGACCGTGAACCCCTCTGCACCGCCGGTGCCGACCTCGTCGACCCTGCCCGTGCCTGGGTAATGGGGCGACTGGTGCGTTGAGAAGTACATCACAGAGCGATCCGAGTAGAACGATGCAGAGGTTCCGTTACCGTGGTGGACATCCCAGTCCACGATCAGCACCCGATCGAACCCTTTTTTCCGGGCGTACCTGGTCGCTATGGCCACGTTGTTGAAGACGCAGAAACCCATGCCCCTGCCGCGGAGGGCATGATGACCAGGCGGTCTGACCAGGGCGAAGACGTTATCGAAGTCATTTGATACGGCATCCACGCCCGTTATCACACCGCCTGCGGCCATCAATGCTGCCTCATAAGACGCGGCAGAGACTACTGTGTCCATGTCGAGGTAGCCTCCACCCCGTTCCTCGCACATGAACCTAACCTGATCGATGTAGTCTCGGAAATGGTTCGTCTCCACCTCATCGAGGGTGGCCGGCCGAGGCTCGATGACCTCCACATCCAGACCGGAAGACTCGATCCTATCCAGTATGGCGATAAGCCTTTCTTTTCGCTCCGGATGACTGTTGGTATCGTGCTCCAGGTAGATGGGGTGATATATCACTCCGGTTCGTGCCATACGTAAATAACTGGGACTTCGATATAGAAAACAATTTTCCCTGGATATGGATCATCGCATAAGAACGATCTCGGAGCCTCTTCATGCCACGGCGAGACTTGATCTCTCGGCCCGGTCGTCTCTTCACAAGACATTTCAATCAACTTAATATTTGGTTTGGTGTATAAAGTATAACTTTGTGTGCTCAAGTAAATACGAACGTAAGCGAGCATTTACTTCTGTATCCGGATTATCTTTAATCCTGGTGAATATACTTGGATTTCGTGTTTAGAGGCGTTAAAGAGGTTTATCATATATAATAGATGTTATAATCTTAGATAACTACTGAAAAACTCGTATATGCCCCCCAAAAATGCGACCACAAAAGATATATGGAGACATACTCTAC
>CAYQFP010000113.1:0-5426 GCA_964416865.1 uncultured Methanotrichaceae archaeon
GGTAAAACCGCGAATGAACGCGAATGAACGCGAATGAACGCGAACAAGTAAATCCCCCCTTCGGTCGGATTTACTTGAGCACATAAAGCTGTACTTTATGTACAATTAAAAGAAAATATTAGCGTTCATTCGCGTTCATTAGCGGTTGAAATAAGGGGATTGTATGTGTTTAGCTCCCTCAGAACTGAGTAGTTACAATTAGGTGCAGTACAATTTCAAGCTTGTCTGATTTAATATGTCGCTATAATCTATATACCCGAAAGTCATGTAAAATATAAAATAGGTTAAAGGTCGGCCTGTGACCTTCACGGGCCGAACAAGGCTTTGATCTGCTGTTCCAACTGCAAGCTATTATTCGCCACAGATCCGTCTCCTGAATGGAGCGAAACGACAGGCAAATTGCCCCTACCGACCCCAATATCGTACCTGGCCATTGCATCTCCGGACGACTCTCCCGAGACCCCGGCGTCACCGAAGGACGAAGACGGGACGTCGAGGGGGAAGTTTGCCATCCACGCAGACATGGTATTTTTAACATCTTTCGGATAACCGAACTGGCCCTGGTCGGCCGATATGTCCGTCAGGTTCGCGATGTAAGATGACCAGTAAGCATCAACGTACTGGCCGAAGGCGAAGTCGGTCATCGATATTTCGGCAGGATCGCTCCCAATCAAAAAGAGCGTCTGTGACTGGGTGTAACCGCCTTGGGCTGCTGCACAGCCCGCAAGACAGATCAGCAATAACATAACTGCAAATTTCACGGTCTAGTCTCCTCCCCTTTTAATAACAAAATCGCGATGCGACTCTCTCTGATACGTACCAATCTATTTATGCCTTATCGATGGTGTGTGGTGGTCATGTCAGGATGCTTTGAGGTTCTACACAAAGATCTGGCAGGTCGGATCGGCAGATTCCATACGCCGCACGGCACGATCGAGACACCTGCGCTAATGCCGGTGGTAAACCCTCACCTCCGGCAGATCGAACCTGCTGACCTGAAAAGGATAGGCGCGAAGATCCTGATCACCAACAGCTACATCATAAACCAGGACGAAGACCTGAAAGAAAAGGCGTTGGAAGAAGGGCTGCACCGTCTGTTGGGGTTCGATGGTCCCATAATGACCGATTCGGGCGCATACCAGCTCTCGGTATACGGTGACATACAGGTCCGGTCCGACGAGATCCTCCGGTTCCAGCAGGCGATCGGATCGGATATCTGCGTCCCCCTGGACATACCTACCCCGCCCGACGTTCCCCTGGCGAGAGCCGAGTCGGAGCTGCGCGAGACCGAGAGGAGGCTAATCGAAGCGCGCGATTGCTGGGGCGAATCTAGCTCGCTATTGGCGGCGCCCATACAGGGTTCAACCTACCCGGATCTAAGGAGGGCAACCGCTAATAGGCTGAAGAACGAAGGCTTCGACGTCTATCCCATAGGAGCGGTGGTACCCCTCATGGAGTCCTACCGGTTCGGAGATCTGGTGAAGGTGGTGGCCGCGTCCAAGGAGGGTCTGGGACCTGGGGCGCCGGTCCACCTATTCGGCGCCGGTCATCCCATGACCATCGCCCTGGCCGCCGCCCTGGGATGCGACCTCTTCGACTCTGCAGCCTACGTTCTCTACGCCAGGCAGGGACGGTATCTCACCGTCGGGGGGACGAAACGTTTGGAAGATCTGAGGTACTTGCCCTGCTCCTGTCCGGTCTGTAGGAGTCACACCCCCGAGGAGCTCATGTCTTGCGAGAACCGGGTGGAGAAACTGGCTCTTCATAACCTCCACGTCACCTTCGAAGAGATCAGGCTAGTAAAACAGAGCATCTGGGAAGGATCGCTCTGGGAGCTGCTGGAAGAGCGGTGCCGGGCCCATCCCAGGATGGTGGACGGGATGAGAGCGATCTGCGACCAGAGCCGATGGCTGGAGCGGCTAGACCCGGTATCGAAGTCCACCCCTTTTTACCTGAGTCCGAACTCGGTGGCCAGGCCGGTGGTGATCAGATACGGCTCGAGGATCGGGAGGATCGAGCTTGGGGGCGACGTCCTGGTCACAGACTCCAGAGAAGAGGAGGTAGTGGCGGAGGGGTTCGACCACGTCCTGCGGTTCAAGCCCCCCTTTGGGCCGTACCCGTCGGAGCTGGCCGAGACCTCTCCTCTGAATGCGGAGGTTCCGGAGGAGACCGACCCTGCGGCGATGGATGTGGCCCTCTCGAACCTGAGGACTCTGATGGAGGCTAACCCAGGGGCGCGTTTTACTTTGAGGCTTCGGTCTACCGAAAGAGAGCACGAAATAGAGCAGATGGAGGGAACATGACCAGGTACTTCGAGGTGATAGGACGCGATGGCCCTGCTAGGAGGGGCAAGCTCCTCTTGGAGAGGACCATCAACACCCCTGCATTGATCTCAAATGACCGAATCGTATCTGCAGGTAGCCTATGGGGCTTCGGGTCCGTGGAGGAGGCGCTGGAGGCGGCCGATGGGCACATCGACAAAGACAAGCTGTTCATACCGCCTCATGTTTCCGTGCCTCTCCACGTCGAGCCTCCGGTGGACCTGCCACAGATCGAGACTGATGGGCCCTGCGGGCTGGTGGTCCATCCCTTCTTCCTCGATGAACCGTATCCTGCCGATGTCTACATCATGGGCGCGGCAGGGTCGCTTCGCAACCCCCGGGAACTGTTGAAGGCCGTACTGGAGGTCAAAGAGAAGACGCCTCCGGATTCTGCCCTCTACGCCCCCGCCCTTGCCACGCCGGCGAACCTCGCCCTCCTGGTGTATCTGGGCGTGGATCTGGTCGACTCCACCAGGGTCGTGGTGGACGGTTATCTGGGACGCTACCACACCCATGACGGAACCTGGAATATCGAGGATTTGAGGGAGCTGCCTTGCAGATGCCAGCACTGCAGAGCCCTGGAGGAAGAAGGCCGTCCGGACCAGAACCCGAACCCGAACCTGCGGATGATATCAGATCACAACCACCTGAAGCTGGAAGAAGAGATCAGGCTGGTCAGGGAGATGATCAGGCGAGGATGTCTCAGGGAGTATGTGGAGAAGTCGGTACGGGTGACGCCGGAGGAGACCGCGACATTGAGGCTCCTGGACCAGGAAGGCCGTTACCTTGAGAGGAGAACGCCTGTTTTTAGGAAGAACGTCATGTACTCCAACACAGCGGAGTCGCTCCACCGGGTGGAGGTTGCCCGGTATGCTCGAAGGGTACTGGATCGGTACAGAGCACCAGAGTGCGAGGTTCTCCTTCTCCTTCCCTGCTCTGCGAGAAAGCCCTATACCAAGTCGAGGTCTCATCGGCTCTTCGCCGGGGCGTTGGGATCATGGAGGAAGCGCATCCACGAGGTGATACTGACCTCGCCGCTGGCGGTGGTGCCAAGGGAGCTAGAAGAGGTCTACCCGGCGGCGCATTACGACGTGCCCGTGACCGGTCGGTGGGACCTGGAGGAACGAGACTGGCTCTTGAGGTGTCTGGACGCTTACCTCGAAAGAAGCTCTTACAAGAAGATTGTTGCTCATATCGATGGCGAGCTGAGGGAAGCGGTGGAAGAGCACGGGATCGACGCGGTCTACACAGGCGGAGGAACAAACGGCGAGGCCCTCTCCAGGCTGAACGCAGCCGTAAAGGAAGCTGCCATCGACGCCTCTGTCCTCGATCAAAAGAGGCTCCGCGTCCGGGCGGTGACCGACTACTTCTTCGGATCCAACTCGGGCGACCTGTTGCTTGCCGGAGAGGTGAGGATCAAGGGGCGGGAGATCCAGGACGGCGATAAGAAGACTCTGGCCACGTTGACCCCGAACGGCACCATCGCCCTGTCCATCGAGGGCGCAAGACGGCTGGAGCCCATGGGCGCCCATATTGTAGAGATCGCCGAGTTTCTGCCCAAAGGCGACGTGCTCAGCCCGGGGGTCATAGACGCCGACGAAGATATCAGACCCGGCGATGACGTCATCGTCCGGGGCGAGAAGGCCTTCGGTGTGGGACGGGCCAGGATGAGCGGGTGGGAGATGGTGCGGGCCACGAGAGGGGTCGCGGTGGAGCTGAGGAGGACAGAAGAGGTCTGAGCGGGATTGCGCTGATCTCGTCCCTGAGTCGATCGCCAGAGGTTCTCTATATTACGAGAATCTTGCTTAGGGGAGGTGATGGGCGGTTCCGGAGGCATCGAGCGCGTCACCTCCGAACGAATTGCGGGACATTCGTGGACCGTCGATTGAACTTCCCACATACAAAACGCTTATCATCTCTTTTTACTAATTTCTCGTGCTTCTTTCACCAATCGTTCTGCGCGTATTAGGCGGATCCCCGAGGCATCCTCTTCATCTTTGATTTTTCTTTTAATCTCTTCGATTACTTCTTCTTTTTCCATAAATTCCACCTTGAACTAATTCTTAGGTCATTCTTAAATCTTATATAAATTAATCATCTCTTCATAATCCTTTATTATTTTATCCTTGCTTGTTAGGATCGCTTTATATTCGTCCAGCGCCATTTCTATTTTCCCTAACTTATTTTCGGTTATTTTTTTGTCTTCTTTAATAGCCTCCTCCGAAGACTTTGTAGGTACATATCCAAATAGATACCCCAACATCGCCATGATAAAGGCATTGAATGTGGCACTGAGCTTGTCCATCACGGTAAATTGCCCATAAATGGCTGCAACGATAATAATCAAAAAAAACACCAGTAGAACCAGTACCCCGGTTATTACAGTCCATTTCTCTCTTAACGATGCCCACGTTGGATCTATATTATTGATATGATTTCGTATATCTCGGGTTACCATCTCCAAATTTGTTAATCTCCGCTCTATATCTTTCATATTATTCCCTCAGATACTAACGACTACATGCTATCTCTAAAGCTAAAGCCCCAACCTCGCCACCCTGCCCTGAAGAAGTGGACATTCGATCGCAAAAAAAAAACCGGGCCTATGCTCCACCTCTAACATTTTCTTAATTCCGCAAGAAATTCATCAGCTGGGCGAGAAACAAATTCTCCCCGTTCATAACTCTGCCAAGCTTCTTCTGTTTTTTTGGCAAAAGTGAGATCTTCTTCAAACTTCTTGCCCAAAACGCTCGCTTTTTTTATGATTAATTGAGCCCAGTTCTTGATTAATCTTGATCTCCTCATCGCATGTAATATTGGCCTTACGAACTATATGAACCTTATGGAATTTTTCATTTTCTTTGTACTCTACAAAAGTAACTATAGTCCTGAACGCTACGTTTGACACTTATCCGATGCGCAAGACGCTCCCAGCCCAAGAAAACGCTGGCCTTGTAGCAGATGACTTTTTTGAGATGCTCCACTAAGTATCAAGTATAACTTGACAATGTCACATGGGACCCCAATAGAGGTTACTTGTATTTTTATATGATTGATTCTGAGGGAGCTAAACACATACAGATAATCCTAAATCACTTGAGAATT
>CAYQFP010000114.1:0-5345 GCA_964416865.1 uncultured Methanotrichaceae archaeon
AGATCAGTCGTTCCTGGCATATTTATACTGTTGGTGGTCCTTGCGGGGACCTGTTTCATTCTGCCCGCAACTGCTTTGCGAACCCAGTGGCCTGTCGACGGCGGACCGGATGGCATAGCCGTTGGACCTGGTGGCGAGGTCTTCGTCAACATCAACAATAATTACCGAGTGGTGAAGTATAGCCCCCTGGGAGAACAGATGGCCGAATGGTCTGTCGACGGGGTGATAGAGACTAATGGCATTGCAGTCGGACCCGGTGGCGAGGTCTTCGTCAACATCAACAATAATTACCGAGTGGTGAAGTACAGCCCTCTGGGAGAAGAGCTTGCCGGATGGACCGTTGAGGGTGAGATGAGCGGCATAGCCGTTGGACCCGGTGGCGAGGTCTTCGTTGCCTTCAGAGATGATCCCCGAGTGGTGAAATACAGCTCTGAAGGGGAGAAGCTGACCGAATGGACCGTTAATGGAGTGATAGAGACCAACGGCATTGCCGTTGGATCCGGTGGCGAGGTCTTCGTCAACATCAACAATAATTACCGAGTGGTGAAGTACAGCCCTCTGGGAGAAGAGCTTGCCGGATGGACCGTTGAGGGTGAGATGAGCGGCATAGCCGTTGGACCCGGTGGCGAGGTCTTCGTTGCCTTCAGAGATGATCCCCGGGTGGCGAAGTACAGCTCTGAAGGGAATAAGCTGACCGAGTGGAACGTTGAGGGTGAGATGAGCGGCATAGCCGTGGGCCCGGACGGGCGCGTTTACATTGCCGATCGTGGCAATAATCGTGTTCAGGTATTTCAGACCTGAAAGCAGAGGCCATCCAGCGAGGGCATGCAGCCACCCGCCGGCTGGCCACCTGCAGCAAAGGCCGGTACAACAGGATATTGAGCACATTCCATAATTTTGTTATGAAGTCATTGGTTCCTCCGATAACGCTTAAATAGATCTAATAGGATGTCCCTCTGCGATTCATGAGCGGGTTTAGTATACCAATTCACATTCAAACGACTAATCTTTATGGCTCCAATAGATTTGGTCTATGTATGTGAATGCAAAATGAATCGAAAATCGATAGCTAGCGCGGGGGTAACCAAGCCAGGTCAACGGTGATAGACTCAAGATCTATTCTCGCAGGAGTTCAAGGGTTCGAATCCCTTCCCCCGCAGTTATTTACTAGTTATAATTGGCTCTGTAGAATTCCGTATTTCATGAAAATGCATCACTCATACCCAACATCAGGAATTCGACACCAGGCCTCTGCGTAGAAAACTGGATAAGGTTTTTATAGATCTGATTGAAGATATAGGGCGTGATATGCTCAGCTTGAGAGTCCACGGGAGGGGCGGTCAGGGCGTCAAGGTGGCCAGCAGGATTCTGGGGACGGCCGCATTTCTGGAGGGATTCTACGTCCAGGACTTTCCCCTTTATGGGGCCGAAAGGAGGGGAGCACCGATAGCCGCCTTCGTCCACATATCAGAGGACCCCATAATGGAACGAGGGGTGATATCTGATCCTGACATGGTGGTCGTCATGGACGAGACGCTTCTTCAGGACGCCGGGGCGAAGCCGCTTTCCGGACTTCGGACGAACGGGGTTGTCTTGATAAACACGTCTCGAACCCCCGAGGAGGTGACGGCCGACCACGGAGTAGAGGCGCAAGTTGTGACCCTGGACATGACCAAGATGTCCCTGACGATGCTGGGGGAATCGATCCTCAGCACTCCGGCGGGGTCTGCCGCTGCCGGAATCGTTGGCATCGGCGAGGAATATCTTAAGGAAGCGGCAGAGAGGGTGCTGGCAGGAATCCTCTCCGAAGGGGAGGGGCTAGATGAGAACGTGAAGTTGGCTTTGAGCGTTTTTCGGGCAGTTACGCCCCTCGATATAAAGACCGTCGAGGCGCCGCCCGAGGCGAGCCCGGTTATCATCGTTTCTTTCGAGCCGGCTCAGATATCGAGCCCGACGATAAACGCCCTCGGTAACTCGCCCTTGAGAAGGACCGGAAACTGGCGGGTTTTCAGGCCGGTCTGGAACCACAAAGTCTGCACCAAATGCATGGCCTGCCTGGCAAGATGTCCCGACGGCTGCATTTCCCTGGACGAAGAGGGCTTTCCTTGCGTCGACTACGAAAACTGCAAAGGCTGTCTGATCTGTGTTCGGGCGTGTCCTGCTGAGGGGATAGAGAAAGTGAGAGAGGCCCAGGTCCTCTGAAGGGGTGGTCAGATGAAGAGAGATATGCTTACCGGAAATGCTGCGGCCGCCTGGGGTGTAAGGCTGGCAGAGGTCGATTACGTCCCTGCCTACCCGATAACGCCCCAGACCGAGATCATCGAGACCCTGGCCAAGTGGATTTCCGATGGAATGATGGATGCCAGGTTCGTGTCTATGGACTCTGAGCACTCTATGATCACGGCCGCGGGCGCGGCTTCTGCAACCGGGGCCAGGACATTCACAGCCACCTCAAGCCAGGGCCTCCTCTACGGCTTCGAGATGATTTACACAGTGGCTGGGTGGCGTGTTCCTCTGGTGATGGTCAACGTCTCTAGAGGCTTATCTTCGCCATTAACCCTGGAGCCCGATCACAACGACATTTTTGCTATAAGAGACTCGGGTTTCCTCCAGATCCACTGTGAGACATGCCAGGAGGTATTGGACTCGATCATTCTGGCATACAGGCTGGCCGAGGACGAGCAAGTCCTCCTCCCAGTCATGGTGAACATGGATGGATTCTACCTGTCCTTCACCAGGGAGCCTGTTGAGATCCCGGACCCAGAGGAGGTCAGGGAGTTTCTGCCACCCTACAGGCCAAAACATGCCTTCTTTATGGCAAGCCGTCCCATGGCTCAGGGGGTCGCCGTCCTCGGCGGGTCTGCCTACTCCTACTTCAAGTACCAGATGCACCTGGCCAGCCTGAAAGCGCTGGAAGTTTATGGAGAGATTTGCGCGGAGTTCGAGAAGAAGTTCCACCGAGGATACGGCCCGGTCGAAGGTTACATGCTGGAGGATGCCGAGTACGCCCTCGTCATGGCTGGCTCCTTCTCTACTTTGGGCAAGAAGGCGGTGAAACGGGCCAGGGATAGGGGGATCAGGGCAGGTCTCCTGAAGTTGAGGCTGCTTAGACCTTTTCCCGAAGCCTATATCAGGAGAGCTCTTGAGGGAAAAAGGGCGGTCTCGGTCCTGGACCAGAACATCAGCGTCGGCAAAGGCGGCATCCTGTATTCGGAGGTTGCAAGCTGCCTTTTCAATTCCAAAAAAAAGCCGGTCCTATTATCCTTCATCGGCGGTCTCGGCGGGAAGAACATCAGCCCTCAAGAGTTTGAGTTCATTTTTGAGAAGATGATCGAGGCCTTTGAAGGAGGTCCAAGCGGCCCTCATCTCCTCTATACTGAGAAGGAATGGGATGATATATCCATTTTGAAGAGAACGGCTGAAAAGGAGGGGGATGCGTGAAAGAGGAGCCGATCAAGTCCTTCAGGGATATTCCTGGAGATGAGGTCATCTTTTCGGGAACGCCGGCTTGCGCAGGATGTGGGGGTCTTTTGACCCTGAGGCATTGTCTCAAAGCCCTCGGGGATAGGATAGTCATAGTGAACGCTGCCTGCTGTTTCACCCTTCTTGCCATCTACCCTCTCACCCCCTTCAGGAACTCTTGGCTCTACACAGCCATGGCTTCTGCCCCGGCCGGAGCTCAGGGGGTGAGAGACGCTCTAGACGTGCTGATCGAGAAGGGAAAGCTCGATTCGGAAGAGGACCTGAAGGTGGTCGTCTTGACCGGGGACGGCTCAGCCTATGACATGGGCCTCTCCTCGACCTCGGGAGCCCTCGACAGGGACCTTGACTTCTACTATATCTGCTATGACAACGAGGCCTACGGGAACACCGGCTTTCAAAAATCCGGAGCCACGCCCCTGGGATCTAAGACCGCCACCACGCCTCCTGGAAAGAGGCATCCCATGGGTTCGGAACTTCCCAAAAAGGACCTATTCGATATATGGAAGAGCCACAGGCCTCCTTACCTTGCCACCATCTCACCTGCCTACCCTCTCGACCTTATAAACAAGTTCAGAAGAGCTGGGCAGCACAGGGGCCCAAAGCTTTTCATATCTCTCGTGCCCTGCCCCCCCGGATGGGGCACCGACCCTTCGAGATCCGTGGATCTGGCGAAGCTTTCGGTCGAAACTGGGGTTTGGGCCCTGAAAGAGGCGGTTTCTGGTGAAGTCAGGCACACCGTGGTTCCGAAGAGGTTCAAGCCTGTCGAAGAGTATCTCAGAGGCCAGGGGAGGTTCGCCCACCTCTTCAGGCCGGCCAGGCAGGAGGAGACCCTGATGGAGATCCAGGAGAGAGTTGATGAGTACTGGAGACTGCATAAACTTCTTCTTTGAGCCTGAGTCTGTCGCCATAGTAGGGGCCTCTCCTGTTATGGGGAAGCCCTCAAGGATCATACTGGACAACCTGAGGAGGATCGGGTTTGAAGGCGCCATATATCCCGTAAATCCCAGGTACGCCTCCATCGACGGGCTCAGGTGCTACCCTTCAATGACCGATGTCGAGGGGCCGATCGACCTGGCGGTGATCGTCCTCCCGGCCCGTAAGGTTCCAGGAATCTTGCGGGAATCCTCAGACAAGTTCAAGGGCGCCATCGTAGTCGGCGGGGGTTTTGGGGAGATCGGCGATGACGGAAAGAGGCTCGAAGAGGAGCTGAGAGATCTCGTCAGGGAGAAGGGGTTCAGGCTGTTGGGCCCAAACTGCCTCGGAATATACGACACGCTTTCTGGGATGGACACCTTCTTCGTCCCCAGGGAGAGGATGAGACGACCCTCAAAAGGAGGTATCTCTGTCCTCACCCAGAGCGGCTCTTTTGCGGTGATGCTCATGGACTACCTGGCTTCAGAGGGGATCGGCGTAGCGAGGGTTGTTAGCTACGGCAACAGGGCCGACGTCGGAGAGAGCGATTGTCTCAGGTTCCTGGCCGAGGACGAGGCGACGAAGGCGGTGATCCTTTACATGGAGTCCGTGGATCGAGGAAGGGACTTCTTAGATGCCGCTTCGCTCTGCGCAGCCAAGAAGCCTCTCGTCGTCCTGAAGGTCGGGAGAAGAAAGGCCGGTGTCCAGGCTGTCAGGTCCCATACCGGGGCCGTCAGCGGGAAACATGAGGTGTACCAGGCCGCCTTCAAAAAAGTGGGCGCCGTTGAGATGGAGGGCTACGAGGGGCTGAGGGACGCTTGCAAGATCCTCAACGCCTATGTGCCCGTCCTTGGTAATAGGGTTCTGATGGTGACCGACGGTGGCGGGGTTGGGGCTAGTGTCGAGTCATGTGTAAAATATCGTATCATGCACTCGTCACTCCCACGAAG
>CAYQFP010000115.1:0-5280 GCA_964416865.1 uncultured Methanotrichaceae archaeon
TCATGTCATGGTTACGACGGTAAAACGGACGGCTGTCAAAATGATGTTTACTGCTGTCGGTTTTAACATATACCAGCTGTTAACCCTCAAGAACAAGAATGCAGTATAGCAGTAGCTGTCGAAAAAAAACGAAAAAACGGTGGTATGTACATGAATATTAACATAAATCGGGGCAAAAACGCTAGAAAACTAAACGCCTATACCAAAAAATGCAGACAGTCTTTTATAAGGTCCTTCTGAGCAATGTTATTCGAAATCCTCCGAGGATAATGGAGGCACCCCCTCGCCTCTCTCGAGGATCAGGTTCACATCACCGAAGATGTTTACGTGGGCTATCCTAGCCTTGAGGGCCTCCAGATACTCCTCTTCGGTCTCGGCTGCTAGGATGGCCTCCTCGTCATAGGGGGTGCTGGTCGCGTCCTTCAGCAAACATTCAAGCATCTGGTTCAAGTCGACGTCTGCCACCTCGTAATGGGGCCGAAACCCTCGGAATATGGCACTGTAGTCGTTCAGCAGCCTATTGGTTCTCCGTAAGAGAGATCTGCTGAGGAGGGGCCTGAGATCCTCGGTCTCGAAAATTTGGTCCAGCTTCTCGGCGATGATCCCCGCCTTCATGACCAAGAGTATGTCCGGCCTATTGGCAGCATGCATCTCTTCTGAGAATCTATGTAAGTCGGTGAAGAGGTCGTCGACAAGATCTACGTCTATGAGCGCCCCTGTGCCCTTGGCGCCCCTCTCCTCCTCCAGCTCCCCCAATACGTGGGCTACGAAGGCCAGGCGTCCTGCGATGATGGCAAAGAGCCTCTCCAGCTCGCCCATGAGGTCCTCGGCACATCTGGCGGTGCTGTCGGCCCATCCGAAGTCGATCGTCTCGATGCCTGCAAGGCAGGTCGTCTCCTCGTATATGGCTCGCAGAACCTTGCGGCCCTCATCGGAGGTCAGCAGCCTGCCATGACCTGGACAACATAGCCGGACGTCTCGATTGTCCAGGATCCAGAGGACCTTTCTGATCGAGTCCAATAAGTCTTCTTGGCTCCATCCGACCATGCCGGCCACGCCAGGCCTTGTGGCAAAAAGGAGGTCGCCGATGAAGAGGACGTAGCCTGCCTGAATGCAGATGCTGTCAGGGCTGTGTCCGGGGGTGTGATAAAAGGCGAGCCGATCATTGCCGCCGATGGGCATGACCTGGTAGCAAATATGCTCCCCCTCTGGCATCGCCACAGATTCGGTGTGAAGGGACAGATCGGTACCCTTCACTCGAATGCGCTTCTGGCTGCCCACGGACATATTACTGGCCGATAGAAGCTCCATGTCGACTCGGACCCTTGACATCGGTAGCCCCAACAGGTCTGCCTGGGTAGTCCTCGCATCCGCGTTCTCCAGAGCGTTAGCACCCATCTCCTGGACCGCCACGATCAACCCTCCTTGGTCCCACAACTTTGGTCTCTTCATCAGCTGGAGACAGTGGTCGATGTGGGCGTGAGTCAGGTAGGCGACGACCGGCCTGGGATGCTCATCGGCCTGGAGTGCGATCTCGCCGAGGAGAAGATCCATCTGGCTTTTGGAACCGCCGGGATCGAGGAGGGCGATCTGGTTCTCAGCCGAGATTATGTACGAGTTGGAGGACAGGCCGTCTACTTTTCTCAGGTAAGGATACATCCAAACGTCGTTGGTCCCGGGAACCTGGTGCCAAACCTGGACTTTCATGTTAATGGCCTTCCTGTAGAACTCATAGATAACATGGCAGATGTCATCGATAATAATTATTTCTCTTATTTAAGGATACGGTGCAGATCACTATGATGATGACGTCCGGTGAAACTGATCGTTTTGGCGTCTTTGAGCGTCATTTGGACCCGGGGGCCAAGTATAATAAAGTAAGAGGGTGAAATGGATCGCTGGAGGTCAATCTCTGCACCGATCTCAGGTGATTTGCGGTGCCGAATAACCAAAAAAATATGAATTGATTGATCTGAGATGGTACTATGGAGATGGGTCAGAGAATCGTTGATGGTATACCGGTAGTAAGCGTATCTGGGAGGATCGACGGCGTGACGTCGATTGACCTGGAGGTCGTGCTCGACGGGCTGATAGACAAGAAGATTAAGATGATGATCGTCGACTTCTCTGAGGTAGAATACATCAGCAGCGCGGGACTACGAGTGCTCATAGCTGCCCTGAAGAAGCTGAGGGCCATGGAAGGCGACTTGGTGCTGATCTCACTTCGTCCCTTTGTCAGAGAGGTCTTCGAAATGACGGGGTTCACCAAACTCTTTGTCATCTGCTCTGATGTGGGTGAGGCGATGGAGCGGTTCCGGTCGTAGCGTCTTTGGGCATACGACCCATGGTCTTCTTCGTCGACGAGACGAGCTGGTTGAAGTATGAGCGGCTCTGACAGACGGAAACTGCATTAGGTTTAAGGCGATTGGGCATCTCCACCCCACAAGGGTGTACTGCCGATGTTAATTGGAGTCTACATGTAACACTGTGGCCTCAACATAGAGGGAGTTATGGATCCTGCATATCTGGTCGATTTTACCGAGATACTACCCGA
Source organism: uncultured Methanotrichaceae archaeon (assembly GCA_964416865.1). Taxonomy (GTDB): domain Archaea; phylum Halobacteriota; class Methanosarcinia; order Methanotrichales; family Methanotrichaceae; genus UBA204. Next base: position 2,555 of record CAYQFP010000115.1, read on the forward strand.
CGTCGCGGTGGCTCAACACCTAGAGTTCACCTGTTCCGACACAAGTCAGGAGACGATCGATGAGGATATCAAAAAGAAGGATCTGGACCGGGTGGTGATGATGGCAAACATCAGGGAGCAGTGTTCCTGGGTCCGCGTCGACAAGCTTGCCAGGCCTCTGGAGAAGGCCAAATGACAACCATCGTTTTCCAGATTTTGCTGGCGCTGATCGAGAAGATGTGCGTGATCGTGGTAATCGCCTACCTGATCACCCGCACCAAGTATTTCACAGAGATACTGGACAAAAGATTCACGCTCGAAAATCAGGCTGTTCTGATATTAATCTTCGGTGCGTTCTCCATATACGGCACCTACGCAGGTAGTGAAACGTCAGGAGTGATTCCAAATCTCAGAGACCTGGGGCCGATGATCGGAGGACTGGTTGGTGGACCTCTCGTAGGGGTGGGAGCAGGACTGATCGGCGGGGTGCACCGGTATTTTTTAGGAGGGTTCACAAGTGTTCCCTGTTCACTGGCCACCGTCCTTGCAGGACTATTTGGTGGTATCATTTATCTGTCTAAAAAAGGCAAGTTCATCGGCGTTCCCGGTGCCGTTCTTTTCGCAGCCCTCATGGAAAGCCTTCACATGACTATGGTGCTTCTCCTCGCCAGCCCCTATTCAAGAGCGGTTATGGTTGTCAAGGACGTCGGTATGCCGGTGATTCTCTCCAACTCACTGGGGATGATGATATTCGCATTCATCATATCAAACCTGATAAAAGAGCGTAAGACCGCCGAAGAGCGAGATATGTACTTCGACGAGTTGGAGCGAGAACGGTATGAATTGATGATCGCACATGAGATTCAACAGAGCTTTTTACCAGAGACCATACCTTGTTTGAAGGGTTTCGATCTTGCTGCGATGAACCTTCCGGCAAAGGAAGTTGGAGGAGATTTCTATGATTTCATACCCATCTCTGAGAACAAGATCGGGCTCACAATCGCTGATGTTTCTGGAAAGAGCGTCTCGGCCGCACTTTTCATGGCGCTCTCTCGAACCATACTCCGGGCGAGCGCAACGGGAAATCCAGGAGTGGCCGATGTAATAAAAAATGTCAATAACCTGATCACCGCAGATGCAAAATCGGGCATGTTTGTGACGCTATTCTATGCCATACTGGACCTGGAAGAACGAAAACTGAAATACGTTAACGCCGGACATAATCCTCCTGTGGTCTTCAACGGTGAGACCGGCGATCTCCTGATGCTCAGGGCCAAAGGGATTGCTTTGGGCGTGATAGAGGATGCCGAAATGGAAGAGCATGAGATCGTATTGAAAAGCGGTGACGTGGTTGTCTTCTATACAGATGGTGTGACCGAGGCGGTGGATGATAAAGAGAAACCGTTTGGGAAAGAGAGACTTTTCGAGATCATCGAGAAAAATCATAACCTCTCTGCAGGGGATATTATCGAGAAGATAACGGATGAGGTCTTATCCTTCGGTGGAGATATCCCACAGTTCGATGATATCACTTTGATGGTGTTGAAGGCGGTGTGAATATCGAGATGACTGCCCGGTTTGAACTGAGAATCGACGGCGTACTGGAGAACTTATCCCTGATAAGCGTTTTCATCTCCGATTCGATGATAGCATCCGGTTTAGACGCCCGCAAGATATTCGAAGTTCAGCTGGCAGTTGACGAAGCTTGCACAAACATAATAAAACACGGATATGCCAATGAAGCAGGTACGATCGATATAATCTGCTGCATGATGGATGGAGAATTCGTGGTGGTCATCAAGGACGAGGGGAAACATTTTGATCCCATGTCTGTCCAACCACCTGATCTGAACGCGAGTCTGGAAGAGCGACAGATAGGAGGGCTTGGGGTACACCTCATCAAGTCGATGATGGACGAGGTCAGATACGAGTTCATAGATGAAAAGAACGTGTTGACGATGGTTGCCAGATGCCGATGAGGTGATGGTATTTCCAGGCAGGAACCGAGATATTATCACTGAATTGATATGATAAAATATACATTGGATAGCTTCAATCTTCCATGTCCCCAGGAACTTTTAGATGAGCTCTGAGAGATAGAACTTTAAACTTTGAACAGAGAAGGTAAAACCAAGAGGGAATAAAACAACGAGGGACCATGCCCAAAAAACCACTTGGACTTGTATATGGCGTTGATGATGAGCCGCCCCTGCCTGCGTGTCTCCTCCTCGGCCTCCAGCATGTCTCTGTCATCTCCATTGCCCTCATCTTTCCGGTGGTCATCGTCCGGGCAATCGGTGGAACATTTGAGATGGCAGGATTTATGGTCAGCATGTCGATACTCGCTGCGGGTATCGGGACCATACTCCAGGCTTTGAACAGGAAGGGGGTAGGTTCCGGGTATCTTTGCCCCTCTGTCTGCGGGCCCTCGTATCTCTCTGCGTCCCTCCTGGCAGCAAAAACCGGAGGGCTTTCCCTTCTCTTTGGCATGACCGCAGCAGCAGGTTGCTTTGAGGTCCTCCTCTCACGCGTAATGCACCGCCTCCGCGCCCTCTTCCCTGCAGAGGTGACAGGAGTCGTTGTCGCCATGGTCGGCATTGCCATTATACCTCTTGCCATTACCAACTTCATGGGTCTCGACGCGACCGATACGGTTACGGAAACTTCCGAGCAGGTTGTTGCCTTCATTACGCTAGCAGCCATGGTGGGCATAAACGTGTGGGGTAAGGGAAGACCGAAACTCTACT
>CAYQFP010000116.1:0-5277 GCA_964416865.1 uncultured Methanotrichaceae archaeon
GCTACGCCATACTCGCCGCCGCTGGCCTGAGCTTTCTTGGGTTTGGCGTGCAGCCCCCCACCCCTGAATGGGGATCTATGCTCGACAGTGGGCGACTCTTTCTGAGAAAAGCGCCCCATATCATGGTCTTCCCCGGGCTGGCGATTATGATCACCGTATTGGCGTTCAACTTCCTCGGCGACGGTTTGAGAGATGAGATGGATCCCAGGTTCAGAAAGGAGATTCCCCATTGAGGAGTCGAGATGAGCCGTCTTGAAATATCTAACTTGAGAGTTCGCTTCCCGACAGACGACGGCGTTGTAAGAGTTACCAACGGGGTAGATCTCGATATCGAGGTGGGGGAGTGCCTCGGACTGATCGGGGAGAGCGGGAGCGGGAAGACGGTGTTGGGGATGGCGATCGTCCGGCTCCTGCCCGGAGATGCCAAGATCGATGGAGTGATCAGGTTCGACGGACGAGACCTCCTCTCCTTGAACGAGGCCGAGATGAGAATCATTCGGGGCAGAGAGATCGTCATGATCCTCCAGAACCCCACCAACTCTCTGAACCCCGTGCTGACCATCGGAAGCCAGATCGAAGAGGCCGTCCGGCTGCATAGCGAACTGGATCGGGGATGTGCCAAAAAGAAGGTCGTCGAACTGTTAGAGAAGGTGGGGATAAGATCTGCATCCCTGAGGGCTAAGGAGTACCCCTACCAGTTCAGCGGCGGAATGAAGGAGAGAGCGATGATCGCTATGGCGCTCGCATCCGATCCGTCGCTGATCATCGCCGACGAACCCACCAAGGGACTGGACGTGACCATAAGGCGGCGGGTGGTCAAACTGATCAAAGAGGTGACAAAAACAAAGTCGATGCTGTTTATAACCCATGATCTGGGGTCTGCTGCCGAGATCTGCGACCGGATCGGCGTGATGTATGCAGGAGAGATCCTGGAGATCGCCGGGACAGAAGATCTGCTGAACGATCCACTGCACCCCTATACGAAGGGATTTCTCGACTCTCTTCCCTCTCGAGGATTGAAGCCCATACCTGGCATGAGTCCCTCTCTGATCGATCTGCCATCGGGATGCAAGTTCCACCCCCGATGTGATCGTGCTATGGATCTCTGCAAGAGATGCGATCCGCCCATGATCCAGAAGGAAGATGGGCGTCGGGTGAGGTGTTTCCAATATGCTTGAGGTGCACCGTATCAATAAGCGGTTCTCGTCGGGGGGCATATTTAAAAAGAACCATATAACTGCTGTGGACGATGTTTCATTCAGCATAAGCCGGGGCGAGACGCTGGGCCTGGTGGGCGAGAGCGGATGCGGAAAGACAACCGTCGGGAAGCTGGTATTGCGTCTGATCGAGCCGACCTCGGGCAAGATAATTTTTGATGGGATCGACGTAACCAAACTGAAAAAGAATGAGCTCAGAAAGCTCAGGCCCCGCATGCAGATGATATTCCAAGACCCCGATTCATCCTTAGACCCAAGAATGAAGATCGGTGACAGCATCGCAGAGCCTTTCAGACTTCAGGGGGGGTTGAGCAGAAAGGAGATCGGTGAACGGGCTTCTGACCTGGTGGAATCGGTGGGGTTGAGCCCGGAACACATCAATCGTTATCCTTACCAGATGAGCGGTGGACAGAACCAGAGGGTGGTCTTGGCCAGGGCTCTTGCGGCGGACCCAGATTTCGTGGTTGCGGACGAGCCCACATCGGGCTTGGACGTCTCCGTCCAGGCGCAGATCCTCAACCTGATAAACGGCGTGAAGAATGATCTTGCTCTCACGATCATGTTCATCACCCACGATCTGGAGGTGGTCAGGTACATGAGCGACAGGGTGGCTGTGATGTACGGCGGCAAGATCCTGGAGGTGGGTGATACGGAATATTTATTCGATCATGCAGAGCACCCCTACACCAGGGAGCTGCTAGCTCAGCAATCGGCGGAAGACTATCATGTTCCTGAGGGTGATGTGAATAAATGGGGTGGTGGATGCGTCTTTTGTTCTCGCTGTCCCTTTGCAGATGAGGTCTGTAAGAATGAGGAACCTGTGATGGTGGATATGGGGCGAGGTCACCGGGTCCTCTGCCATCGTGTCTGATCCGTGAGGCCCGGACCGTCGATCACAGCGCCATACTCGTTTATATAACACAATTTATACATCTCTTGATTGGTCGGGTGCGTAAGTCTTCTAAAATCCCAACAAAGAATATCACCGGTCAGCGATAACCTGGTTTAACCGGTCATCAAACCCCGGTGGCCGTCTTGCTCCGCGAGGTCGAGAATGAGAACCGTTCACAAGCTTGTGCTCCTGCGCCACGGTCAGAGCGAGTGGAACCTCGAGAAACGCTTCACCGGATGGACGGACGTGGACCTGACCAAAAAAGGAAAGGAAGATGTCCGTGCTGCCGGGCGCATCTTGCATGAGAATGACTACACATTCGATCTGGCCTTTACCTCGGTCCTCAGGCGTGCCATCAAGACGCTTTGGATCGTCCAGGAGGAGATGAACCTGGAGTGGATCCCGGCCCAGAAGACCTGGCGGCTGAACGAACGCCACTACGGCGCGTTGCAGGGGCAAAGCAAGCTCGATATGGTGGCCGAGTACGGTGAGGCTCAGGTCGAGCTCTGGCGACGCGGCTACGACGTCTTGCCCCCGCCCATCGACCTGGACGACCCGCGCCACCCTCGCTTCGACCGGCGCTACCGATCCTTCCCGCCAGATAAGCTGCCGCGATGTGAGTCGTTGAAGAATGTCGTCGAACGCATGTTGCCTTACTGGCACCAAACCATCGCCCCGGCGATCAGATCGGGCGAACGGGTGTTGATCTCCGCTCACGGCAACACTCTCCGTGCCCTGGTCAAGTACCTGGACAGTATCTCCGACCGAGATATAGTCGGGATGAACATCCCCACTGGCATCCCCCTGGTCTACGAGCTGGACGACGACCTGAGACCGACGAACAGCAGCTACCTGGGGGATAAAGATAAGATCCAGAGAGCCATCGAATCTGTGGTCAAGCAGGTGTGGACCGAACGGTAATATGGTAATATCGACAGATATCTGCAGCACTGCCCGGCGTCTTTTGAGGTTTTCGGGGCTGTATCCAACAGGCGGCGCGATGATGATTTGACCTGGCCTGAGTTGTGATGAGGATTTTGAGTTCTGAGCGCCCTACAGATCCCGGTGCGGTATCAGGTCGCATCCCGTGCACCGGTAGCACATCGTCTCTGCGACGTCGCCACGCAGGTCGCATCGATCCAATACCCGGCGGGTGTACCGCGCCAGGTCGAGCAGCCTATCTGCGCTGGGCCGTTTCATATGTATATCTCCCTGGCGCAGCGGATGAGGGTATACCGCCCGCAGCACAGGCAAGACACCCATCTCTGCCAGCTCTTCTATCCCCTCTCTGAGGCTCTTATCTGACTCGCCCAGACCTATGATCACGTTGGAGAATACCCGGTTCCTGCCGAAGTGCCTGACCGCATCTTCCAGGGCCGCCTTGATCGCATCCAGGGAGACACCTGGACAGACCTGCCCGAAGACCTCGGGGTCAAGACACTCCACGTTGTACTTGATCTCCACCGCCCCGGCATCTTTCAGGATCTCGCTGGAACGGGGCGCAGGGGTCACTGACACCCCTATTGGCACCTCGAACCTGCGCAACGATCGCACGATATCTGCCACTTTGGCCACCTCTTCTCCAGGAGACCGCTCCACCCCGCTGGTAAGAGATATCGCTTGGAGCCTGCCTGTCGCCCGGGCCCGATCCACCATGGTTACCACTCTTTGCAGCGACTTCACCCCGCCTGCAAGCTTCGGCACGGCGCAGAACTTGCAGTCGTATATGCATCGTTCGCTGACGGTGATATAGGCCTGCTCGGGGCAATGGAGCAGCGGCGCTTCCAGGCGACCACGGGCCACCTCTTTTTCCTTCTCCTCTATGGCCACCTCACCTCCGCCCAGATTCACCAGACTCAAAGGAGAGTTTTCCGCCACGCTCAGCCTCACCCGTCTATCGCCTGATCTGAAGAAGACGTTCTCTTCGCCCGCGCCGGGACCTGCGGCAGATACCGGGCCGGATGACGGACAAATATCTGCCAGCTCCACGGTCCCCGTGGAGATCAGGCGTGCCTTTGTCTCGATATCCATCGGTGATAACAAGACGAGGATCGCTTATAGTGCTGACCCCTTGACGAAATATCATATCCGAAAGATCGATCGGCCGGAAAGAAGGCATACCTCCACGCCGTCTTTCATCTTGACCGTTAGTTTGATCCGATCTGAACTGCATGTGTTTCTCTGATGTCAGGCGATCTGGCGGTTGTATTCGACGTTGCAGGCACCATGCTGGAGATGTACCGGGTGGCCAAGGACATATCCAGAGACTCCCTCCTGAGAGGGGTCGTTACTACCGATCTTGTCATGGAGAAAGACGGGAGGGCCCTGGTGGTACCTAACATCGACTCTGCAGAGATAATGGCTGCCCCACCTCAGACGACCCTTGGCGCCTTCGTAGTGGGGCGCGGGCGCGAAATCAGGATAAGCTGCTCCAGCACGCCGGTATCTGAAGAGGATGCCAGCTTGATCCTCTTACGATCGGAGGTGAAGATGGCAGACCTCCAGGAGGGACTGGCCGAGGTATGCGCTCACGGTCCGCGGTTCTACTGCACAACAGGGGTCATAGTCGACGTCGATATGATGGAAGTTTCCTACTCGATAAGCACCGGTGGCAGACCATTCACCGGCCTGGAAGATGTTTTGGGCGTGCTGCTAAATATGGGTGCCGGTATATATGTGGCCTCCGGCGACAGCATGCGCAGCCTCACCAATCTCACCAGGTGCAGAGGCATCTGCCTGGATTGTATATATCCCGTCTCCACCCCCAAGAAAAAGAAAGAGCTTGTTTTGAGCCTCAAAGAAGATCATAGTTTGGTGGTCATGGTGGGCGACGGCCTCAACGATCGCTATGCTCTTCAGGTTGCCGATATCGGCCTGCTCACCGTCCAGCAGGATACCCATCCTCCTGCGGAACTCATCCGGGCCGCAGACAGGGTCATAGACAAGATCGACGAGATACCTAGGATTATCGAGGATGTGCTTTGCGGATCTCGGTCAGGGACCTGACGATGACGCCGAACTCGTACTCCTCTAGCACTTTTCTTGTTGTACATAAAGTATAACTTTATGTGCTCAAGTAAATGCGAGCGTAAGCGAGCATTTTCTTGTTGTACATATAGTCATGAACCTTAGACTTGATACTTAATGGAGCATCTCAAAGAAGTCATC
>CAYQFP010000117.1:0-5241 GCA_964416865.1 uncultured Methanotrichaceae archaeon
AAACCGCGAATGAACGCGAATGAACGCGAATTAAAAGAAAATATTAGCGTTCATTAGCGTTCATTAGCGGTTGAAATAAGGAGGTTGTATGTGTTTAGCTCCCTCATAATCAATCGCTTGATAATGGTTTATCTCAAAGAAGTCATCTGCTACAAGGCCAGCGTTTTCTTGGGCAGGAATCATCTTGCGCATCGGATAAGTGTCAAACTTAGCGTTCAGGACTATAGATAACCTCACCGCGTCCTGACCCAGATCATAGAGGCCAGCCCGCTTGTCAGAACCAGCACCATCCCGGCCGTCACAACCTTCCAATCCAGCTGCAGCATGAGAAAGGCGCAGGTCAAGATGCCCATGAGGGGCAGGAGGGGTAGGCGTCCTACGCTGAAGGGAACCTTAAAAGGTCTAGGAAGCTGGGGCTCTTTGTACCTCAGGTAGATCAGAGCGGAGTTTATCACCGCGAAGGTCAAAAAGAGGATGAAGTTGTTGATGTTGGCCACGAAGGCGATATCCCTGGTGAAGACCAGAACCATGGAGAGGACGGTGATCATGAGTATGGCCGCCCATGGGGTCTTTCTGGCGGGGTGAACCTTTGCCAGCGTCCGGGGAAGGGAGAAGGAGCAGGCCATGCCGTAGATCATTCGAGAGGCGGCAAGCATCATGAGGAGGACCGTATTGGCGGTGGCGAAGAGGGCTATCACCGACATGACGACGAAGGCGTCTTTTCCCATGGCGGTGAAGGCTATGTCTGCGAAGGGTGCCTCGGACGCGCCCAGGTCCTCCCACCCCATCACGCTGACGGCGCTGACGGCCACCAGCATGTAGAGGACGATGGTGATGATCAAAGCGATGATCAGAGCCCTGGGGATGGTCTTTTCCGGCATCTTCGTCTCCTCGGAGAGCTTTACCATCTCCTCGAACCCCATGTAGGCGAAGAATATGAGGGCAGCAGCCTCGAATATCCCTTTGAAGCTATGAGGCATCTCCAGGTAGTCCACGCTTCCCAGGTGGGGGATACCTATGTAGATGATGAGGATCAGGCCCGACATCTCGATGAAGGTAAAGGCGATGGCCAGCCAGGCCGAGGCCTTTATGCCGTAGAAGAGGATTGCGGAGAGCAGCACGATCAAGACCAGGGCCGAGGATAGAACGGATACGTCGAACAATGCGCTGAAGTAGCCTCCGAAGCCGAGGGCCACGGCTGCCGAGCCTGTTACGCCGCTGAATATGATCAACCATCCGATGATCATGGCCGGTCTCGGGCCGAAGGCCTGGGAGGTGTACTCGTACTCCGCGCTCGCCTTTGGGAATATGGATGAAAGCTCGGCATAGCTCAGCCCGCTGAAGACGGCTATGAGGGCGGCTATGGCAAAGGACATCCAGACAGAGTTTCCCGCCAGCCCTGCGGCCTTTCCTATGAGGGCGTAGATCCCGGCACCGAGGATGATCCCCACGCCCGAGAGGGTCACCTCGAAGAGCCCCAGCTCTCGTTTCAGCCCGGCGTTTTGACTCATGATCGCCGCCGAGCTTTTAGCCCGCATCATATTTATATATTTACTCTGCTCGGGTTTTAAACCCATGAAAATGTCGAAGAGGGTTTATCCGATGAAGGCGATACTCATTGTCCAGAGATGGAAAAGCATGGACAGGAGGCGAGCGGCGATATGGCCAGCGAGACGAGCGGCACCCTCCGAGAGCTCATCCAGTTCTATCTGATCGATTACAAGACTCCTTTGGGCAAGCTGATCGACATAGTGATAATCTTCATGAACCTCCTGATCTGCGCCATAATCGTTCTCGATACCTACCCCATCTCGGAAGAGCTGAGGTCTTTTCTATGGAACGTGGAGGTGGCGGTGGTGATCTTATTCATAGTAGAGTACCTGGCGAGGATCTACGGTGCTCCCAACAGGCGAGCACAGCTGACGAACGTCTACAGCATAATCGATCTTGTGGCCATACTGCCTACCCTCTTCCAGATCGTGCTGCCCTTCTTCGGGTTCGTGGTCGACATCGCCTTTCTGAAGACCATCCGAGTCTTCAAGGTATTTCGAATATTCCGGTTCCTGAGGTTCCTGGAGGATCCCCACTTTTTCTTCGGCAGCATCACCCCCGACCTGCTGAAGGCTGCCAGGCTGGTGATGACGATACTGATAATCTTCTTCGTATCTTCCGGCCTCTTCTATTTCGTGGAGAGCCCGGTGAACGGCCAAGTGCAGAACTTCGGCGATGCCTTCTACTTCACCGTGATCGCCCTCACCACGGTCGGGTTCGGAGACATCACGCCGATCTCGGATGCGGGCAGGTGGGTCACCATCCTGATGATACTCTCGGGGATCATACTGATACCCTGGCAGGCGAGCCAGATCGTCAAAGAATGGATACTGATCACCAGGAAGACCAGGACAGTCTGTCCCAGGTGCGGGTTGAGTGAGCATGACGTAGACGCCTCTTACTGCAAACGCTGTGGTAGCGTCCTCTATCACGACATCTACGGCACGGAAAGATGAGATGAGTTCTTTTGGCCATCCTCGCACTTCGGCGTCGGGCCGCAAAAATCTTAACGATGGCCGTTCCTTCGTCTATCCAGATTGGTGCATCGGATGCTCAAGATAATATCTTTTGACATGGACGGTACCCTGGTGAACTCCAGGTACGTGGAAAGCGTCTGGCTGGAGCGCATGCCCGAGCTCTACGCGGCGCGGTACGACCTGGAACTGGAAGAGGCAAAGGAGCGGGTCTACGACGAGTACATGACCGTAGGCAGCGGGCGCCTGGAATGGTACGACCTCATGTACTGGCTGGCGTATTTCGATATCGATGAGACTCGCGAGTCTCTTATGGGCCGGTACCTTGATCGAATCGAGTTCTATCCGGAGGTGGAAGAGACGCTGCAGATGCTCTCCGATTACGATCTGGTGGTCACATCCAACGGGGCGAGGGCGTTCGTGGAGACTGAGATGGTCGGGATCGAGCACCACTTCGCCGCCCTCTTCTCCACCACCTCGGACTTCAAGAAGGTCAAGGGCTCTCCCGAGGCCTACCTCGATCTCTGCGGCCGCCTGGGCGCCAGGCCCGAGGAGGTGGTGCACATTGGCGATCATCGCTACTTCGATTACGAGGTGCCCCAAAAGGCAGGGCTCCGGGCGTTCTATCTGGACCGGGAGAGGATGGAGTCCGGGCCGGATGTGGTGCACGATCTGAGGGAGGCGGCGGAGAGGATATTGGGGATGTGAGGCGCCGGGCCCGGGACGCCCGAACCTTTTTCATAGATCGGCGCTGGTGAAAAACTTCAAGAACCTGGAGTACTTCGAGGACGCCGACGATTGCTATTACCAGTACCGGCGGGAGAGCCAGCACAGAAAGAGCTGGCAGGAGGGGGCCAAGTACTCCGACCTACTGATCTGGGCGGCCTGCGGGTACGGTGTTCGTCCGATCCACCCGCTGATTCTGGGCCTATTCGTGGTCGTGATATGCGCGATCTATTATAGGCGGAAGAACGCTATAAGGAGGCTCAAGGACGACGGCAGCGCCAAAGCGGACTTCAGAGACGCGTTCTACTTCAGCATGATGACCTTCACCACGGTGGGTTACGGCGACTGGTATCCTCAAGACGAGCACAGAATACTCGTGATGATCGAGGGGATCCTGGGCTGGCTTTTGCTATCGCTCTTCCTGGTGACCCTGGCCAGCGTGATGATCCGGTAGAGTAACTACTCAGGTACCTAAACCACTATCGAGGGACTTCACTATGCAGGAACTACCCGAGACTTGGGGCATACTGTAACCAAACACGGAATATAACCGCAGAGTACGCAGAGGGGTGCGGAGGGGAAATAAATGGTTAAATGCTCTGCGTTCCTCTGCGCCCTCCGAGGTTATTTTTCTTGTCGCAAGCCCTCCTTCGCGTCTTCGCGTGAGTTAGAAAGTAGTGGGCACGCGAAGACGCGAAGACGCGAAGTCCTGATGGTTGTTCCCAGAAAGTACAGGATCGCAATCGAGAGACCAATCAACATACCTGAGTAGTTACCCGGTAGATAGGTTAGAACGCGGACTCGATACGGGCCCGCAAAAAAAACGAACGGTGGGTGCAGCCTGTATCGAGGGCAGGATCTCTCGCAGTCTCTTCTCCGCCTGGAAGATACCCGGCGGCGCTCAGGCCTCTTCCACCAAAGAGACGACCATCTGGAACTTCGGCGGGCGCTGTCCCAGCTCCTTGTCCAGCATGTAAAGGACTCCCGCGCCCCGGTCACCGCTCACCATCTTGACCTTCTGGACGATTGCGTCTGCTGAGGACTCTTCTTCCACCTGCTCTTCCACAAACCACTGGAGCATGTTAATGGTAGGGTAGTCCTTCACCGAGACCGCCAGATCCATGAGGCCGTTTATCAGTCCTGTGACCCTCTTCTCGTGCTCGTAGACCTTCTCCATGGCCTGCAGGGGCGCCTCCCACTCGAACTGCGGCTGGTCGATAGCCAGGAGCTTGACCCTGCCTCCGCGCTCGATAACGTAGTCGTAGAACCTCATGGCATGCACCACCTCCTCCTGGGCCTGCACCTTCATCCAGTGGGCAAAGCCCGGCAGGCTGATGGAGGTGAAGTAAGCAGACATGGAGAGGTACAAATAAGACGAGTAAAGCTCCCACTTGATCTGTTCGTTTAACGCATCCTGTACCTTCTCTTTAATCGTCGCCATTCCGAATCATCTCCTCTTCAGACTTCCTCAAAATCTTCCTTTTTCGCGCCACAGTCGGGACAGTACCAGTCGTCGGGCAGATCCTCAAAAGCCGTACCCGGCTCGATACCGGAATCGGGGTCTCCCTTATCTGGATCGTAGACGTATCCGCAGACGGTGCACTTGTACATCTTTGTCAATATCTCACCTCCTATTATCGTCCTATCATCTGGTCTAAAACACAGGCCATTGAGGATCATCGCAAGAATCACGTCACTTATTCCCAGCATATTATAAAATCTGGCCACGATACCCAATGTCCTGGATGTGCTATAGCTACTTCCATGATTGCTACTACCAAATCATAGGATGGGGTACTAATTAAAAAAGGTTTTGGATACAATTTTAGAAAAATCTGCGGTGATGTGGCTGTTATTGCTGAATGTCGATAGGATGTCAAGTTTCCCGAAGGGGATATTTGGGCGAAGGTGCGAAGCACCGAAGCCTGATACGCTCTGTTATACGCCAGCCCCTTGTGGGCGTGTAGGGCGAAATGCTATTTTTTTTTGT
>CAYQFP010000118.1:0-5192 GCA_964416865.1 uncultured Methanotrichaceae archaeon
CTACAAATTCGCACCAAATAGGGCCACCCATTCGGGTGGATTTCATATGTATAAAATATGCTACATTGTATCGTGGCGTGGCTGTTATTCTGATAGACTGTGTGTATAGATGTGGTCTGGATATGATATGTATTCTAAAAGAGGTTTTCACCCAGTGAAGGGGGGTTGTAGGCGACGGAAGGGGCGTATTCACATAGTTTGTGGAACGAGCCAGTTCCCAAAACGTGGCAAAACTCTTGGGTGCAACATCCATACCTATAATGTATAAGAACAATTTCACCATGACACGTCAGATCTCTTTCTGGTCTGGGTGGCTTCTCTTTAGCAAAGACTGCCTTTGCCCAGACCCGAAATTGATGGTGTGATTATACTAATTTGTATTTAATATTAACCCGTGTCTTAATATAATGTACATTTAATTTATTGACTTTGATTAATAGACCTAATTATTGTTACATTATTTTGTGACACAATATTCTATTATTATGAACTACAAAAATACTATAGCTAATAATAACATATAATATACTATAGTTTTTTGTTTGAGATAATATATCTGATATATTTCATATCGGCAGATATTCGATAAATGTGAGAGTTCGATGGGCATATCGAGAGCTCCACGAGCAGACCCGTGACACCGCCACCCGTAGGGCAACGTTTTTGATCCCCTTTGGATAGATAACGACCGAAGTTAGACGACCTGGTGATAGATGATGCTGGAACTGGGAGACCGGGTAGCGGTTTTTAAGGCCAAGGTTAGGTACGAGGGTGTCCTCATGCCCTCTGTGAGCGATTGCATTGTGATAAAGCAGAACAGCGGCTACAACATGGGCATAAAAAGAGAGGGCGCCACAGTGGAGCTCCTGGAGAAAGGGCATGCCCTGAAGCTGCCGCCTGCCCCGCCGCTGAGGCGGCAAGAAGGCCTGCCCAATGTATCCATCTTGTCGACAGGCGGTACCATCGCCAGCAAGGTCGATTACCGGACAGGCGCGGTGACCAGCCAGTTCTCCGCAGAAGATATAATATCCTCCATCCCCGAGCTGGAGGAGATCGCAAACTACGAGGGAAAGGTGATCTACAACATCCTCAGCGAGAACATGAAGGTCAAGTACTGGCAGGAGCTGGCCCGGTCCGTCGCCTCGGAGATCCGCAAGGGCGCCGACGGGGTGATCGTGACCCATGGGACCGATACCATGACCCACACTGCCGCCGCCCTATCCTTCATGCTCCAAACCCCGGTTCCTGTGGTCGTGGTGGGTTCGCAGAGGAGCTCTGATCGGCCCAGCAGCGACAGCACCATGAACGCGATATGTGCTGCCACGGTGGCGGTAAGCGATATCGCCGAGGTCTGCGTGGTGATGCACGGCACCACCAACGACGACTTTTGCCTGATACACAAAGGGACCAGGGTGCGCAAGATGCACACCTCCCGGCGAGACGCCTTCCAGAGCATAAACCAGAACCCGATAGGCAAGGTAGACTATTTGTCTCGACGTATAGAGACTTTCGGGACTTACCGGCGCAGGGGCGAGGTGGATCTGGAGCTCTTCGATCGGCTGGAGCACAGGTGCGCCCTGGTCAAGTACTTCCCGGGAGCCTCTTCCGATATCTTGGACTATTACGTCCGGTCCGGCTACAAAGGCATAGTCATCGAAGGGACGGGCCTCGGCCACGTCGCTTCCAACTGGGTGGATTCCATAAGAAACGCCACCGATGCCGGCATACCGGTGGTGATAACCTCACAGTGTATCCGGGGAAGGATATGTGATAGGGTCTATGACACCGGCAGGGACATGCTGGCGGCAGGAGCCATCGAGGGAGAGGACACGCTCCCTGAGGTCGCCCTGGTAAAGCTGATGTGGATCTTGGCCAATTCTTCTGGGAGGGACGTGGCCACCTTGGTCAAGAGGCCCATGGCAGGAGAGGTCGCCGCCTCTACACCGGCTACCGTCTAAGGAAGCCTTATAAACTCGATAGGTATAGTAACCCAGGATCGCGATTATCTGGAGGAATTTGTTTTTGGCACGTAAACCAGCAAGTATGTACAGGAGGTTGGAACGCCCCTATACCCGTAAGAAGTACATGGGTGGCGTTCCAGGAAGTAAGGTCGTCCATTACGACATGGGCAACCTCACCGCAGATTTTCCGGTGAGTCTGGACCTTATAGTAAAAGAGCCTTGCCAGATCAGGCACACTGCACTGGAAGCCGCCAGGGTCACCGCCAACCGTTACCTCGTGAAAACTGTGGGGCGGATGAACTTCCATCTGAAGCTCAGGGTTTATCCCCACCACGTGATCAGAGAGAACAAGCAGGCCACAGGAGCCGGTGCCGACAGGGTTTCCAGCGGGATGCGCCATGCCTTCGGGAAGATAGTGGGAACCGCCGCCCGGATGGCCGCCGACCAGAAGATCTTCACCGTTAGCACATCCGCCCAGAACGTAGACCAAGCCAAGCTCGGCCTGAAGAGAGCGGGTCATAAGCTGCCCACCCCCATCAAGATCGTCGTAAGCGAGGGACAGGATCTGATCAGATAGTTTTGTTTTTGGTGTTGTTTCGATGGAAGATTATATGAGCGGCCTGGAGCGGGCGATGAAGATGATGCCCGCATCCAAAGGCACCGAGGACAGGTTCACCATCCCCCCTGCAAAGGTCTTTTACGAGGGCAAGACAACGGTGCTGGAGAACTTCGCCAGCATAGCCGACTCTTTGAACAGAGAGTCAGATCATCTGATGAAGTTCATGCTCCAGGAGATGGGTACCGCGGGAAAGATCGAAGGACAGCATGCCGTCTTCCAGGGAAGGTTCTCCCCGGAGTCTCTTGAGCGTCACATCGACTCTTACGTCCAGGAGTACGTGATCTGTTCCGAATGTCATCGGCCAGACACCGTGCTCGTCAAGAGCGACCGGGTCCTGATGATGAAGTGCGAAGCCTGTGGTGCTCACCGGCCGGTGAGGAAGAGGAAAGCCAGGGCGGCCATACCCAAGGACGTACTCGAGGAGGGCGAGACCTACGAGCTGCGGGTCGAGTCGGTGGGGAACAAAGGCGACGGGATAGCCAAGATGGATAAGTACCTGATCTTTATTCCTAATACCGTCAAGGGCGAGATCGTCCGGGCCAAGATCAACAAGATAAGTGGGACCTTGGCCTTCGCCGAGCTGGTGGAGAGGAAGAGTTCGAGCTAGGGGTGACCATGGGGGTGCAGATCAACCTAGAGTTCACTGACAGGCACAAGTACCACATGGAGTTCTCTCCGGCAGGTTTCTGGAAACCCTTTGCGGAGAGCTACAGTGCTATCGAGTGGGAGGAACAGAGCGACGATAGGCTGACCATCGTAGCCGAGAACTACACCTACCTTTTGGACCTGTTGGTACAGGCCCGTCTCTACTACATCAGCACCAAGCCTTACGAGGAGCGGTTCAAGTAACCCATGGACATCATATCTGGCCAGGTCGTCAAGGGCATGCCCTTGGTGAAAGAGGGCGACGACTTAGCCTCGATGATAGTGGAGCGCTTCGCCCTGCAGGATAACGATCTGGTCTGCATAGCGTCTACGATAGTATCCAAATCGGAGGGCCGGGCCAGGGATCTTGCCAGGTACCGGCCCGGATCTGTGGCCCTTTGCCTTGCCAAACAACGGGGAAGTGATCCCAGGCTCATTCAGGCGGTCTTGGAAGAATCGAGTGAGATCCTGATAGATACTCCGTTTCTTCTGACCATCACCAAGTTCGGCCACGTCGGGGTTAACGCCGGAATCGATAACTCCAACGTAGGGCCGGGCCAGATATTGCTGCTGCCCGAGGACCCCATGGCCAGCGCCGAGAATATCAGGGCCTCTCTGGCCGAAGACTGCGCGGTGATCGTCACCGACACATGCGGCAGACCCTTCCGCTGCGGGGTAGCCGGGGTGGCGATCGGCTGGGCCGGGATAGGGGCGGTCCGCGACTGGAGGGGCGAGTTTGATCTGGAAGGCCGGGCGCTGGAGATCACTCAGGAGGCGATCGTAGACGAGATCGCGGCAATGGCCAACTTCCTGATGGGTGAAGGGGGTGACGGGACCCCTGTGGTGGTATTTCGCGGCCTCGATTATCCAAAGGAGGGGGGAAGACTATTCCGGCCCAGGGAGATGGACGTGATAAGGGCCCGTCTTGGAGATCACCGGCCATGAGACCCCTTCTGGTGATCGTACCCTTCAGGCTGGAGAACGCCAAGAGCAGGCTCGCATCCATCCTCACAACAGAAGAACGAAGACGCCTGGCCTTGACCATGCTGGGAGATGTGGTGGAGGCGGTCTCCACCGTAGGCGATGTGGTGGTCCTCTCCAGAGATCCTCTTTTCGAGGCGGATATCTCCTTGCCCGCAAAGGTGATCGTCTGCCGCCGGGAACTCGATCCTGCTCTGAACCAATTCATAGAATGCTGGAAGGTGAAGAAGGGCTGGCCTGCCGACCTGCTGATCGCCATGGCCGATCTGCCCCTCATCAGGGTCCAGGACGTGGAAGAGCTGGTCCAGACCTCCGGCGATGTGGTGATAGCGCCGGGACGTGGTGGAGGCACCAACCTGATCCTGGTCAGAGATCCCGGTTTCAGGGTCTGCTATTACGGCCTGAGCTACCTCAGGCACCTGCAGGTGGCGCAGGATCTGGGAATGTCCGCGGGGGTCTACGAGTCTTACCGGTGCGGCTGTGACATCGACGAGCCTTCGGATCTGGTGGAGGTTCTGCTCCACGGCCAGGGGAAAACGCCAGAGCTCCTGAGAGTGCTGGGGTTCGACCTCAACGGCGCTGCGAAGAATAGGGCAGCGTGTCTTCGCAGCATCCGATAGGCTCTGCAAGGAAGCAGAGGGATTATCGATTATGGATCCGAGTATACCGTTCCCGGACAGTTCGTTCCCCGTGGCCTTGGATTCACAGATGGCACGATAGCTCTTCACTTCTTTAGGCCAAACTGGTTTGTATCCACCCACTCCATCGTCAGAAGGGACCAGAAGTCCATAGCCAGTTTGTTGAGCACATACTCGTACGGTAACCACCCATATCCCTTGTCGCCCCAACCAGGCCCCCAAGAGTTGCGGATCAATAGTGCACCTGTTGTCTCTTTTTTACACTTGGTATTCTTGATCTTCATTTTATCGTCGTAGCCTACTGCGGCGATGGCGTGTCCCCACTCAGCTTTTTCGCCCGGGCAGGGG
>CAYQFP010000119.1:0-5002 GCA_964416865.1 uncultured Methanotrichaceae archaeon
CCTCCTCCGCACTCCCCGCCTTCACCATCCCGTCGACGTTCCACCCGCCCAGGTCTACCACCCATCTTCCCATCTTCAGCGCCAGCGCGATCTCCGACAAGGTCCCATAAGAGCCGGGCAGGGCGATCACGGCGTCCGCACTTCGAACAATGATCGCGTTTCTTGCATGACTCATCCCCGTGGCTATCGCCACGTCCACGTACGAGTTCTGAGAACCCTGTTCCCCGGGAAGAACGCCCACGACCAGGCCTCCCGCCTCCCAGGCCCCCTGGGATGCTGCTTTCATCACCCCGCCCAGGCCACCGGAGATAAGAATGTGCCCCGCTTCTGCTATCCTCCTGCCCACATCTCTTGCCAGAATCCGGGTATTTTCCTCGCATTCGCCTGCGCCGATCACTGCTACCTGCACAAAAACTCCTCCAAGCAAGGGTATTTTACCTCCGCCCTGGAACTTAACCCTTTGTGAACGTCTTCCGGAAGCTGAGGCCGGAGATCAGAGGGCTACTCGCCAGCCGAGGGATCTTTGAGCCCACGCCGCCCCAGACCTTGGCCATCCCCAGGATCCTGGCCGGAGATAACCTCCTCCTGATCGCCCCCACGGGCACCGGCAAGACCGAGGCTGCCGCTCTTCCCATCTTCCACAGCATGCTAAGGTCCAAGGCGAAAGGCGCGGACGAAGGCGCCGGGATCCTCGCCCTCTACGTGACCCCGCTCCGGGCGCTGAACAGAGACATGCTCCGGCGGTTCCAGGACTGGGGCGTCGAGCTGGGCATCTCGGTCGCGGTGAGGCACGGCGACACCACCAAGAGCGAACGCCGGCGCCAGGCACTCCACCCGCCCGACCTGTTGATCACCACTCCTGAGACCCTACAGGTGATGCTCACAGGAAAGCTCCTCCGCCGGAACCTATCGGGGGTGAAAGTCGTGGTGATAGACGAGGTCCACGAACTCGCCGCTTCCAAGAGAGGATCCCAGCTGGCGGTGGTCCTGGAGCGTTTGGTCGAGGTAGCGGGCGAGTTCCAGAGAATCGGCCTCTCCGCCACCGTGGGCACCCCTGAGGTGGTGGCCGAGTTTCTCGCAGGTCCAAAGAGGCGGTGCCGGATCGTCCAGGCAGAGGTGGAAAGGAAGTCTATCTTCAAGGTGATCTGTCCCCTGCCTGCGAAGAAAGACTTCGCCCTGGCCAGAGAACTGGAGTGCGATCCTGCACTGGCCGCCCAGATAAGCCGGATGCGCATGATAATGAGACTGAAGAGGTCTCTGATCTTCGTCAACACCCGCCAGGCCGCCGAGGTTCTCGGTTCTCGGTTCCGCCAGCTGGGCGAACGGGTGGGCGTCCACCACGGCAGCCTATCCAAAGAGGCTCGGGTAGACACCGAGGAAGCCTTCAAACGCGGCGACCTCCAGGGCCTGATCTGCACATCATCGATGGAGCTGGGGATCGACATCGGGGACGTGGACCACGTCATCCAGTACAGCTCTCCCCGGGAGGTATCCAGGCTGGTCCAGCGGGTAGGTCGCGCAGGCCACAGGATGGGGATGACCGCAATCGGGACGATAATCGCCACCGGTCCCGACGACATCGCCGAAGCTGGCGCCATATCCAGGCGCGCCCATGAGGTCGTCTTAGAGGAGATCAGACCACATATGGGGTCTGCAGACGTCCTTGCCAACCAGCTGGTGGGGCTGACCATGGACTTCGGCAATATCAGCCTCGATAGAGCACACCAGATCATCACCCGCTCGTACCCCTTCAAGGACACCACCCAAGAGGAGTTGAATGAAGTGGCGGCCCAGATCGAAGAGCACAGGTTGGTCTGGCCGGAGAAAGAGACGATAGGCCGGAGGCGCAAGTCCTGGGAGTACTACTACCAGAACCTCTCCATGATCCCCGATGAGAAGAGGTACAAGGTATTCGACATCGTGAGCCGCAAGCCCATCGGCACCCTGGACGAGGCCTTCGTGGTCAACTTCGCCCGACCGGGAGCAACCTTTGTCGCCAGGGGAGAGATCTGGGAGGTCGTGGAGATCGAAGACGACGAGATCAAGGTCGCTCCTATCCAGCGCAGCGGCGAGATCCCTTCCTGGACCGGCGAAGAGATCCCCGTTCCCTGGGAGGTGGCCCAGGAGGTGGGCGAGATCAGGGAAGAGATCGGAAAAATCTTGGTAAACGAAGGCACCCCTGCCGCTGTATCCATGCTGGTTCGCCGTTACCCGATAGACGAAGATGCGGCCTCGGTGCTGGTGAACCTCATAAAATCACAGCTCGACGCCCACCATCCCATACCAGACCACCGCAGCATCTTGATCGAATCCGATGGGCCCGAGGTGGTGATCAACGCCTGCTTCGGTCACAAGACCAACGAGGCCCTGGCCAGGGTGCTCACCGCCCTCCTATCGGCCCGATTCGGGAGCAGCGTTGGGATGGAGGTAGACCCTTACCGGATCGGGCTGGTCCTGCCGAAGGCTTTGCTGGCTGACGAAGTGGCAGCCCGGCTGATGGAGATCGATCCGGCCCACGTGAGCGTCATCCTGGAGAAGACGCTGAAGAACACCACGCTCTTCCGGTGGAAGATGGTCCATGTGGCCAGAAAGTTCGGAGCGCTCCGCAAAGACATAGACTACCAGAAGGTCAACCTGAGACGGATCTTGGGGGTATTCGAGGATACGCCCCTGTACGAAGAAACCCTGCGGGAGATCTTTCACGACCGTCTGGACCTGCGCCGGGCCGAAGAGATCTTCGCCCGGATCAGAGCAGGGGAGATCGATCTTTTGACCAGCGGCCCCACACCCATAGGATCTGCGAGCAGGAAGAAGGGCCGGGACATAACATCGCCCGAACGGGCAGACGGCGCGGTGATAGAGCTGCTCAAGGACAGGATAATGAACGACCGGGTCATCCTATTCTGTGTCAGCTGCAAGAGATGGAAATCGCTCAGGATGGTGAAGAACGTTCCCGATATGCCCGAATGTCCTCTATGCGGCTCCAGGATGGTGGCCGCCCTGAAACCCTGGGAGGAAGAGGAGATCAAGGTGGTTAAGAAGCCGGAGGATAAGAAGACCCCTGAGGAGAAAAGGAGAACCAAACGGGTCTACCGGAACGCCAACCTGGTTCTCAGCTACGGAAAGACCGCGGCCGTCGTCCTCGCCAGCAGGGGCCTCGGCCCGGAGACCGCCGCCCGGGTGATGAGAAAGATGCGCAGAGACGAGGAGGAGTTCTACAGGGACATCCTCCGGGCGGAGAGGAACTACGCCAGGACTAAGAGGTTCTGGGGCTGAGGGAATATGACTTGCGGCGCGAACGGTCCTATCCGGTTGCGGATTTCACAGATCGGATTCAGATAAGACCCATATCAGTCACACATGATATAAAATGATATATAACCATAGACGTGTAAGTAGGTATGGATGTTTCTGAGAGATTGCTTTGATTGGTCGGGTATGCCAAAAATCTCAGATACTCCAGGAGGATGGTAGATATGAATGGCAAAACTATGGTACTCTGTATAGGGCTCTGCCTCGTTCTCTCTTCGAGCATGGCCCTCGGTGAGAAAGCAACAATCTCTCAGATAGGCACCACGAAGGTAATAAGCGGAGAGTCACTTTCCCTGGCGAAGATGGGGGCTGATCTGACGGTGACGTCTGCAAAGGTCCTCGGCGATCCGATCGTGCTTACCGGTCCTCAATTGGTGCTTGTGCCTCTGGAGATCACGGTGAAGAACGTGGGAACCGCCAGCGTTGCGGCGGATTTCGAGGTTGGTGCAGAGGGTTGGGCGACCGACGGGAACGTTTACGGGTTCAACTATCTGGCGCCCGGTGAAGACGATATCGAGAGAGGTGGCAGGCACAGTGTGCTCTGCAGTGGGCTGGCCGCTGGAGCCGAGAAGACGTATAGCGGTTTCCTCATACTTAATCCGCAGCCAATAACCGCGACGATGCAGCCTGGCAGCAACTACAAAGTTATAGCGATGGTGGACTGCGACTTGGATCCAGACCACTACCGCAAGGGCTTCGTATCTGAGACCGACGAGACCAACAACGAGCTGACGATATACTATCCACCAAGATATCTGATGGTAGCACAGAAGTTGGTGGCGACGTAGCAAAAATAGCAACCTTTTTAATATTTTTTATTGTACATAAAACATAACTTTATCTCGATATCCTTTCCAGAACCGATGGAAACGATTTAAAGGACCGGGCATTGTAGTGTCTCTCATGTCTTTTGACGTGTTCCCCGCGGTCGATCTGCGCGGCGGCAGGTGCGTCCAGCTGGTGGGGGGGGTTCCCGGCACCGAGGTGGTCTCTCTGGACGACCCCCTCGCCCAGGCCAGACGCTGGGTGGCCGAGGGCGCAGACGTCCTGCACATAATCGACCTGGACGGTGCTATCGAAGGCGAAAGAGTCAACGCCGATATCCTCCGCAGGATCGTAGAGTCTCTGGACCTCTTCGTCCAGGTGGGCGGAGGTATCAGGTCCCGCCAGGACGTGGAGTCTTTGCTGGACCTGGGTGTGGACCGGGTGATAATGGGCACGGCGGCCCTGGAACGACCAGATATGGTAGAAGACCTGGCAGGGGACTTCGGATCGGAGAAGATCATGGTGGCGCTGGACGTCCGAGGACGGAAGGTCACCACCGAAGGCTGGCAGAGAGACCTGGATAAGACGGCGGTCGATCTGGGGACCCTCTTCCAGGAGAAAGGGGCAGGATCGATCCTCTTTACCAACATCGACGTCGAGGGGCAGGTGCGCGGGGTGGAGACTGGACCCGTCCAGCAGCTGGTCGATACGGTAGACGTTCCGGTGATCGCAGCAGGAGGCGTCTCAACTGTGGATGACATAATCGCGCTTCGTGTTGCTGGCGCGGCGGGCGCGGTGGTGGGCACCGCGATATACACGGGAAAACTAGACCTCAATG
The DNA here is from genome assembly GCA_964416865.1 of uncultured Methanotrichaceae archaeon. GTDB lineage: Archaea > Halobacteriota > Methanosarcinia > Methanotrichales > Methanotrichaceae > UBA204. Next base: position 4,916 of record CAYQFP010000119.1, read on the forward strand.
AGGCGATAAGGGTCTCAAGACGTTGATGTTGCCCTCATATGAGGTTCATGTAGGTGGTAGGTGATATATTGAGACTGGGTAAAGCCG
>CAYQFP010000120.1:0-4879 GCA_964416865.1 uncultured Methanotrichaceae archaeon
GAACTTGTGTAATATCCATGTTCATCTCAAAGACACCGATAATAAAGTTCTAATAGGTACTACTTACACCATAGTGTGAAAACGCTAGACATATGCTCAATCCTCTTGGAGGTCGGTTAAGACCCTAAAAATAGTCGAAACTTTCCATGAGTGGACATGCCGCCCTGGGTGGGCTCCATCCCTGGGTGGCACGCCCTATATAGATCAGATCTTCAGCACCAGCTTGGGATAGCTCTACCTGATCCTACCACGCCTTTTGTTGAAGTTTCTGATCTTCATAAAACCTCTATGGATGTCTAACGGAAAAACTAGACTTCTATGAGTCACATCCTGGAGCAGGTCATGCTTCTTTTTCTCCGTTTTGTTTTTTTCCATCTGCCTTACCTCCAAATACACAGCTTGATCCTCAACCATCCAGAACGGACAACCGGTTTTCATAATCTTAACTTCAGTTTGTCTTTATTTTCTATCACATTTTGTCAAATTTATTATCACCACCATATTTTTTTCAATTTTTTATACAACTGTATATGATATGCACTGGTAATCTCTTTCAGTTATCATTTGTACCACTATTAGTTCTTGCTATATATGTACAGTACTCATGGTATATAAGTTTCACTGTTTTAGGTCATGTATACCATGTTTAAAAAGAGGCATGTCGATTAAAAGGTGTATCTAAATGAATGATCCACTAAAGTATGAACCAAACCCCAATACCCCATTTAAATTATTATTGATGCCAGTTTCGAAGAGACTAATTCCCTAAAACCGGGGTTAAAATTACAGATTCACCGAAATATGGATTAAAATCAAGAATCTAGATGTATTTATAGAGCGGAATCCACGCTACACAAGTCGCCAGGTTGTATTCATGTTCATGATCTGCCAGGGCGTGGCCGCTGGAGAAGGATCGGAATAAGGGAACCCTATATAGACCATCGGATATTGGAACTAGATGCCGTTATCGAGGCAAGTACGACCAGAGAACAAGAGAGATCGATGGATGGATCATATGTCAGAATTATTCAGAGAATTCGTGGACCAGGCACGGGAAGAAGGTAGATCCTATCTGATGGAGCACGAGTGCAAGGCAGTTCTGGAGAGCCTGGGCATCTCCAACACGAAGGCATTCGTTGCCAGGTCTGAGGAAGAAGCGGTGGAGATGAGCGACTCCATCGGATACCCCGTAGTCCTCAAGGTTCTATCCCCCAAGGTGATCCACAAATCCGATGCGGGCGGGGTGAAGCTGGACCTGAAAGACGCCGAGGATGTCAGGCGGGCCTATGGCGAGATTGCCGCCTCGTTTGGAGATGAGAACTCGATTGGTGTTGTGGTACAGGATATGGCCCCGCCGGGCATCGAGGCGATCGTGGGAGTGACCACGGATCCTACCTTCGGACCGGTCCTGGTCTTCGGACTCGGCGGCGTCTTCGTCGAGATCCTCCAGGACATATCCCTGAGATCCATACCCATCTCCGAACACGACGCCGAGGATATGATCGAGGAGATAAAGGGGATCTCACTACTGAAAGGGTACCGCGGCTACTCCGCCGACATCCCCGCTCTGAAGCGTCTGTTGTTGCAGATATCCGATCTCGTGATGAAGAACCCGGAGATCGCCGAGATGGACCTGAACCCAGTTTTCCTCTACCCCTCGGGTTACAAGGTGGTCGACGCCAGGATCATAACAGGGGAGCGGCCGGAGCTGCCCAAAGAGCCGGTCTCGAAACAGGACCTTCGCGATCTGTTCTATCCAAAGAGCATTGCCGTCATCGGAGCCTCCGGGACCAAAGGCAAGCTGGGGTGGAACGTCTTCTGTAACCTGATCGATCACAACTTCCGGGGCGAGCTGTACCCCATCAACCCCAGGGCGGAGACGATCCAGGGGATAAAGGCGTACCCCCGTATCAGCGATGTGAAGGCCCCCATCGACGTCGCCGTCGTTCTCGTCCCGGCGAGCATAACCTCCGAGGTGGTGAAGGAGTGCTGCGACTGCGGCGTGAAGTACGTAATCGTAGAGTCTGCCGGTTTTGCGGAGATGGGCGAGGCAGGCAGGCAGATAGAAGAGGATATGGTGGCTATCATCAAGCCTTGTGGATGCAGGATCCTGGGGCCGAACTGCTCGGGGGTGATCAACACCCACTGCAGCATGGTCCAGTCCATCGGGATCGTGGACGCCCTGAGCCAGGGGAACATAGGCCTGATATCCCAGGCAGGGGTCTGTGCTGCGGGCATGCTCTGGGGGCTCCGCCACGTCATGGACTTCGGCATCGTAGCCACGATCGGGAACAAGCTGGACATCAACGAGACCGATATGCTCGAAGCCGTAAGCATGGACGATAACGTAGACATAATCTCCATGTACCTGGAGTCGGTCAAAGGCGAGAGGCGGTTTATCGACGTTGCAAAGCGGATTACGAAGACGAAGCCCATAATCGTTCTGAAGGCCGGTCGTACCGAGGCCGGGAGAAAGGCGGTGGCCTCGCATACGGCGTCCATGGCGGGCAACGATACGGTTTACGAGGCCATCTTCAAACAGGCGGGGATAATAAGGGCCAGGGACTACGAGCACATGTTCAACCTGACCAGGGCCATCTCCAAGCAACCACTGCCAAAGAAGGATGGCGTCTTCATAATCACCTATGCAGGCTCTCTTGGGGTAATCTCGGCAGATGCGATCATAGACAACGGGATGAGACTCTCCGAACTGGAACCTGAGCTGAAAGAGCGCCTCTGTGATCTCCTGCCGGAGTACGTGGGCGGGATGAACCCCGTGGATTACACCTTCAGCATGGATGCCAAAACGGTGAGAAGGACGATAGAAATCGGCGTGGAGAGCGAAGACGTGGGCAGCTTCATAGTGGTTCTCCAGGCAGAAGTACTGGGGAGCTACGTCGAGCCTCTGGGAAACATAGACTACAAGGGCAAGCCCGTGATGGCCTGTGTGGCAGGCAAAGAGTTCGCCATAGATGACGTCATAAAGATGGAGAATGCCGGGATCCCCGTCTACCAGACGCCGGAACAATGTGCTGACGCTATTGCGGTCATGCACAGGTATTGGCTGAAATCGAGATAGAGATAGATATCACAAATTCCGCCATCGGTCTCGGTGTGGGAAGGCCCCGAGCCGAGAGCGGACTTCTGTTCTCTTTCTCTCTTTCTCTCTTAACGTGCCTCGTTTACGTCGGGGGCGGTCGTCCACCGCCCGCCGTCGTAGACCCTGAGCGAGGACTTATTCCGGGCGTAGTCCATGGTCACGGTCCAGTTTGCGCGAGAGTTCTGGAGATACTCGGTGAAGTTTTGGTCTCTGTACCTCACGAAACCGGGCGCAGACCGGTTAGCAGCCTCGTTCTCTGCCTCCTCGATCATTCTTTGGGCCACCTTTCCTATAACGATAGGCTCTCGGTTCGATCGATACCTTCCGCCCAATGGCGAAGGATCTTTGAATACCCCGCTGCCGAAATAGGGATAATACTGGCTGTTGTCTATATTGGAGCGCGGTCCACCCGAGGAAAATATGGGGTCTGAGAAGTAGGATCTCATCTCGCTGTAGTTTGGTCCGCCGTTCAACCAGCCGCCACCTGCCGGTGGCATTAACACACCCAAGAGTAACAAAACTGTACAAACGTTCCTGATCAAGCTGAATTACACCCCCATTATGGAATGGCCTTCCGGCCGCCTTAAGTATTTTGCTCGAGGGTCCGGAGGATCAGCGCCCTTTGATCTTCATCACGCAACCGTCGTTGGTATTCTCTACCTCCAGGTCCATCATCAGGTGGTTGAAGACCTTGCGCCAGTGACTCTCTACACAGGTCTTGCAATGTTCCTTGACCATCAGGGTGGCGCCCAGCCGGGCAAAGGCTTTGACCCCCTCCTTGATGGCGCATTTCTCCCGCCGGACCTCTGCCCAGCCGTCGCCCTTCTCCACGGTGACGATGCTGCCGAAGAGGTTCTTGTCGTTGGAGGCTATGGCCAGGGCAAGATCGTAGGGCTCGGCTAGGTCCAGCTTCTTGAAGGTCTCAGCCACCTGGCGGGCGCCCAGTTCCTGGAACTCTCGGAGGCCTCTTCGGCCCAGCTTCTTGCCCACGTAACCGCTGCTACCGTAGAAGCTTCCCATCCACATGGCCACCACCCGCTGCTGGATCTGCTCCAGGGGGATCTCGGAGACGTCTGTCATGAACATGGACTCGACGGGGGGCGATATAACATTTCTGCGCGGTTGCATCTCTAGCCCAACCAGAACCGCAGATAAGCCCTACTTCTTGTTCCAATATCGGTTGAGCCATTGGTATTCGGATATGCTGATCTCCGAGACCTCTGAGGGCCAACTGGTGGTGGGCCACCGCGATCACGGCGGTGAAAAGGGCTGGGTCCATCCCAGTTTCAGAAATGAGCATCTACAGTCCATTCTGAGCCCCTATCCGTCGATCTTCTATAGTATCAACTGTCGCACCGGTCGTTTCGACTACAACCCCAGCGACAGCTTCGCCGAGGACATGAACCATTTTGAGATGTATCATGTGGTGGGCGACCCCGCCTTGCAACTATGGGCGGAAGAACCTGCGCCAATCAGGCTGAGTGCCAGCATCCTGCGCAACAACCTGAACATTCACGTTTGCCCCATCCCGGCGGAGGCGGTAGTCACCATCTGGTACCGGGGAAAACTGGTCAAGCGCGCCGCCTTCACCTCTGCGCGCATGAGCATACCGGTAAGCGATCTGTTGCTGACGTCGTCGCAGATGCCAGCGTCGCGGCGCTATATCGAGGTCTGCATCTCGGCGCCGGGTCACAGGTACACCCAGACCCGGGTCAATCTGGCCTAACAAAAAGAGCAAGATCGTGGTCGAACGCGGCCAGATCGTCAAAATCGGAGGGT
>CAYQFP010000121.1:0-4812 GCA_964416865.1 uncultured Methanotrichaceae archaeon
GGCAAACCCAGCCGGGCTTTGGCCACCACCCAGACCCGGAGGGCCTTTCCGGCGCCGTCGCCCATGGGGACCACGCCGGGATCGATGAGGAGGTTGGTCATGCCCGCTGACCTGGCCAGGTCGACCAGGCCTCTCCGGCCGGAACCGCCTTCTTCCAGAACCTTCAGAGTGCCTTCCACGCCGGAGTCGGCGGGGTTGTAGGCCAATAGGATGGCCGAATCGATCTCCGAGCAGGCCAGGGCATCTTCTTCCGGTCTTCTCATCCCCAGGCTGATGCTGTTGTAGATCGACCTGTCGGCGTAGCCGATCTCAGAGACGTGGTTGGCCATGCTCGATCGGGTATGGGGATCGGCCGAGTCCAGGATGAGCGGGCCATCCCAGATTGGTTCCACGAAGTCCAGGTATCTCCAGAAGGCCTCCGCCGTCTTGGCGTAGAGGTGAAGCACCGCCGGGTTGCCGGTTTCCTCGGATAGGGCGGCCTGTCTGTTGATCAGGACTTCGGCGCCGTCTTGATCGAAGACGCCCCTATCCTCGTCCTCTACGATCTTATGACCCTTGTAAAATATGGTGCCGCATAGCGCCGCAGGGTTTTCACCGGGCTGACCGCCGATCTTCACCCCGGCCACGTTGGCCACCAATTGTTCCCTGGCAAACCTGTACAGCTATACCGCCTCCGGAACCCGAGTTTAACTCGTTTTCTCAAGATACTGGAGCGTCTTTCTCTTCATATCGAGAGCGTCCGTGTTGGATGGATCTATCCCGATGACCCGGTCGAAACATGCTACCGCCTCATCGTACTTCTCCAGGGCCAGGAGTGTGATGCCCTTCACCATCCATGCGGGCACGGCTGCGGGCGCAGCCTCGATGACCTCGTTGACCAGGTCGATGACCTCATCGTATCGTTTCATCCTGGCGAACGGACCGAGCTTGTTGAACTTGTAGACGATCTCCTCCGGCTCCAGCTCCAGCAAGAAATCGAATAGTTCTATCGTTCCCTCAACCAGCCCCTCATCGTAGAGAGATCCTGCCACGTCGCTCCAGTACTCCGGATCTCTGAGGGTGGGGGCCGCCATCACGCCTAGGCGATAAGAATCCTTCGCCTCCTCGATCCTTCCCAAGGACCTGAGGGTCACCACCTTTGAGATCCAGGCTCTGATCAGTCCCGGATCAGCCTCGATGGCACGGTCGAAGTAGTCCAGCGCTCCATCATCCCGATCAGATAGAGAATAAATGCTGCCCAGGAGGACCAGTACCTCGGGATCGTTGGGGTTCAGTTCCAAGGCTTTCTCTGCGCATATTCGCCCCTCTTCGGTATCGCCCCCGCCGACGTAAGAGGCGGCCAACTTCTGCCAGGCAGCGCCATCCGAAGGATGGGTGTCCACAAATTCGTTGAAGAATTCGACAGCTTCGTCAAACTGCTCCATGTGCATCAACAATATGCCCTTATCGAACCTCTGCTCGCTCATCTGATACGCTCCTGGTACAGGTCTCGAGGGGGTAGGCGGAAATCAACCTGCATCGGTCCCAGCCTCTGAGTTCATGAGATAAAAATTGGATGGATGGAGGCTGGCTTCCGGTCCGGTTTTGAAGTATGGGATGCCGATGCCGGAGGAGATCGTTCATCGGGTGGCGACTTCCACCACAGCCCATGCCGAGGAGTCGAGCTGGACCCCGGCCCCCAGGAAAACGTCGCCGTCTCCGCCTATCATGGCTGTGGTCCTGGTACGTCTCTTTACCACTTCCATAGGCGGCTTGGGATAAGGCCCGGACCGAGCGCAGTGCTCTCGGACCTGCCTGGCGATCTCCTCGACGTCGGAAATCCCGATTAGATCTATCACCTCCACCTGGCGCTGGAACCGGGACACGGCCTCGGGTGGCAGGTTCTCGATGAAGGGTATGGCACCCTTCGACCCCAGGATCCGCCCGCTCTCGTCGATCCCGTTCTTGTGAAGCGCCAGGATGGTATCACCGGGCAGGTGACCTCTTGACTCTGACCCGCAGACCAGGAGAAAGCGGATGTTGGAGTTGGAGATTACGTTCGCCACCACCTTCTCCACCCCCAGGTTCTCGGTCTTGCACGGTCCGCAGATGGCTGCGCCTTCCACCCTAAACTGGCTGGCCAGGGTTACCACAGCTACCCGAGAATCAGGGTCGCCTACCGAGTAATCGCCACGGACCGACGGCCAGGTCAGGTTATCGTAGGGATCATGAGGTCTTTCGTCGGTTGAAATACCTGGAGTGGCATCGCTCATCGGGGAATAATCCCACTTATGGTTTAAATCTCTACGCAGCCTTTAAAAGGGATCAGATAACTATTAATTTGGAAAGTGGTGGAAAAGATCGCTGTGGGAGGGTTTGTCTAGAAGATGGCATCTTATGAGGAACGGATACTGAAAGTCATCGAGGACTCTAAGGTGGGGCTGACCACCGTAGACGTGGCTAAAAATGCATGTGTCAGTAAGACTACTGCCATAAAATACCTCTCGGTGCTCAAATCGGAGGGCAAGTGTGAGTTTGTAGAGGTGGGGCCCTCCAAGCTCTGGGGGGTCGTCAAGCCAGAGGTCGAGGAGGCGCGTGCGAAAGCGGAGATCGGCTTTGCCGGGTCCGGGTCAAAAGAGAACGGCGATGACAAGGTGATAGTTGTACCTCTATCGCTCATAGGTCAGCTGGAAGAGATATCGGAGGACGTGATAATCTCCGTGTCTTTCAGGGTAAAACCGGACAAGGTGGACAACCTCGCCGAGCTTATGAAGGAGTGCATACAACAGAAGGGCGTTCAGCGGTCTGACGGAAAATAACGGCACTCGATACCTAAATATGAGCTGGAACACAAGAGGATTATTCTTATATAATTGGCGCGTGCTACCTGTTAGCATTGTAGGTGCGTGATGCATAAGATGCGCATACCATCCGAGATCAAGGCCTTCTTCGAGGTTGAGGAGGGGCAGACGCTCCTGGTTAAGGGACTGCCAGGCACGGGAAAGACCACCCTGGCCTTCGAGATAATGAGCACCATATGCAAAAAGACGAACGGGATGTACATCTCTACCCGGGTCGATCCTCGGCGGGTCTATGCCATGTTTCCCTGGATCTGCGAGGTTCTCCCGCCCGGCAACGTCATCAACGCCACACAGAGCATGCTGTCCAAGAGCCTGAAGATGGTCGAGCTCGAGGGACCCAGCTACGAAGCAGTTCTGGACGTATTCAGGGCTTTCTTCGATGAAGCCGAGGAGATGGACGATCCCATGGTCGTCATAGATAGCTGGGACGCGGTGATCAACTACACCTCGCACGTCCTGGGAGACGCCCAGCACAGCCTGGAGCAGAGCATCTGCGAGTTCGTCCGCGACCTGGGCATTAATCTAATATTCGTGAGCGAGTCTGCAGACCTGATGCCCTTGGATTACATCGTCGATGGGGTGGTGATCTTAGAGCAATTCAAGATACATGGACCGTCATCCTCCGGTGAACTCAGACCCGTCGATATGATGACTCGATACGTCAGGGAGATCAGGCTGGACAAGCTGAGAGGAGTGGAGATACGTCACAAAACCTACACATGCACCCTCCACGAGGGTAGGTTCCAGTACTTTGAACCCACCCAGGAGAGCATCGACGCCCAGATATTTTGCGATATGGAAAGGATACCTGATCTTTCCGACGATCGCATGTCCACCGGCACCCCCGATCTGGACGAGTTGATCGGCGGGTTGGAGTACGGGTCGTGCAACCTTCTGGAGATCGATCAGGGGGTGGGCAAGAGGTACTATCCCCTCCTGACCGCGTTGGTCACCAACTCGGTGAAGAACGGCAGAGGCCTGCACATCGTGCCCAGCATAGGTTATCAGCTCAGCCCCAAGGATGTCTTCGTGCCCTCCAACGTGCGGATCCTAGAACCCGAAGGCGACCTGGACCAGTGGTACCAGACCCGGTTCAAACAGTGGGACGAGCTGAGGGGAAAGACAGGCCGTCCCATCCTCAACGTGGTGGGGCTCGATGCCATAGAGTTCGCCTTCGGGTACGAAAACATAGTGAATATGACCAACCACATCTTACAAAAGTGGGACGAGACCGACGACGTCGACGTGGTGGTGATGAAGACCGGGCAGAAGAGCATCAGGATGATGACTCACATGGTCGATACCTACTTCGTTATAAAAGAGCTGAACGGCGGGCTATGTATCTACGGTCTGATCCCCCGCACCGAGCCCTATTACATAACACGAGACGCCGAGAAGAAGATACACCTGATACCGATCGTGTGACATTCCCACACCCTTATTTTGATCTGTTCCTCACCCAGCGTTCGCCATCTGCTCGGATTTCCTTCTTCCAGATGGGTGTTCGTCTCTTTATCTCGTCTAGTACGTACTCGCATCCTCGGAAGGCAGCTGTCCGGTGTGCGGCACAACACACGATGACGACTATGTTGTCGCTGACGGAAAGAGATCCCACACGATGGACAACATCTACAGACTTCAGGTCGAACCTATCCAGCGCCTCATCTCTTATCCGTCTCAGCTCTTCCAAGGCGGCCTCTCTGTAAGATTCAACCTCGATCTCCAGGATATCATCGTCTCTGACGATGCCCAGGAAGGTGACCACCGCTCCTGCGTCCCGACGCTTTGCCCCTCTCATCATCTCCTCTATGGAGAAGTCATCTTCGGTGATCTCGATCATCTTCCACCTCTCTAGCCGCCGGAGAACGGAGGGAGGATGGCCACTTCGTCCCCGTCCGCCAGAACGATATCCATCGATTCAGACGGGTCGGTGCCATGCCCCTTCCAAAGGAGGGTCACCTCCGCTCTAAGT
>CAYQFP010000122.1:0-1781 GCA_964416865.1 uncultured Methanotrichaceae archaeon
CTCTCGCAATGCATTCCAATATATCCATAAGTAGCCCCCACATCTAATGGCTTTGTAGTGTTCCCAGCTCTTGTGTAGAATTCTTTGTCAGTTTCGTCCTGAAAGTTTGACTGAAAAAATACGCCCGTGCTCCAAGGATAGGACGGGCCGCCACCCTGGCGACCTCTCCAGGGCGACCCAATCCCGGCCAGAGAAGCGAAGCGCCAGCGCTCTAATCCCCGCCCCCCTGATATCTGCTCAGCGTATCGAGAACGACCTCTTCTTGTTGCAGGTCGATGTCCTCCAGGGCCTCGCCCTCCACCTCGAAGTACGAGCCGAATACGCCGAAGAGCTTCTTGTAGGGCTCCGAGACCTGCAAAGGCACAGACTGGCGCTCCCACTCGCCCAGCTCCACGGGCCCTGGCACCACGATCCCGTCCTCCAGGGTGGCCGAAGGTGTGATCGTCTCGCCTGACTTCAGGGCGCGCCTTTCGTCCACGATCCAGTCCTTGAGAAGGTCAGCGTACCTGGAGAGGAGGACGGCCTTTCTTATGCCGTCGTTCTGGTAGAAGTCGGGCTCTGCATCCGGGAAGTTCACAACGGCCTCGTCGCCGTCTTTGGTTCCGTTCCGGTCCTCGTAGCTCACCGCAAGCTTCAGGTCGCCCTCGGGCGAGATCTGCTTCAGCTTGATCAGTATGATCCCGCCTTTGACCTCTCCCTCCTCGGCCCTGGAGGGGAATAGGGTGTTGACCTTCATGATCTCGCCCGTGGCCTCATCGGCCTCAGGCGATCCGTAGACCTTCTCTATTTTGTATCCAGGTGCGTCCAGCTCGAGCCGCAGGTCGAAGACGAGAGGGGTTACCATGAAATCGAACTCCTCGTCCATCCGCTCCTTGAACTCCCCTGCCGAGTGGACGGAGTAGTAGTTGGCTCCCCGGATCTTGGTTATATCCTCGACAAGCTCGGTGTTGAAGTCAACCCCCACGCCTATGAAGGTCGTGTAGATCCCCTGGTCTGCATTCGTTTCGAGGATGCTGAAGAGATCATTCTCACCCGTCCTTCCCCGGTTCGGCATGGCGTCGGTCAGAAAGATTATCCTGTTCTCGCGCTTCGAGGGGTCTATCTCCGCATATCTCCCGAAGATGTTCGTCCCCTTCTCCATCCCGGCTTCCATGTTCGTTCCGCCGTAATCTTCGATATTCAGGATGCTCTCTTCCAGCTTATCGAGGTTCTTGTCTTTGACCTTGGTTAAAGGTTCCACCAGGAAAGCCTCGTTGCTGAAGACGACCATCCCGAAACGATCGTCCTCCTCGAGGTGGGCCATCAGGTCCACCACGGCCTGATCGGCGATCTCCATCTTGGTCTTGTCCGAGTCGTCTTCTTCATCCTCGATCTCTACCTTATTTCCGAAGCGGTCGTAGTAGTACTCACTAAAAGGGCTGCCCATGGAGCCGGAGTAATCCAGGACGACGACGAGGTTCAGCTCTTTCCTCTGAAAGTCCGTTATCCCTGAGTTGAGGCCCACAGACAGGTAGCGCTGAGCCTCCCCGGAGAAGGGGTCTTTGGACACGGCGCAGCTGTACGACGGGCAGAAGAGCTTTTCGCACTCATTCTCCTCCTGACCGGTATCGAAGTAGTAGTCGTAGAAGAGACCCTCGTATGTCACGTCCGTGGGCAGAGGCATGTAGCCTCGATCTATGTTCTCCCGGAAGTTGTTGATATCCTTCGCCCCTCCGGCGGCAAGGCCGATGGAAGGTGCGGGGCTGGCCGCGGGAGATGCAGAGCTGTACATGACCGATCCA
>CAYQFP010000122.1:1881-4799 GCA_964416865.1 uncultured Methanotrichaceae archaeon
CCGTCCAGGGTGTACCAGACCTCGTAATCACCGTCCCACTCCGAGAGATACCAGGCGCTGTAGCTGTGGCCATCCTCTACATCATCCATGAGGAGCAGATCCACCGTCCCGGTAGGGTAGCGGCAATAGAGCTTCAGCTCACCGCTGGCAGAGGGCGCAAGCATCATCCTGGCCCAAGCACCCATGGGAACTTCCAGGGATGTGCGTCTCTCCTTTTCGGCAAAATCAACGATCCAAAGCCCGTTATTCTCTTCTTGGCCAGGCCGCGGTCCCTCGTCTACAAGCCTGTAAGCGACGCTTGGAGCCTCTGAGCCGTACCAGGTATATTCATCACTGGAATCGTCCCCCCAGGGGAGATCCATTCCCAAACAGGGCCCAGCGCACGAAATAATAGCTGCTGCAAGGCACAATATTATCGAAATTATCGAAATGGTTTTCATAGCACTTCCCCCTTATTCTTCCACTACCTCGTAGGCAACCCCATCGTAGATCACGATCACTCGCTCGCCAAGGGCAAAGTAATCACCCATGACCGGGTTCGCAGAGATTAGGTCGAAGTAGCCGTCGGAGAGAAACTCGACCTCCATCGTCTCCATCTTGGACCTATCGAAGGCGGTATCGATCCAGGTGTCGTTCCGGAAGATGAAGGTCTTGCTTCCAAGCTGCTTGATGACTTCACTCATGCTCTGCGCTGGCATTGGGACCTCTGCCGCCGCTATCTGGCCCTCGAAGGCTGCCATCTTGACCGCCGATGATCCGAAAGAGGGCCTGGAGGCCTCCACCGCCATCTCCTCCGAGACATCCTGGAAGATCGCCTCCCTGGCGGATTCGGTGAATATGTCATCTTCTTCGATCAAAAAGGAGGTGTAAGGCGTTATGATCCCATACCGTATGCTAAGGGTGATGATGGCATCAATCAGCTCCGAATCCTCGCCATGGAGCCTAATCTCGGTGAGATAGCTGCCGATCGTCCTGGTGGCCCAGAGCCTCGGTATGAACTCTGCACCGCCGCTCTTGGTGAAGTTGTTACCTGGGTAGACGAAGCTCATTTTCCGATCGTTCACCGTTCCCGAGAGGGTGATTGCAACCTTGCCCCCGTCCCGGTAGCGGCCCACCAGGACGAGCTGCGATCCTGCGAAGAGGTCAGGTGTCCTGTCAGGATATATCTGGTCCGCCTTTATCCCGCCGAAGTCCACCTTTACGTTCGAGAGTACAGGGTTGCTTATCTTGGCGTAGAAGGTGCTCACGGCTTCGTCGATCCTCTGGCCGGGCCGAACATAGGTGCTCGCCCCACCGTGATCGAGAGAGAGCTGGTCTAAAAGATCTGTGTCGAGATCGTCACCTGCCCCGAAGCTGAAGATCCTGACGTTCTCAGGAGCCGCGTCCTCGACGTTTTTGAGGATCGTTTCGGCGTCTTCCACCCCCACCGTGGCAAGGCCGTCGGTGAGGAATATCACCGCCGTGGTCCGGTTGGGATCGGTCATCTCCACAGCCTCCAGGAGCGCCCGGTTTATGTCGGTCCCGCCCATCGCCTCGAGCCCTTTCACGAACTCTGCACCATCGTATCGTTTCGAGGCGGGCTCGATACCCGAGCCGAAGGTCCTAAGGCCGGTGCTGAAGGCGACGACGTTGAACCCATCATCTCGGTTGAGGTGGTCCAGGACGTAGAGGGCCGCGTCTTTCGCCTGGTCGAGCTTCTCGCCCTCCATGCTTCCCGAGACGTCCAGGACCAGTATCAGGTCTTTTGCCACCACCTCTTCAGACTCGACCTCGACCTTCGGTGCTGCCAAAAGCAGGAAGAACCCGTCCTCGCCAGGTTCCTTGTAGCTGAGAAGGTTCAATCCCACATCTTTGGAGCTGACCGAGTAGTAGAACTCGAAGTCTTTGTCAGGGAGAACGTCATACTCCTCCAGCCCCAAGAGAGCGTGATGGTCGTCTTCTCTCTCGACGAAGACCTGGTGGCCGGGGGAGTAGACCGCCTTGATCGGCATATTTGATTCCACATCGACGGTGATCACCACTTCCTCAAGAGGCTTTGAGGAGTGCTTCTCGGTGCTCAGGGGATAGACGTAATGGACGAGCCCGTTCTCCATCGGGAGCACCTGGCTGTACTCGAGCTCGATCCTTCTCTCACCTCCCGGAGGTATGGGAAAGACGCTCGCCTTCAGCGTCCTTCTTCCCACGTACTCCAGAAGCGCAGGGTCCCTCATCCTTCTTACGATATCGTTGTAGATCGCCCTGGCCGCGTCTGCCTCCAGGATCTCGCCCCTGACCGGCTCGCCGTCGACCCACATCACGAAGTCGCTCACTGCCGCTCCTTCGGGCAGGGGAAATATGTAGGTCCCCTCCGCGGTCCAGGGGTTATCGTTCACGAAGACCTGGTCGACCTTTGTGGTGGCCACCTGGTCCTCGATCTCCACGTCGACGTGGTGATACTTGATGGCCAGGGCCTCGCCCAGCTTCACGATCGGCACGCCTGGTGGCGGATCGACGATGATTATCCCGTCAGCCCCAGCTGGAGTGGTTGGGCCCGACGATGCCGCAATCAGCATTAAAACCAGAATGTAATATATCCTCATGATCCCCCGTCCTCGAATCGGTCAATCTCCGGTGGTTGATGGCCGGAACTTTTCAATTTCTTACAATTATTCCACGCGATGCTAAAAATATTGCGCTCTGACGAAAAGGGTCAATACATCGTACACCATTTTAAGCCTAGCACATATCCTGCTCAAGAGCTTTGATCTCATCAGCTATCATGTAATCAAATTCTTTCACCAATCCAGCAGCATCCTGATCCTGTGCTCGATAATAAACCTCTATTTTTTCTCAAATAGACGTGCCCGGTATATGCAGAGACGAGCAGAGATGAACAGAGATGAACAGATATGAGCAGAGACGGAGAAATAGATACTGTA
>CAYQFP010000123.1:0-4676 GCA_964416865.1 uncultured Methanotrichaceae archaeon
ACCCTCGCCGTACTCGCCGAACCCCACACCAGGGGTGGCGACGATGCCCAGACGCTGGATGAGCTTCTGGGCGAACTCGCCCGAGTCTCCACCGATCCAGGCCCAGAGATAGAAGGTCGCTTTGGGCTTATCGACCTTTAGGCCCAGCTTTGTCAGGCCGTCGTAGAGCCGCTCTGTTCGCCTCTGGTAGGTCTCTCTCATCTGGGCCACGAACTTCCCTGATTCGGGACTGCGAAGGGCGACTTCGCCCGCGTCCTGGACCGCACCGAAGATGCCGGAATCGATGTTGCTCTTCACTTTGCCGATCCCTTCGACGATCTCTGGGTTGCCCATAACGGAACCCACCCTCCAGCCGGTCATGTTGTAGGTCTTGGATAACGAGTGAAACTCCACCGCCACCTCCCTGGCACCATCGACCTGGAGGATGCTAGGCGGCCTATCATCACCGAAGTAGACCTCTGAGTAGGGGTTGTCATGCATCAGTATGATGTCGTAATCCTGGGCGAACTCAACTAGCTCTCTGAAGAAGGCGAGGTCGGCACAGGCACCCGTAGGATTGTTGGGATAATCGAGGATCGCCAACTTGGCCTTTCGGGCCTGATCGGCGGGGATGGACTCGAGGTCGGGCAAAAAACGGTTCTCTCTTTTTAGGGGAAGGGTGACTGGAACGCCTCCGGCGAATAGAACCGCGGTCTTGTAGACGGGGTAAGCGGGGTCGGGCACGAAGGCCTGATCACCGGGGTTCAGAAAGGCCATCGGTGCGTGGGCGATTCCCTCCTTGGAACCGATCAAGGCCAGAACCTCCGACTCTGGGTCGAGCCTCACCCCGAAGGTCTCTGAGTACCAGTCGGCCACTGCGGTTCTGAAGGAGAGCTTCCCCTCGTAGGAGGGATACTGATGGTTATCGCAATTCTTCGCCGCCTCACAGAGCGCTTCTACTATGTGGGGCGGCGTGGCCAGATCCGGGTCACCGACCCCCAGATCTATGACGTCCACCCCTCTCGCCATCGCCTCAAGCTTGGCCTTGTCGATTGCTGCGAACAGGTATGGTGGGAGAGATTTTATCCGATCAGCATACATGTAGTTTATCTCCATTAATGGTATTCACCGGTAGCATAGCCTGGACGAGCCAAGCCTGGTCTCGTCTTCGCACATAGTACTTTCATGTGATATATAAGAGTAGAGGAGTAGAATGATCAAGATCGACGATCTGACCTCTTGGCTGCCCAAAGAGGTCGCAGAACTTTACCGGAAAGATGGAATCCTGGAGCTCTATCCACCACAGACAGATGTTGTGGAGCGAGGGCTCCTGGACGGCAAAAGCCTGGTGGTAGCGATCCCCACGGCGGCGGGCAAGACCCTTCTGGCAGAGCTGGCCATGCTCAGGGCGGCTCTGAAGGGGGGACGGGCCCTTTACATCGTCCCCCTCCGGGCGCTGGCCACAGAGAAGCTGATATCCTTCTCCAGGTTCGAGGAGCTGGGGGTGACGGTGGGGATAAGCAGCGGCGACTTCGAGATGAAGGAAGAGCATCTGGGCAAAAATCAGATTGTGGTGGCCACCTCGGAGAAGGCCGACTCTTTGATCAGGAACGAGGCCGGCTGGATACGAGACCTGTCCGTCCTGGTGGTGGACGAGATCCATCTTCTCAACTCTGTCAACCGTGGTCCTACCCTGGAGATGACCATCACCAAGCTGATGCGTCTGAACCCAACTATGCAGGTACTGGGTCTCAGCGCCACCGTTGCGAACGCCTCGGAGCTGGCAGACTGGCTCAGGGCCGATATCGTCCAGAGCGAGTGGAGGCCAGTATCTCTAAAAGAATGTGTGGTCTGTCACGGAACGGTCTACGATCCTGAGGGATCTTCGATCATCGAGCCGGCCCGTGACGATCTATCGGCCCTGGTGAGGGATACCCTGGATCAGGACGCTCAGATGCTGATCTTCGAGAGCAGCAGGAGAAATGCCGAGGCTACCGCGGTCAGGCAGGCTCAGACGTTATCTGGCAGGAACGAGAAGCTCTGCCGGAAGGTTCTGGCCACGGGTGAGGGCGAGATCTCCAGGAAGCTGGCCGGTTGCGCGAAGAAGGGGTCTGCATTTCATCATGCCGGTCTGCTGCCGGAACAGAGGCGCCTGATAGAAGAAGGGTTCAGAGACGGAACGATAAAAGTGCTCGCCAGCACGCCCACACTGGCCGCAGGCCTGAACCTGCCTGCCAGGCGGGTGGTGATCAGGAGCTACAGGAGGTACGAGGCCGGCCGGGGCATGGTCCCCATACCAGTGATGGAGTATCGCCAGATGGCAGGACGAGCCGGCAGGCCCGGTCTGGATCCTTATGGCGAGTCGTTCCTCCTGGCCAAGAGCGAGCAGGAGGTGACGGATCTGATGGACCACTACGTGCGCGGCGAGCCTGAGGAGATCTCGTCGAAGCTGGCCGCAGAAAACGCCTTGAGGACCCACATATTGTCTACAATAGCCGCCGGTTTTGCCACCAGCCCCGAAGAGCTGAGGGAGTTCATAGATACCACATTCTATGCTCACCAGCAGGACACCTGGCATCTGGACGCAGCCCTGGAGAAGACCCTGGACTTCTTAGAGGAGAGTTCCATGATCACCCCCGATCTGGAGCCGACATCTCTTGGGTCTCTGGTCTCCAGGCTTTATATCGACCCCCTCAGCGCCAGGATCGTGGTGGATAACCTCATGGATAGGGGCAGGCCTGCCGATCTGACCCTTCTCCACCTGATCTGCATGACCCCCAACATGGAGCTGCTCTACATCCGTTCCAGAGACGACTGGGTGGAGGATTTCGTAGACGAACACCTCGCCGACCTCTGTCCCGAGGAGAACTACGACTGGATGTTGAAAGAGGCCAAGACCGCGGCGATGCTGATGAGCTGGATATACGAGTCCAGCGAGAACGAGATCTGCGAGAGGTACGGCGTCGGCCCCGGGGATGTGAGGAGGGTGACCGAAACTGCAGAGTGGCTGATGCACTCCACCGCCCAGCTATCGAGGCATCTCGACCTGGGGGCCACCCGCCAGTCTGCCCGGCTGGAGAAACGGCTCCATTACGGCGCGAATCGCGACCTTTTGGCCCTCCTGGAGCTGACGGGAATCGGACGGGTCAGGGCCAGGAAGCTGTACCTGGCCGGATACACCAGTCAGGAGAGCCTGAAGGTGGCTAGCGAGTCGGAGATCGGCCGGATCGTAGGTCCCAAGATAGCGGAGAAGGTCATGGCCCAGCTTGGGAGAGGATGATATGAAGGTGAACCTGGGTGGGGTCGTGCCTCTGTCCACGGTGGACTGGCCCCGGGTCGCGGCCACGGTAATCTTCCTTAGGGGCTGTCCTCTGAGGTGTCCTCACTGCCAGAACAGCCACCTCCAGACCGGAGAGAGCCTGGTGGAACTCTCTGTGGTGAATGAGAATATCCAGGAGGCTGCGCCCTTCGTCAGCGCGGTGGTGTTATCGGGGGGAGAAGTTCTGATGCAGCCGTCGATTGCAGAAGAGATAGCCAGGTTCGCAAGAAAACGATCTCTCAGGGTGGGGATAGAGACCTGTGGTTACTACCCCGATCGATTGGCAGGTCTCGTAGAAAAAGGGTTGGTGGATAGGGTCTTTCTCGACGTCAAGGCCGCTTTGAGAGATCCGGAGTACGCCCGGGTCACTGGCAGGGAGAACGTGGCCGCCCGGGTGAAGGATAGCCTGAATAGGTGCATAGAGCAGGGTGTTTCACTGGAGGTCAGGACCACGGTATTCCCGGAGATGCCATCTTCAGGGGAGCTGAGAGAGATCGCAGGATATCTTTCTAGTAGGGGAGTCGAGGCTCTGGTCCTCCAGCAGGGTCTGCCCGGTGAGGACGAGTTCGAGCCTCTCTCCAAAGATAAGCTCGAAGAGCTGGCCTCGACCATCGATGATCTGATAAAGGTCAGCGTAAGAGCACCAGAATCGCTAGGTTAGCAGATCGTGTGCTGAGGTACGAGGATGAAGATCATAGGTTTCGTGGGCATGCCAGGCTCCGGCAAGTCGGCGGCCGCAGAGGTCGCCCGCCAGATGGGGATCCAGGTGGTAGTGATGGGGGACGTGATCAGAGATGAGGCGGCCCGACTCGGGTTGGAGCCCTGCGACCAGAACCTGGGCCGGGTGGGAAACCTGCTCCGCAAGCGCGGTGGTGCCTGCGCGGTTGCAGAGCGATGTCTGGAGAAGATCGATCCCGGATCTGACCTGGTGGTGGTGGAGGGGATCAGGAGCAAGGATGAGGTGGACTTCTTCAGGAGCTGCTGTCGGGACTTCTGCCTGATCGAGATCCACGTGCCAGAAGAGGTCAGGCGGGGGCGGATCGCCTCGCGGAGACGATCGGACGACGGCTCGGATGCGGTGGCCGTGGCCGAGAGGGACAGCCGGGAACTGAAATGGGGGGTGGACCTGGCCATAAATGCTGCGGATCGAAGGATCGAGAACGACGGCCCGGTGGAGGAGCTAAGGAGAAAGGTGGCGAGCCTGTTGCGAGATTATAGTCATGAACCTTAGACTTGATACTTAATGGAGCATCTCAAAGAAGTCATATGCACGTTCCGCCAAGAAAATGTTCGCTTACGCTCACATTTACTTGTGCACATAAGGTTATACTTTATGTACATACTTTATGTACAAGTGCGACAAGAAGCTGTATTCCGG
>CAYQFP010000124.1:0-4662 GCA_964416865.1 uncultured Methanotrichaceae archaeon
ACGACCTTGCTCTTTTATTATTGGCGATTTTGGAGGGGGGTCCGGAATGGGAAATGCAACCCGGCCAGCTTGATATATTCACCCTGCTCGATCCCCCCACCAGAAACCCTCCTCCGCGCCCAGGGGCACCAGCACACAAGCGATCTCATCCAGGCATGAGTTCTCCGATCGATACCAAACCGGCCCAATAACTCCCCTGATCGCCGCAGGACCGGGCGCCAGACGACGGAAGGCGTCCGGGCAGCCTTCCGCCTCTGCCGAACAGATGACCCCCATAGTCCCAAAAAGATCTTCACCATTCATGACCTACGTAGCACCATGACCCTGCACGTGAACAAGAAGGGGCTCCGGGTTTTGGGAATTGCAGAAAGCTTCGTGAAGACCGAGCCCAAATCACAGCTCGCAGGGGTGGTCATGCGCCGGGACCTGAAGATCGACGGCTTCGGCTTCGCCAAGATAACCGTAGGCGGCAATGATGCCACCGAGGGCGTCCTCAAGATCTACGACGACCTGGACCGAAGAGACATAAACGCCCTGCTCCTGAGCGGGACGGTGATCGGCTGGTTCAACATAATCGATATCGAGAAGGTCTTCGACGAGCTGGGCCTGCCGGTGATCGGCCTATCTTACGAAGAGTCCGAGGGGCTCGAAGGCTACATCCGGGAGTACTTCCCCCGGCCTGAAGAGAAGATCGCCCTATACCGGCGCATGGGATCCCGGGCGTCAGTCAGGCTGAAGACCGGTTACCAGGTATATGTCCGATCCCTGGGGGCAACGAATGATGAGACTAAGGCGCTGCTCAACGGCTTCACCCTCAATGGTAGGATTGCGGAACCCGTGCGAGTCGCCAGGCTCCTGGCCAGGTCGCTCTTCAGAGAATAACTGGATAAGCGTGAGTGAGGAGAGTAAGCCCCCTTCTGTTTCGGCGGCATTCGGCTTAGCGCCATACCCGAGCGTTGGCTGGACACCCAATATTCCGCTCTTATTTTGGCTTGCACCCACAGGGATTCGCCATTTCATCTGCCTCCCGCGCGACCTCAGCCTTGCGGCATCATGGCATTAACGCGGTGCAGTATCGTTTCTGTGCCATTGCCAGGACTCTCGCCCTACACCCTCAAAGGATGTCTGTGCGTCCAGTGGTGGGGGGACTTTCCACACCGGCGAATAATACGCCAGCGGCAGCCGCCCTTCCTCTCTCACGATGCCCATGTTATCCTGGCCGGGATATATATCCTTGCCCCTCTTCGCCATCCTGACCGCAGTTCTTTCATATATTGCCCGGAATCTATCCGGCGATGGCCAGAGACCAGAAGGATCATTTCTATAGAAAGGCCAAAGCCGAAGGCTACCGGGCCCGATCGGCCTACAAGCTCCAGCAGGTAAACCAGAAGTTCCGCCTGATCAAGAAGGGCAACTCCGTCCTCGACCTCGGGGCTGCCCCTGGTGGCTGGCTCCAGGTGGCCAAAGAGCTATCCAAAGGCAGGGTGGTAGGGGTGGACCTGGAGGAGATCGACCCCATCGACGGGGTGACCACCATCCGGGCAGACATCACCGTTCCGGAGACCCTGGACTCGATCAGGGACGCGCTGGGTGAGGCAGACGTGAACGTGGTGATCTGCGATGCCGCGCCCAACCTCTCGGGAAACTGGACGTTGGACCACGCCCGGTCCATCGACCTGGCCCGGTCTGCCCTGGCCGTGGCAGAAGAGGTCCTCCGGCCCGGCGGGGGTTTTTTGGTCAAGGTTTTTCAAGGAGAGAGCTTCAAGGAGTACCTATCTGAGGTGAAGGCCAGGTTCAGGACCGCCAGGGCCCACTCGCCCGCAGCTTCGCGAAAGGCGAGCGCGGAGATGTACGTCGTCGGACAGGGGTTCCTCAAGGCGCCGGTTGCGGTGGGAGATGAGATCGAACTGGAGATCGTGGGAAATGGGAAGTCCGGCGACGGCGTGGCAAGGGTCGAAGGGTTCAAGATATTCGTCCGCGGCGCCGGACAGGGCGAGACCCTGCGGGTGAGGATCACCTCTGTGAGGCCTGGCCACGCGATCGGGGAGCCTACAGCTCGAAAACTATTTTAAACCTGATAGACCACCCAAGATGTGTGACAGTCTTCAGAGCCTATGACGTGCGAGGCGTCTACGAGAAAGAGCTCACCAAGGATATCGCCCGGAAGGTGGGCTCGGCCCTGGGATCATACCTCCCGGACGGCAGGATCTCCCTTGGCAGAGACACCCGCGAAAGCGGCCCTTCATTGGAGAGAGCTTTTTTAGAAGGGGTCCTGGGCGCCGGTTGCGACGTGGAAAGCTACGGCGTCCTGCCCATCCCTGTTCTCAGCTACCTGACCCTGAAGACGGGATGCGACGCGGCAGCTTACATCTCAGCCTCTCACAACCCGCCGGAGTACAACGGAATCCGGTTTAGGACCGCCGAGGGTTACGGGATGCTCTACCACCAGACAGAGATGATGACGATCTACGAGGAAGGCTCCTTCAGAGAGGGCGAGGGCATCAAGACCGATCATGCCGCCGAGGAGGCAATCGAGGTCTATGCCGACTACGTCTCCGAGAAGCTGGACCTCGAGCGGCCTGTGAAGGTCGTCTTAGACATGGGGAACGGGGCGGCCTGCAATATGGGTCCTCTCTATTGGAAACTGGGCTTCGATCCCCTGGTGCTCAACGGGGTGGCCGACGGCCGCTTCCCCGGCAGAGGGCCTTCGCCCACAGAAGCGTCACTCCAGGAGGCCGCCAGGACAGTCGTTGCGACCGGCGCGGACTATGGCGTGGGCTTCGACCCTGATGCCGACCGAGGCCTGGTGATAGACGACCTGGGCAGGATAGTTCCTCCGGAGAAGATAGCGATCATACTGGCCAAGAAACGGTATCGACCAGGCGACGTGGTGATCGCGGGCTTCGACTGCTCCATGATAATAGAGAGAGAGCTGGAGCCTGCAGGCATAACGGTTCTCAGGGAACGGGTGGGAGACGTCTACGTGGCCAACAGGGTGAAGAACGAGGGTGCCGTCCTGGGCGTGGAGCGAAGCGCCCACTTCTTCCTGCCCGAGTTCCAGTACTCCGACGATCCTTTCGCCATGAGCTTCGTCTTGGGCGAGGTCGTCGCCGGAGGAGAGAAACTTTCCACCCTATCGGATGAGATACCCGACTATCCCTACCTCCTGCGGAGTATCGAGATGGATCTGGACCCAAAAGAGGTGATGGTGCGGTTGGAAGATGAGCTGGCTCACATGGCACCGGACACCACCGACGGTCTTAAGGTAACAACGGAGAGTTACAGCATTCTGATACGGCCTTCCAACACCGAGCCGCTGATCAGGCTCTACCTGGAGACGACCAAAGACGACCTGGATGAACTGACCCAAAAATACGAAGGCCTGATAAGGGCGGTCATGAAGTCTTAGCCGTTAGGCTCCGGGACGTATCGGGAACCTATTTATCCCTGCCTCATCACCATATAGCCGGACTGATACAAATTGAGCTTCGAAGACGTCTGCGTTCTGATCCCCACCCTGAACGAAGAAGACGCCATCGCCGAGGTGATCAAAGAGTTCAGGGCGATGGGGTTCGAGAACGTGCTGGTGATAGACGGCAACAGCGTCGATGATACCGTAGGCCGGGCCAGGGAGGCCAAAGCCCGCGTCATCCTCCAGAGCGGGAAGGGCAAAGGCCAGGCTCTCAAAGAGGCCTTCGATCAGATAGAGGATGGATACATCCTGATGATAGACGGAGACGGGACCTATCTGCCCTCCGAGGCTCACATCCTGCTGGACCCCCTCCGACAGGGGAGATCGGACCACGTGGTGGGGATGCGTTTCGGCAACCTCCAGAAGGGCGCCTTCACCCGGCTGAACATGGCAGGTAACAGGCTGATCAACTCTTTATTCAGGTACATCTACAGGGTGTCCTTAAACGACATCCTATCTGGCTATCGGGCCTTCTCTGCGGAGGGCATAAGACGGCTCGACCTCACCATGACCGGCTTCGAGATCGAGACGGAGATGTCCATCGAGAGCGTGAAGAAGGGGCTGCGCATAACCGAGGTGCCCATAACCTATGGGCAGAGACGAGTAGGCACCCTGACTAAACTCAATCCCCTCCGGGACGGTGCCAGGATCATGGCCACCATATACAAGATGGCCAAGACCCAGAACCCGCTATTTTATTTTGGGGTTATAGGATCCTTGTTTGGTGCTATGGGGTTTCTGCTGGGGATCTACGTGGTGATGGACTGGCTAGACGGCCGGATCGAGCATGTCCCCTTGACCATACTCACCGCCATACTGATCATCGTGGGGTTCCAGCTATTCTTAATGGGGATCCTTGGAGACGTGATAGCTTCTCTGCACCAAGAGTCAATGCGTGAGCTGTACCGGAAGAAGTAGAGGTGGATAAACTACACTTCCTATTCCGGACCCCCTCCTAAAAATGGCACTATTTCCGACCAGAGTATTCCCTGGCGAACCAGGGTCATTATAGTCATGAACCTTAGACTTGATACTTAATGGAGCATCTCAAAGAAGTCATATGCACGTTCCGCCAAGAAAATGTTCGCTTACGCTCACATTTACTTGTGCACATAAAGTTATACTTTATGTACAAAAACAAAAAGAGCAAGATCGTGGTCGAGCGCGGCTAGATCGTCAAAATCGGAGGG
>CAYQFP010000125.1:0-4560 GCA_964416865.1 uncultured Methanotrichaceae archaeon
GTATTTCTATTTTGGGATTCGATCTCCCTATCGGTTGGCGTTACAACCAAAAAGCTTTAAATTTACAGCTAATTAGGGTACTATTCGGGTTTTATAACGCAACGCTAGATCGCCTAAAAAAGCTGCAGAGCAGTAAGATAGAAGCTGGGTAAAATGTCAGACAAAAAGAAAAAGCTGAACTTAAACCGGGTTTCCATGCCCAAGCAACTTCCTGAGGAGAGAAAACACAACTTCCAAGAGGTGGCTCTGGGTTACTCTGAAGAGCAGGCCGTAGAGGAGGCTAAGAGGTGCTTGCAGTGCAAGAAACCCAGGTGCATGGCAGGTTGTCCTGTAGAACTGGATATCCCCAAGTTCATCAAAGCGATTCAGGACGGGGATCTGTGGGAGGCCGTCAGGATAATCAAGAGCAAGAACAGCTTACCTGGAATCTGTGGCAGGGTTTGCCCTCAGGAGGTTCAATGTGAATGTAAATGCGTTCTGGACAAGAAAGACGCGCCCATAGCCATTGGCCGCCTGGAGAGGTTCGTGGCCGATTGGGCGGCAAGACAAAAGGATAGGCCGTCGCCAGAAGTCTTGCCACCCTCGGGGAAGAAAGTGGCTGTGGTAGGATCCGGACCCGCAGGACTCACCTGTGCCTCAGACTTGGCCAGAATGGGTAACCAGGTTACCGTATTCGAGGCCCTCCACGAAGCTGGAGGGGTACTGGTTTACGGCATCCCAGAGTTCAGGTTGCCCAAAGACATCGTCAAATCGGAGGTAGAGTACGTGAAAAGCCTGGGTGCAGAGCTTGAACTCAATTCCGTGGTAGGAAGACTGGTTCAGGTTGACGAGCTGCTTAAAACGGGCTACGATGCCGTCTTTCTGGGTATCGGAGCTGGAGCCCCCCGATTCCTCAACGTTCCCGGAGAGAACTTGAACGGTGTTTATTCTGCCAACGAGTATCTCACCAGAGTCAACCTGATGAAGGCTTACAAGTTCCCTGAGTACGATACCCCCATCAGGCAGGGCCGCAAGGTGGCTGTAGTCGGCGGCGGCAACGTAGCCATGGATGCAGCCCGCTCTGCAATCAGGCTGGGTGCTGACGAGGTCCACGTGATATATCGCCGGTCCGAGTCGGAGATGCCTGCCAGACTGGAAGAGAGCGTGAACGCCAAAGAAGAAGGCGTGATATTCGATTACTTGACCAACCCTACCAGGTTCATCGCCGATGATCGTGGCAGGGTGAAGGCCATGGAGGTAGTCACCATGGAACTGGGCGAACCAGATGAGAGCGGCCGCCGCCGCCCGGTGGTCAAAAAAGAATCTGAGCACATCATAGAGATGGACACGGTGATCATAGCGGTGGGCACCATGCCCAACCCCCTCGTTCCAGCCAACACCCCTGGACTGGAAACCACTAGATGGGGCACACTGGTGGCGGATGAGAACGGCAGAACCACTCTGGAAGGGGTCTGGGCAGGTGGGGACATAACCACCGGGGGCGCTACGGTGATCAGTGCCATGGGATCTGCCCGAAGGGCTTCTGCAGATATCGACGCCTGGCTTAAAGAGAGGGGTCCTTGGAACTGCTGAAATGTTATGATATGTCGCCGGATAGGTCTCATCGTGAAGAGGTGAGAAAAGCCTCCTTTCGGTCTTCGGGCCTATCGATCGTTTACCAGCCCCGTCAAAAGTGATATTAACCGGCAGGGTCTATAAAAACGAATAATGAATTTCTCATTCCAGATAGGGAAGATCGCGGGGATCCCGATCAGACTACACCTGACGTTCCTGCTGATCATACCCGTGATAGCCTACCTGTTTGGGATTACCAGCGTCCCACTATTTGGAAAAACCTATGGGTTTGGAGCGGTAGAGCCGTCCCTCATCAGGTGGGTCTACTCCTCCGCTTTCACCATCCTGCTCTTCGTCTGCGTAGGGCTGCACGAGCTGGGCCACTCGGCCGTTGCCATGCGCTACGGCGTAAGGATCAAGAGCATAACCCTCTACATCTTCGGAGGCTTGGCCGCCATGGAAGAGATCCCCCGGGATCCGAAGGCAGAGATCCAGATGGCCATCGCGGGCCCTGGGGTCAGCGGGATCCTCGGGCTGGGATGTCTTCTCTTCTGGAGCCTGTCGTCCACTTACCTGGGCGAAGAGTATCCTTTCACCGTATTCCTCTGGACCCTGGGTATGATCAACCTGATCCTGATGGCATTCAACCTCCTTCCCGCCTTCCCCATGGACGGCGGTCGGGTTCTCAGGGCCTGGCTTGCCACCAAGATGTCTTACGTTGCTGCGACCCGGCAGGCGGCCACCATCGGCAAGACCTTCGCCATATTCATGGGGGTCGTGGGGATATTCTCTAGCATCTTCCTCTTGATCATAGCCTTCTTCGTTTATATCGGGGCCTCGGAAGAGGAGAAGGCCACCTCCATATCGGTCAGCCTGGAAGGGATACGGGTCAGAGACATAATGTCTTCCGCGGTCAGCACCGTGCCACCTTCCACCACCTTGGGAGAGATGGTCAACCTGATGTTCGTCGAGAAACACAGGGGCTATCCCGTGCTCCAGGATGGAAAGCTGGCGGGGATAGTAACCATCACAGACATCCAGAAGGTGGCCGAGGATGTGAGAAACGTCACCACCGTAAGAGATATCATGATCAAGAAGATATATGTGATCGAGCCAGACGTGACGGCGACTGATGCCATGAAAAAGATGGCAGAGCGGAGGATTCGCAGGTTACCCGTGCTGGAAGACGGCAGGCTGGTGGGAATCCTTTCCAGGTCGGACCTTGCCAGGGCGATCGAGCTTTGTTCGAGGTGGTGAGTTCATCGTTAAACACTATTCTGTCTCGACTATAAGTGCAAAGGTTTTTTATGAATCCGACCGAAGGGAGGATCTACTTGGTCGGACGTCCAGGGATAGATTGTCGAGGTAATCGGTTTGGATATGGTAGACATAGACGACGCAGAATCTACGGAGATCCGAGATAACGACGTGGTGATCATCGGCACGGCACATGTCTCTGAGAAGAGCGTCGAAGATGTGACCACGGCCATAGAAGATCTGAAACCAGATATCGTGGCGGTGGAACTCTGTGATAGCAGGTACCGCTCACTTACCGGCCAGGAAGAAACTGGCGAGATCCAGATAAAAGAGTTGCTGAGCGGGAACAAGCTCTACCTCCTTTTGATCCAGCTTTCCCTGGCCTACATCCAGAAGAAGATCGGTGCGGAGGTGGGGGTCAAACCCGGGTCTGACATGATCGCAGCCATCAACACTGCCCATAAGATGGGTGCCAGGGTCGCCCTGGTGGACCGGGATATCGGCGTTACCATCCAGCGTTTCTGGTCCAGCATGAGGTTCCGGGAGAAGGTCAAGCTGATAGCTTCACTGATACCGGCGGCCTTTGGCAGAGGCGGTGAGGAGATCGATATGGACGAGATCACCCAGGATGACGTGGTCGCCCAGGTCATAGAAGAGTTCAGAAAGATATCGCCCCGTGCGGCTCAGGTCCTGATAGACGAAAGGGACGCCTACATCGCCCGGAACCTCATCCGCCTGAGCGGATCGGGTAAGGTGGTGGCGGTGGTGGGCGCTGGCCACAGAGAAGGGATAAGCCGTTATCTGGCAAACCCGGAGACTGTACCAGAACTCGATGTGATGGTAAAGCTGCCTGATAAGAGGTTATCCTTGCCCAAGCTGGTTGGCGTGGCGATGATGCTGCTGGTGGTGATAACACTGGTTGCCGTCCTGTTATCGGGCTTTTCCACCCAGAACATCTTCGCCGCGCTGAAGATCTGGTTCTTGGTCAACGGGGTCCTCAGCGCGCTGGGCGTGGTCCTGGCCAGGGGCCATCCCCTCTCTGTCATGACAGCCTTCTCGGTGGCGTGGATCACCAGCCTGAACCCTCTCATCGCAGCCGGTTGGTTCGCCGGGCTGGTTGAGGCCTGGAAACGCAAGCCAACGATGGGGGACATGAAGGGTATGGGCGAGGCCGAGACATTCGGCGAACTGATGAAGATCCCCCTCTTCCGGGTCATACTGGTGGCTGCTCTCGCAAACATAGGAAGCGTGGCGGGGACGGTATTGGGGAGTTATCTCATCCTCCGGATGGTGGAAATCAGCCCGAAAGAGCTGATAGGCGGAATCCTGTAGTAACGTCGGGTCGACCGATCCCGTCTACGCTCGACATTCATCATCATCGGCCGTTGATCATGTCGTAAAGATCATACACACATACATCGGATGAAAACACGGTTAGTTGGCAGGGGCTGTAGATCAGATAGTACCATTTAGAATAAGTATAACTCCACAACCCCATTTTATAACGCAATCTATTTACAACTACTGTGGTGAAAGATAGAATCTCAGATACCACAAATGACTTGCTGGTCCAAAGGTATGTGTTTAGGTGCTTAGGCTCGTCCTCATCATCTGGAGGGTATTGAGTCCCTGTTGTGCCCATGTCGTCAGCACTGTCATGAGCCGCTCATGAATTGACGTCCCTTTTCTATTACCTTAGATTCCGCAGGTGCAATACGCGCAAAAATCAATTTTTTAGGCAATTTTACA
>CAYQFP010000126.1:0-4553 GCA_964416865.1 uncultured Methanotrichaceae archaeon
ACGATAACCTCCAGCCGGTGCGAGCACACGGTAATATACATCGAGTCGCCAGACTCCTCGATCAGGAAGATCGACCGATGAGAGCGATTTCTATAGCTCTTGCAATTATACTTTTGACCTTGATCTGGACCCCGGCCACGGCATCGGAGGCCCCTCAACACGTTCGTTCTGGAGAGATCTGCACATTTGAACCCGTGTTTCCGTGCCCGAACTGTACGTACCACTGGAGCGCATCTGCAGGTGATCCCATCTCCTCCGAGGCGATGATCTTCGAGTGGACCACTCAGGCCGTAGGCTCACTGGAGACAATCATCGTCAACCTCACCATCACGAATGAATATGGTTGCGAGGGCGAAGACGGCGTGGAGCTGGTCGTAGAGCCCTTCAACCCGAATATCAACATAACGAAGAGCGTCGACCCGAACCCGGTATACAGCGGTCAAGAGGTGACCTACACCTACGTGGTCGAGAATACGGGCGATGTCAACCTCACCGATATAACGGTCACCGACGACCAGGGCCTCGTCCCGGTCATCGTCGGCGGCAACGATGATGACGGCGTTCTCGGACCCGGCGAGGTCTGGATCTATCAGGCCACGGCCTGGCCTGTTTTCGCCGTCAGCAACGTAGGGACCGTCACCGCCAAAGATCCAATAGGGGGGACGGTATCCGATTATTCGGTAGTCGCAGTCGTGGTCGAGATACTAATACCGAGCATCGGCATAGAAAAAGACTGCATATACGAGATGCCTGCTCATGTAGGAGACATCGTAACTTACACCTACAACATCACCAACACGGGAGACCTCCCCCTTACAGACATCAACGTCTCAGACGACCAGGAGATAGGACCGAGCTGCAACCCGGTATATACAAGCGGCGACCTCGAAAGAGACAACGTCCTGGACCCCGGTGAATCGTGGATGTACGAGTGCGTATACGAAGTACCGAACCCCGTCGACTACGAGCCGCTCGTCGTCATGTCGGACGGGTCAGGATCCGTCAACATGATCATGCTGATCCAGAAGCTCTCCCGGATGAAGACCCGGCTGGGGATCAAGCTGAATAAGCTGATCGAGCTGAGGGAGAGCTTCGACAAAACCAAGGCCCGGCTGGTGGTGACTCATGAGATTATCGAAGAGAAGAGCTATACATTTTACAATTATACAGACCCTGTCACCGACGAGTGCCTGGACCTTATGATGGACGAGTATGGGGTCGTGGTAAGGTCTGAATATTATGATCCCATATCCGATGCCGTCTTGACCACCGAGTATGACCCAAGAGGCGAGGTGGTATCTGATACCTACCTCTGCAAGCCGACGATGGAATATCTCAGGATAGAGTACGAAAAACCAGTGGTGGGTCAACGCACCTATTACACAGTCATAGATTACAGAACCGGCGACACCCTGATCAGCGTGATCGATGTCAGCGGGATGGTGGTCAGCATGGAGTATCAGAAGACCCCCGGCTATATACCTCGCCCCAAGACATTCTGGCTCAGCAACATCGCCACGGTGACAGCCGCAGATCCGAACGATAACACAATTACGGAGTGGGATATATACTCCTTAGAAGTCGCCATGCCCGAGCCCGAGTTCAACGTATCGAAGAGCGCCTACCCAGATCCTGCCGAGGCGGGCGGCCTCATTTCGTACACCATAAGCTACGAAAACCGGGGGCGTGGTGTAGCTCACGATGTCGTCCTCGTGGAAACCTACGACGATAACGTGACCTTCAAGCACTCAAATCCGATGCCAGATATTGGAACCGACGACCGATGGACCATCGACGAACTGATGCCTGGCGGTTCCGGAAAAATCATCGTCACCGCCGAGGTCGGTCCCGACGCCCCGAGAGGGACGATGCTGAAGAACACGGTCAACATGACCTGCGATGGAGACATAAACGCCAGCGTGGTGATCGTCACCGGCGTGGTCGGTCCCGAGCTGGAGATCTCAAAGACCGGGGCGCCGGATCCTGTGGCTGCGGGAGGGAACCTAAGCTATACGATCGCCTACAGGAACATCGGTGACGGCGATGCCCATGAGGTGGTAATCAACGAGACCTATGACGAGAACGTGATATTCAACGGCTCGGATCCGGACCCCGATAAAGGCACCAACAACCGGTGGACCCTCAGGAACCTATCGATCTACGAGACCGGAACGATCATCATCGCCGTCAAGGTGCCTCTCAACACGACGAACGGGACGATCATAAAAAACGCGGCCAAGATCACCTGTAAAGAGAACGTAAGTGACGAGGTCATCATAAACACCACCGTCGGCGTCCCCCGGCATACCGACCTCTGGATAAACAAGACCTCCGAGAAGTCCATCTACTCGGCAGAAGACAAGGTCAGTTACATCATACGTTACGGTTACGGCAACGGCAACGAGTCTGGCCAGGATCTCACAGACGTGACGATCGTGGACCTCCTGCCCGACGTGGAATACGTGAGCGCGACCCCGCCGCCGAACCATATCGACGGCAAGGTTCTGGAATGGGTCATCGGAAAGCTCAGTATCGGTACATCCGGGTCCATCAAGCTGGTGGTCAAGATCCCAAAGGAACAAGACCTCATGTTTGAGGAGACTTCGTCGGTTACCGGTGAGGGTTTCATCTTTCTCAACAACCGGCTCACGACCTCCAGAAAGCCTTACGGGCTGACGAACTACGTCAATATAACAGGTAATGTAACGAATATTCCAAAGAACGCCTCGGCGACGGCGACGATCACGGTCAAGACGCCGGGCACGACGATCAGGACCGTGGAACATGGGAGCGGGTACTACGAAGGAGACCGGCTCCTCGGGGTCAGCACCGCCAACCGGAGCGTACGTCTGGATAAAGATACCTTCGTCCAGCATCGAGAGACCACGTTCTCGTTGCCAGGTAAAAGAGAGATCGACTACGACTCGTTGTGGTCCGACCGCACCTGCGCCAAGAACCACGCCCGTGGCGAGTCGGTATCGGAAAGCTACCTCTACATGAACAACGTCGATAAGGAGAGCTCTTTTCTGGTCGATGAGAGCCAGACTACCTACGCCTCTTGTGCCGAGTTCAACGGCGGGCAGGTCAGAATCGGTTACCTCAAACGGGACCCAAATAGCGGCGAGACCCTGATGGAACTCTACGAGGGTTATCACGGCAGCTTCCGGACGGAAGAATCCCTGGACTCCTACGGGAGCGGCGTCGCATTATCGAAGTACGCGAAGGGAACGGGCTTCGTGGCCGTGGATAAGAAGATCGGTAACATTCAGAGGTCTTTCGAACAGGGGAGCGGTTACTACGAGTCCGAGGAGCTGATCCAGACTGGCACCGTATACAAGGATTCTTTGATGGACTACATCCCCACGGCTCAGAGAGCGGGCGGGATGGAGACGAACTACAGCTCGAAATGGTACGAGGGGATGACAACCAGAGGCAAAGAATCGGTAATATGCGAACGCATCGACTCGGCCGACTACATAGAAAAAGAGGCTGTGATGGATTCGGCCACCATGTCCATCGTCGGAGAGTTCCAGGGCGAAGCCGAGATAACGATCGCGGAGAAGACGGGCAGCACCGAGAACGAGAAGATCCGGGTGGACCAGACCTTACGCGGCCGCTATAATATCACCACATCGATCGGCATCTACGGTATACCGACGTACCTAACCCCTCATGTCAACGTGACCAAGAAAGCCGCGATGCTGGACGAAGATCGGGTGCTCTTCACCATAAACATAACCAACGACGGGAACAAAGCCCTGGGGCCGGTCCGCCTCACCGACGCCCTGCCAGAGGGTCTGACCTTCATCAACTCGAGCCTCCGGCCGGTGATTGAGGGGCCGCGGCGGCTCGTCTGGACATTCCCGTCGCTGCCCATCGGCGGTTTACAGACGGTAGAGCTGCAGACCGTTTTGGAAGGGACGGAGCCGCTGGTCAACCTCGTGAACGTAACCGCCGAGTACGGGGGAGAAATTGTCACGGCAGAGGCCTCGTCCGAGGTCGTCACCGACTGGCTCTCGTTCTCTGCCGTGGCAGTCTTGCCCCTGCCGACACCTGTGGAGGAGGAGGAGGAGGATGAAGAGGAGGATCTGGTACTGGTCAACCTGATGATCGACGCCGACCTATATCCGTACGCGCCAGAGACAACCCCCGAGGAGATGGTGGCCCTCGAGGCAAACTCTCTTTTGGATATGATCAACGAGATCAGCCTGAGGAAGCTCAACGTCACCGTCTATACGACCGGTGACTTCGTATCCCAGCGTACCGGCGACGCCCTGTACAAACTCTTCGTCACCCAGATCGGATCTGATCCTCGCCATGAGCTGGCCATACACGGCATGACCACCGACGAGCTATTGGGTCCCATGCCCGACGGAAAGCAGTATCCCCTCCTCAGAGAGGCGAAACGGCTCGTCGAGTCTGCCTACGTCTGCGAAGGCCTGACGGTCGAGGCAAAGGGCTTTGGACCCCAAAGGTTCAACCAGAGCGAGACCACGTACAAGATCCTGGACAAGATGGACATCGTATACGACGCAGGGTTCCAGGCAGGTCTC
>CAYQFP010000127.1:0-2217 GCA_964416865.1 uncultured Methanotrichaceae archaeon
ATGTTCTGCCCGGCGAAGTCCATGGAAACGTTGTGGAGGGCCTCCTGGCCCACGGGAACGGTCTGAATGGCCACCATCAGCACAAGAACCCACTATCATTGGTAGGGCCCTCAAATATTATAAAAACATGACCATCCTAAATAAAATTCGTGAAATAAATTATTCGGTGAGGACTTCCGCTAGCCTAGCACCAGATTGATCGAATTTTAGTTGAATTATTTCCTCAGATTCTTCCTTGAGCAAATTTCCTGATTCAGGCGGATATACATCCAGATCATCTGCAACTATATATAATTCTACATCCGGCTCGTCTCTTTTCCACAAGAGTGAGTCCAACACTTTTGCTGAAACGTGTTGCCTTCTATCGGATGTGCTAGACGTAGCATGGCTAATTATTTTCACCAATCTACAATATTTATTGGGGGACATATCGCTTTCTATATCAAAACCATTTAGAGGGATGTGCCTTGCCTTAACAAATTTTGCGGCCCATTCTTTGCGTTTGTCAAAATCATCATGTGGAGCGATATCGATTAGCGCATTAAGAGCAACATCACGCGCTATATTAGGGAATTTATCTAATGTTGTGTGAATCGGTTTCGGTTCAAAAAAATTGGGCAATCTTGTTATGCCTTGAACATACTTCAAAATATCTGTAACCGATTCGTTGTCAATTGGTTGTAAACTTCCTCTTACTCTTTGGACGCGTGATCGTTGAAAGAAATCTAATTTAAACTCCCAATTATTAAAATCGTCTATAACTCTAAGCGACTTCAATTGGCTTAATACTTGGCCACCATCTGTGATACGACCGTCTTCAGTGATAAAAATCGATACTTGTGCACCCTTCCAGTCAAGAAAGGGCGTAACAACCTCAATTGCATTTTTTCCAACTTCATTATACTGGACCGTATCACAGATGGCCAGTTTTATTTTATTAAATATTTCTAGTTGTATTTCATTCGTCAAAATTCATCTATCCCCCGTTGTCTCCCAGATCTTGAAGGTAATCCGATTGTATTTTCATGACCGTCCTCTATATTGTAGTAAGACATGAAAGCTTCGAGTAAGCGAGCAGAATCCATTCCGCTATAGAGGGATTCGATTACAATTCTACGTGTCTCAGGATAAATTCCATCACTGGAACGATATAAATCTAACTCGTGGAAATGTGGATAATTTCCGAATGTTCTTCCATCCATGGTTACAAAATTGCCACGGTAATGTGTTTGATGCGCCATTAGCAAATAATCAAAGCCTTTAGGAGTTATCCATATTTTAAAACCAGTATATTCATTATACTCCCCGAATATCATAGTTTTATCGGCATAGTGTTCAGGTAAAATTTCGGAATTTACATGATGAGAATCTAGAATAACTGCATCGTCATCTTCACAATCCAAATCAGGTTTTAATTCAATGGGGCCGTCATCAACGAGCTTGGGATTCTCCGATAGCCACGCCTCATAAATCGTTGATTGCAACCTCACAGGCGGTCTCTTTCGCGTCAAATTTATCGGGGCCTCCCGATTTAAACTCAAGATCAGCAGCAAAGATTTATCTAAGCGCCGAGGGAGGGATTCGAACCCTCGAGTCCCCGAGGGACACGGGTTTAGCAAACCCGCGCCATACCAGGCTTGGCTACCTCGACCCGATACCACATTTTCTTCTCGATATTTAAACTCTGCGTTATGTTATCCGCCGACGGGTGCGGATACGGGATCTGCGAAGATCTCGGACTACTCCACACATCCTAGCAGATCTTCGCTGGTGATTATCCCCACCAGCGCGCCCTCCTCCACCACGGGCAGCTTCCGTACGTGGTTCCCCTTCATAAGCCTGGCAGCCTCTTTCGTCGATGCGTTGGGACTTATCGTGATGAGGGGAGCAGGTGTCATAATCTCAGATACCATAACCTTCGCCGGATCTAGTCCCTTGGCGAAGACCCGCCTGAATATCCCGGTGGTGGTCACGATCCCCTCCACCTCTTTAAGAAGCCCTTCTCCGGCGACGAGCATGCTCCCCTTCTCGCCCTCCACCATAGTCTTTATCGCATCAAAGACCGTGGAGTCCGGTCGCACTGTGACTATCGGATAGCTCATTAAATCCCGAACCTTCATAACGGCATCCAACCCATAAATCCAAAGACATTCAGGTCGCATCACCTACTATTAACCTTATCCTCCGAGGTGTCAGGTTTCCAAAGTGCCGTCCCAC
>CAYQFP010000127.1:2317-4452 GCA_964416865.1 uncultured Methanotrichaceae archaeon
GAGAAGATCTCAAAGAGGCTGGGCAAAATAGAGGTCCTGACCATGGTATGAAGCTCGCTGATGGGGTGGAGCACCATCGTCTCACCCCCGGCCGGGCGCCTCATGTACTCGAAGTTGACCCTCTCGCTGGTCAGGGTGAAGGGCATCGTCTCCAGATATCCCAGGCCCACCATGACCTCTCTGATATCCGCCTTCTTTGCCTCCACTGGATGAGGCTTGCCAATGGTAACCGTCCTTGGCATCTCCAAAACGAAGTTCTCGTAGCCGTAACCGATGGCCACATCCTCGAATATGTCCCACGAGTGCATGATGTCTGCCCTGTAGGCAGGCACCGCAACCTCGATCTTCGAGCCGTTGGCCCTGGCACCAAACCGCATCTTCTCCAGGCAGCCGATCATCTCTCCCGGGGCCAGGCTCGTTCCTATCAGGTCGTTGGCCTCCTGGGCATCGATCGTCCACCTGGCAGGGCTCAGGTCGGGCGAGATCGTCTCACCCTCTTCTGACTTGTCTTCTGACTTGATCCGTACGCCTTCGATCCGGCCCGACCGCTCGGCCAGGGAGGTGACCACTATGTTGAGCGCCCTCTTGACCGCAATACGATCGGTGCCTGTAACATCGATGAACAGGTCACGAGTATCATCGCGCACCCTGGTCAGCTCGCCGTTGATGATGGGAGGGAAGGATAAGACGTCATCGTTAGCATCCACTATGAGCGGGTAGCGGTCGAACCCTTCCAGGATATGGCCGTACCCCATCCCTTTGGGATGCACTTTCAGGATATCTCTCATCGAGAGGCTCTCGGTGAAGTCCAGGGGGACGAACTCCCGGCCGGGATCCTCGCCCAGGTATCTGAAGGGCGGAACGACCCGGGAGATGTCGTGGACCCCTATGGCCACCTTCCGCCGGTTCCTTCCAAGCCCCCAGTGGAGGGCCTCCTGGAGGGCCATCAGCGATTCGATGGCCGGATCGTTGAACTCCAGGCCCCTCACCACGGCGCTGCTCAGGTAGGGTCTGACCTCCTTGACAGAATGATCGATCTCGATCTCGATCTTACCGGGGGCGACCTCATAACTTGGCAGGCCGGTTTTGATCCCCAGGAACCCTCGCATGGCTCTCCCCACTCCCTCGGGACTGTAGAGATCTGGCCTGTCCGGGAAGAACTCCACATCGGCGTAATCCTTCTCCAGGCGTTCGATGTCGGCGCCGATCATGGGGAGCCTCTCCAGTATGAGATCGCGATCCTCCCCCACCAGTTCTTCCAGGTCGTGATAGTATAGTCTAATAATGGGCATCGTCGAACCTCTCTAGATGGTCCTCGCAGAGACGGGAGTTTCTCTCAGCCATCCTATATCGGACTGGTAAAGCTCTCTTAGATCTTTGAGGCCCAGGGTAAGCATGGCCACCCGGCTCACCCCCAGGCCCCATGCCAAAACAGGATACCTGATGCCGAAAGGCGCGGTCACCTCTCTCCGGAAGACACCGGCACCGCCCAGCTCTACCCAGCCAAGGCCCTCGATGTATACCTCGGGTTCCACGCTGGGTTCGGTGTAGGGGAAGTAGGCCGGCCTGAACCTGACCTCCTCGAACCCCATCTTGGCGTAGAACTGCTCCAAAACTCCCAAAAGGTTGCGGAAAGTGACCCCCTCGTCCATGATGACCCCTTCCAGCTGCTCGAACTCGGGGGTATGGGTGGGATCGATGGCCTCTCTCCGGTAAGACCGGTCTATGGAAAATGCCTTGACCGGTGGGCTGGGGTGGTCTGCCAGATATTTTATGGTGATGGACGTTGTGTGCGTTCTCAGAACTTCCCGTCGTGCCACCTCAGGATCCCAGGATCCGCCCCACCCTGCAGATCCCACGTCTCCACCAGACTCGTGCATCTCCTTGACCTTGGCGTAATCGGGCGTATCCGCCTTAGAATCCAGATAGAAAGTATCCTGCATCTCCCTGGCGGGGTGATCCTGGGGTTGGAAGAGGGCGTCGAAGTTCCAGAAGCTGGACTGGATGATCTCGCCGCGGATCTCGGTGAACCCCATCTCCAGCATGATCTCCCTCATATTGCGGATGAGCCGCTGGTAAGGGTGCGCCTTTCCAGGATAGGTCCGCTCTGCGGCGAGGGTGACGTCGTAGGGTTT
>CAYQFP010000128.1:0-4450 GCA_964416865.1 uncultured Methanotrichaceae archaeon
ATACTCTGGTCGGAAATTATTGCCATTTTTAGGAGGGGGTCCGGAATAGGAATTACATTTGTCCGAAAGCCTCTAAAAAGTATATACATGATTGGCGTGTTCCATCACATCATCCACCAATCGCTCATAAAAATCACTCAGCACAATAACATTTCTTCTTGGCGGGATGCCTCTTGCATCCATATCTTCCTTGCAGGCGTATACTCTGGTGGATGGCAGAAATGCTTCGCTCAGTGCATGATAGACCCCATCCCCCATCAGGTACAGGGCGGCATCCTCCGACCTCGAGCTCTTAGGAGGCTTGGTGAGTAAGAAGATGCCACCATTTGGTATCATTTTCCGGTGATCCAACCATCATTCCACCTCCAGTTCCAGTAGCTCCAGGATTTTTACGATCTTCCTTCCCCTCCGCGTGAGCCCGTATATCTGAAAGTTGCCCTCACGCCTGGACTCGATCAGTCCGTTATCCTTCAGGAGATTGAGATGATATGAGAGGAGAGAATGCTGGAATCCTGACATGTGTACAAGCACACATACGCATAGGTCTCTGACCTCCAGCGCCCTCAGGGTGTTGAGTCGTATCGGATTACAGAGCACTTTCAGCAGATCTGCCAGTCCGTCGGCGCCTCCTGCAAAAATCTCAAAGACCTTCTCCAGGGTCTCCTGAGATACAATATCTGGGGGCATGGAGTCTATATCGCATAATTTGTATGATAGTTTGTTCATCTTCGGCTCTCCAATTCTATCGTTCAACCGAGAATTTGTCGCCGAATCTCCAATAGGTTACATCACCCAATGGATAGCATCTCAAACGTAGTTGAACCATCGTTAAAAAGTTTGCGGTAAATTCATATCCAGTAATCGAGACCGCACATACGAGGTACGCTTGTATTTTATGCCACTCATCTATCGAAAAATTGTGCAAATCCAGAGCAGCCTTGCGATAAAATCCTCCATTCGATCGGATTTACTCGGAGTATGCAATGTTATACATTATATACAAAGACATATACAAAGACAAAAATCGCTCATGCCCCCGGAATCTTTAAATGATAGAGGCACAAAGCATCTCAGGGATATTTGAAATATCGAAGACATTATGAAGATGTTGTCCGTTTGTGTGAAAGAGGCTGATGAGTTGAATATAGTACCCTGTTGTGATTCAGTTTCTTGTATTGGCGATGTGAACGATATACTACAGAGGTGTTTGGGTTGAGATCCCTATTTGCGTTATTGGCCTGTGCCGCCTTGTTGATGGGCACAGGATCCGCAGGTTTCGTTCCCAAACTGATCGGGGACGCCTATGTGGATGAAGGAGCGGAAGACGACAACTTTGGCGAGGAAGGCACACTCTGGGTCTCCTCAGAAGACGGTAAGCCTGTGATGGTAACATGGATGAACTTCATGAACATTGGAGGCAAGTCGTCGGGAGAAATCGAATCAGCTACTCTCGAAATTTATGTGTCGGACGTGGAAGCCTCGGGAGAGGTCAGCGTATTCTTCTCCAAAGAACACGTCTTCGAGGATACCCTAACCTGGTCTGACGAGCTCGAATATGACGATGAAGCTGTAGATACCCTGGAGATCGACGTGGTGGGATGGTACACCTTCGACGCCACCGAGATCGTGAAGATGGCGATGGATCAGTGCCAATCCTGTCCCTTCTCAGTGGTGTTGATGGCAGATGATGACGCCACCATCAGTTTTACCTCCAAGGAGGGCTCAGAGGAGAACAAGCCTGTCCTGGAGTTCACCGTCTTCGAGTAAACTACCCACTGCCTTGAGCGATACTCTGTTGATGATGCATCTCCACCTCAGATCGTTGATCATCTCCTTGATGGTCATGACCCTATTCATGCCTGTAGCCGCGGATCTGGTCACGTTGATCAGCTCGCCCGGGTGCACCAAGTGCACCGCAGCGGAGAAAGTGCTGGAAGAAGTTCTGGTCGATCGCCCGGGGGTGGATCTGGTGATATATGATGTCTACTCCGATGTGGCGCGAGAGGTGATCAGAGATCACCAGATCAATGGTGGGGTCCCGGCCATGGTGATCGGTGAGAGGGTGATCGGCTACAAGGATTACGATGGGGACGAGGTCCTGCTGGAGGAGATGATCGGGGAGGCACTGGAATCGGGTGGGCTGAAGGGCAAGGATCAGGGTGATGCCGACGAAGTTGGTAGAGAGGTCTCGGACCCCTCTGCCTTCTCCTTGATGACCGTCTTTCTGGCGGGGCTGCTTGCTGGATTCAACCCTTGCCTCCTGGGAATATTGGCTTTTCTGGCCACCGCAGTGATCTCCAACACAGGTCGCCGTCATGACCTTATTCTGATGGTGACCATCTTTTCCCTGGGCATCTTCGCCATGTATTATCTCTTCGGGATGGGGATGCTCCACACCCTGCATGCAGAGACAATGGCGGCCCGGTTCAGGCAGGGGTTGGTGGTTCTTCTCCTGGCGCTGGGCCTGGTCCACCTGGAAGACGCCAGGAGGCTCAAGAATGGGTCACGATCTCTCTTCAAGGCCAGCTGGTCCCAGAAGTACATCGAGAGCGCTCTTTCCAGGGGCAGGCTCACCTCTTACTTCCTGCTGGGTGCTCTCTTTTCCCTGGTGAAGGCTCCCTGCGTGGGCGCGATCTACATCGCCATCCTCGGGGTCATCTCAGACCAGGGCTACTCCGCTGGTGCAATTTACCTCCTGCTCTACAATTTGGGGGTGATTTTCCCCGTGCTCCTGCTGGGCGGGGTCATCGCCCTGGGCATGAGCCCTTCCAAGGTGGACAGGTTCAGAAAGGACCACCGGGCTGGGATCAGGCTGGCTACCGGGCTGACCCTGATCGCCTTGGCCCCCCTCATCTACTGGCAGGTACTCTGAGGAGATCATGAAGAATACAAAAAATACAGGGCTGAAAGCGAGCATAAAAATAGCAAGGATGAAGTATCTACCCCCAAACATCATCATAACACATGCTAATACGGTTATCTGAGGATGATACTTTGAACACAGATATCATATTACCTCCGCTGGAAGCAGGGCTTGATGTCCTGTTGGAGTACCTATCGGCCCACGTCCTGGCCTGCCTGATACCTGCCTTCTTCATAGCCGGAGCCATCGTGGCCCTCCTCCAGAGAGATATGGTGTTGAAGTACTTCGGGGCTGATGGCAAGAGATGGGTGTGTTACAGCGTTGCAGCCACCTCGGGCACCATCCTGGCGGTATGCAGCTGTACCATACTGCCCATGTTCGCAGGAATACACAGGAGGGGGGCTGGAATAGGGCCCGCAACCGCCTTCCTATTCTCGGGTCCTGCGATAAATCTGCTCGCAGTGATCCTGACCGCGCGGGTGCTGGGTCTGGATCTGGGTGCTGCCCGCGTGGTGGCGGCGGTCTCCATGGCCGTGGCCATCGGTTTGATAATGGCCACCATATTCGAGGAGGAAAATGAAAAGAGCGATGGAGAGCCTGCATGTACGCCCTCGGCAACCGACCTAGACGATGAGAAGAGCCAACCCGCCTACGTCGCTCCACTCTTCCTGGCGTTCCTGGTGGGAATACTTTTGGCGGCCACATCACAAATTTCGCTGTGGCCAAAAACCGTCCTCGTCTCGGCTCTGGTTCTGATCTCGGCCTGGATTCTGTGGACCCGGTTCGACGAAACAGAGAGATCCGGCTTATTCGGCGAGACCTGGTGGCTGGCCAAGAGGATATTCCCACTACTGCTCATCGGGACTTTCATAACCGGGGTGATCGGCTACTTCCTGCCGGTAGATCTGATAAGAATGGTCTTCGGCACCGGCGATCTTCTGGCATGTCTCGTAGCTTCTGTGATTGGTGCTCTGCTCTACATGCCTACCCTCCTGGAGGTCCCCATCGTGGGAACGCTTTTTGGATACACATCGGGGGTGATGGCCCCCGGTCCTGCCCTGGCCCTCTTACTGGCAGGACCCTCCATGAGCCTGCCCAACATGCTCGTGATCTGGAGGGTGATAGGTCCACAGAAGGCCGGAGTTTACATAGGACTGGTGGTGATCCTCTCCACGCTGATGGGGATGGTCTATGGTGCAATCGTCTAGAGAATTATGTTGAGAATGAAACTTGAGTGATATATATGGTGAAGATAGAGGTTTTGGGAACTGGATGTGCCAAGTGCAAATCTCTGGCAAAGAATGTGGAGAAAGCGGTTGAAGAGCTTGATATCGAGGCCGAAGTGGTCAAGGTGGAGAGCCTCCAGGAAATCATGAACCGGGGGGTGATGATGGTTCCTGCCCTCTTCATCGATGGGGAGGCAAAGGCGTTGGGCCGAGCCCCTTCGGTGAAGGAGATAAAAGAGCTTCTGAGGTCGTGAGGGATCTGGGTTATAACTTTTCATTTATTCATTGTACATAATGTACTCAAGTAAATCCGACCAAATGGTGGATTTACTTGTCACCATTTTACCCGGCGTTGTTACCT
>CAYQFP010000129.1:0-4356 GCA_964416865.1 uncultured Methanotrichaceae archaeon
AAATTATTGCCATTTTTAGGAGGGGGGCCGGAATAG
The DNA here is from genome assembly GCA_964416865.1 of uncultured Methanotrichaceae archaeon. Lineage (GTDB taxonomy): Archaea > Halobacteriota > Methanosarcinia > Methanotrichales > Methanotrichaceae > UBA204. The sequence continues at coordinate 37 of CAYQFP010000129.1, forward strand.
GAATTCTACTTTAAAAAATAAGCAAGTTTCAGATCGCTGTGGTGATGTTTAATTATGCAGTCTCGCCCAAAACACCATAAAACTGAACATCTACACCAAAAAATACAGACAGTCTTTTATAAGGTCCTTCTGAGCAATGTTATTCGAAATCCTCATCGGGACGAATAGAGCCGATCGGATATGTTGTGATGCAACATGCGATGAGATTGAATCGTACCTTCGTATTATCCCGGGCTCGGTCATCTCAATCCCAAAAGCCTTAAAAATAACGCCAACATCATCACGGCAACGCACACAAAAGTACATTAAAACTCATGTTTTCTGGAGGAGCCACCATTGAGAACAAAGATAATTCTGGACGAGGAAGAGATACCAAAGAAGTGGTACAACGTGGCCGCAGACCTGCCCACGCCCCTTGAACCCCCCTTGAACCCGGCCACCGGTAAGCCGCTGGATCCCAAAGAACTGGAGCCCATCTTCGCCACGGAACTGATCAAACAGGAGCTGAGCACCGAACGCTGGATCGATATACCCGAAGAGGTCCGCGACATCTATCGCCTCTGGAGACCTACGCCCCTCTACCGCGCCCACCGCCTGGAGGCGGTGCTGGACACCCCCGCCAAGATCTACTACAAGTACGAAGGTGTAAGCCCCGCGGGCAGCCACAAGCCCAACAGCGCCATACCCCAGGCCTACTACAACATGAAAGAGGGCGTCGAGAGGATCGCCACCGAGACGGGCGCCGGTCAGTGGGGATCTGCCCTGAGCCTGGCCACCTGTCTCTTCGACATTGAATGCAGGGTCTACATGGTCAGGGCCAGCTACGACCAGAAACCCTACCGCCGGAGCATGATGCGCGCCTGGGGGGCAGAATGCGTCGCCAGCCCCAGCAACCTGACCGAGTCTGGCAGAGCCGTCCTGAAGGCCCATCCCGAGACCTCCGGCAGCCTGGGGATGGCCATTTCCGAGGCGGTGGAAGATGCCGCCACCCACGATAACACCAATTACGCCCTGGGGTCGGTGCTCAACCACGTCCTCACCCACCAGTCCGTGGAAGGATTGGAGCTGAAGAAGCAGTTCGAGATCGCAGACGACTACCCGGACGTGATATACGGTTGCGTAGGCGGCGGTTCTAACTATCCTGGAATGTGTTTCCCCTTCATACCGGACAAGCTCAAAGACAAGAAAGACCTGCGGATGGTGGCCTGCGAGCCGACGGCCTGTCCCACCCTCACCAAGGGACTTTACGCCTACGACTTCGGCGATACCGCCCAGTTGACCCCCCTGCTCAAGATGTACACCCTGGGCCACGACTTCGTACCCCCGGCGATCCACGCTGGCGGGCTTCGGTACCACGGTGACGCCCCGCTGCTCTGTAACCTGGTCCACGACGGCCTGATCGAGGCCCAGGCCTTCCATCAGAACGAAGTATTCGAGGCGGCCACCATATTCACCAGGTCAGAAGGTATCCTTCCCGCGCCCGAGGCCGCTCACGCCATCAAGCCGGCCATCGACGAGGCCCGCGAGTGCAGGAAGACCGGCGAGGAGAAGACGATCTTCATCGCCCTCAGCGGACACGGTCACTTTGACCTATCCTCTTACGACGCCTACCACGACGGTACGCTGGAGGACTACGAGTACCCGGTGGAGCTGGTAAAGCAATCTCTGGCAAAGCTACCCAAGCTGTAAAACTCCGTCTTTTGGAGATGATGATCTGAAGACGGTGGGGTTTCTTGTCAACCCTGTGGCTGGCATGGGCGGCGCCGTAGGCCTGAAAGGGACCGACGAACTTGTGGCGGAGGCCAGGAAACGGGGTGCCCGCCCCGTTTCGCCAGATCGGGCGAAGGCGGCACTAGAAGCGCTTCGAGGCCTTGGCCCTGACGTCGTGTTTTTTACCGCCAGTGGTGAGATGGGCGAGCGAGTGCTCCGGGAGATCGGTTTTGAGTACCGGGTTGTTTATCAGGCCCCGGTGGATACTGGTGCAGAAGATTCCAGGACCGCCTGCAAAGCGTTCCTCGACAGAGATGTCGACCTGATAGTATTCTGCGGTGGCGACGGGACCGCCCGAGACGTAACCAGCGTGGCCGAGGATATGCCCATACTCGGGATACCCGCCGGGGTGAAGATGCATTCGGGGGTCTTCGCCATCAGTCCCGAAGCGGCCGCAGACCTGATCAAAGGATACCTGCATGGGGAGCTCAGGCTCAGGGAGACAGAGATCGTGGACGTGGACGAGGAGATGTACCGGTCGGGCATCCTGGAGGCGAGACTATACGGCCTGGCCAGGACACCCTATAAGCCTGCTCTGGTCCAGGAACGAAAACAGATCTACAGGAGCGATAACGAAGAGGAGTTCAAGGACCAGATAGCGATATTCGCCTCAGAGTTCATGCGTGACGGATCTGCCTACATCATCGGCGCGGGAACCACTACCAGCAAGATCAAAGCGGTCCTGGGGGTCGAGAAGACGCTGCTGGGCGTAGACGTGGTCCATGACGGGAAGCTAATCTGCAAAGACGCCTCCGAGAAAGATCTTCTCACCGTCTTGGATGAGGTGGAGAAGGCGAAGATCATCATCAGCCCCATAGGTGCCCAGGGGTTCGTGCTGGGAAGAGGTAGCCAACAGATAAGTCCCAAGGTGCTGAGGCGCGTGGGGCCGGATAACCTAATAATCGTGGCCACGCCCCACAAGCTCCGAGACACCCCTTATCTCCTGGTGGATACCGGCGATCCTGAACTGGACAAGATGCTCTCCGGCAGACGCCAGGTGGTAACCGGCTACAGAATGGCACAGCTCAAGCAGGTGATGGCCACCTCAGAAGTTGTACTACATGACGTTCAGTCAAATTGATGCTCGATGATAAAGAGATGCATATGGGTCAACGACGATCCCCTGGTGATCGATTACCACGACAAAGAATGGGGGGTGCCAGTTCACGACGACCTCCTATTATTCGAGTTTCTCGTGCTGGAGGGGGTGCAAGCAGGACTGAGCTGGGCGACGGTGCTAAAGAAGCGCGAGAATTACCGGGAGGCCTTCGACTGCTTCGATCCCCGGAAGATCGCCCGGTATGACGAGGCCAGGGTCGAAGAACTCCTGAACAATCCCGGTATTATACGCAACAGGCTCAAGATCGAGGCGGCCATCGCCAACGCAACGGCATTTCTGAGGGTACAGAGCGATTTCGGCACCTTCGACAAATACATATGGCAGTTTGTGGGTGGGGACCCCGTTCGCAATCGATGGGCTGAGGCAGAGGAGGTCCCAGCCAAAACGCCCGATTCCGATCTGATGGCCAAGGACCTGAAAATAAGAGGGTTCAAGTTCGTAGGACCGACGATCTGTTATGCCTTCATGCAGGCGGTGGGTATGGTTAACGATCATACCACAGACTGCTTCCGGTACGAAGAGGTTCATCAAACCCCCGCATCTTCATCTGGCGAGCGTCTTTCGGATCTACACCGATAGAAAAGATAAATAGTGCATACAACCGATCTCGGTAGCATGAATAAAAAGACCCGTCTCATACTTGCCCTGGACGTCCTCTCCCCCAACCGGGCCGTCGGCCTGGCCCGCACTCTGGAAGGTTACGTCGATTATATCAAGATCGGCTATCCCCTCATCCTCTCAGCCGGCCTGAATATCGTCGGCAAGATCTCCGAATCCGTCCCGGTGATCGCCGACCTCAAGATAGCTGACATCCCCAATACCAACATCCTCATCTCCGAGCAGGTTCTCGCTGCCGGCGCCCGGGGTCTGATCGCCCATGCCTTCACCGGCCGAGACAGCCTGGAGGCCTGTGTGGCCTCTGCTCGCAGGTTCGACGCCCTGGCCTTCGCGGTGACGGAGATGAGCCACCCCGGCGCAGAAGCCTTTATGGCCCCTCTTGCACAGGATCTGGCCCGGATGGCGGTGGATGCTGGCGCCGATGGCGTAGTGGCCCCTGCTACCAGGCCGGTACGGATCGAGTTTATCAGGTCCTTAATCGGCGATAAGATCATCATATCTCCTGGGGTGGGCGCCCAAGGCGGGTCGGCCGTCGATGCAATAAGGGCGGGCGCCGACTATCTGATCGTGGGCAGGTCGATCATCGAGGCCGAAGACCCGGTGAAGGCGGCGAAGACGATCTTGTCGGAGATCGAGTGACGACAGGCGCCCACAATTTTTATACTTTATCTTTTATCCATCCAACCTCGACGCCCCGTGTTTCGTCGTCCAGGAAAGGTTTTTGAATAAGGGTGAAGCCGCTGGAAAGATGAAAGTGGAATATCAAGATCATATTCCTATTCCGGACCCCCTCCTAAAAATGGCAATAATTT
>CAYQFP010000130.1:0-4330 GCA_964416865.1 uncultured Methanotrichaceae archaeon
AATCGAGGCTCTAGCTGTTGTTTTTTGGAAAAATATAGGTTGTCAAAGACGGGTTTCAACGAAGATACGATCAAGAGGATAAACGCCGAGAGCTTCTACGGCCAGGCGGACGTGGACCTGTCAGAGGTTCGCAGGAGGATGAAAGATACCGAAGAGCTGGTAGGAACGCCTGAAGATTTTCAGAAGTTCGTCATAGGTGGCCTTAAGAGCCTCGGTTGCGTAGTTGAGGAGAACCATGATCTGTACAACACCCTGAGAATCTCTCTCAAAAACAGCCCTCTAGCAGCTCAGGGGATTGATGAAGAGATAAAGCAGGCGAGCTTCGATCCCAAGGTGGCTCTCCGCAACACCGACGTCGTCCAGCTAAACGCTGGCCATCCTCTGGTTCGGAGGGTAATCGAGCTCATACGTCAGTCCGCTTTCGAGGGGCTTGGTTCTGGTTACGGCAGGACCGCCGCCATTGCAACGGCCGAGACGAAAAAGGTCATGCTACTTTACCATTTCTTGGCCAGGTTCACGGTCAACACGAGGTCTGCTTCAATCATCGAAGAGATCGTCCCTGTAGGGTGTGATCTCACCGGCAAGACCGTTCTTTCTGCAGAGGAGGCAGACGTTCTCTGGAAGGCGAAGCCTGCACCCATGCGTCGGACAGAAGACGAGATTTTGAGGCATGTGGAGAGGGCGATCGACCCTTCGGTATACGAGCCAGCTCTGGATAATCGATTGAAAGAACGTCTGGAGACCATAAAACAGGAACGATCCGACCTGAAGAAGAAGTTCGAGGATGCGGACTTGGACTGGTTGGAAGGGATCGAAGACGTCTCTCTAGCTTCCACCGACCTTTTGTCGGTCAACGTTTACTATCCTGCAATCCCGGGAGGTGCTGGCCAGTGAATGAAGACAAAATCGAGGGCATAATCACCTCTGGCGGGTTGATCTCGGAGCATTTCATCGCCCTGATGAAAGAAGAACGGTGCTCTTTTCCTTTCGCCTTGCCGGGGACGTTCAAGCTTCCTTGGGATCGAGAGGGAGATCGTCTTGATCAGAAGGAGTTCGACCGCCAGGTGTCCCAGGCCTGGCTTGACCTGTGGAAGAGGTGGGACGACTACGGCCACCGTCTCCAGAAGATGGATCCCCAAGATGCCAGGAGCAAGTGGACTTCACGCCTTTTGATGGCGCTGGGTTTCGAGCCTGTGAACACTCCAAAACACATCGAGATAAGCAGCCAACTGAAGTTCCGGTTCTCTCACAGGGGATGGGTCGAAGAGAGGCCAAAACCGCCAGTCGTTCATATCGTTCCGTCGAGCCGAGGTCTTGAGGAACGGGTAGAAAGAGGTCGGCCAAGTCCGCATGACGCCTTGCAGGCTTATCTGAACGTTCACCAGGACAGGTGGGCCCTCGTGACCAACGGCCGATATCTCCGCTTGCTCAGGGATTATCACCACACCTACAACAAAGGTTACATCGAGTTCGACCTGGAAGCGATCTTCATCACCAGGTCGTTTCGCAACTTTCGGGCCCTTTACAGGATGGCTCATGCGAGCCGGTTCTTGCCTTCGGATACTGATGATATCTATCTGGAAGAGTATTTCAAGCACAGTCAGGCCGTGGGGGAGAAGGTTGGAGCTGGCCTGAGATATAACGTCGTCCGGGCCATTACCACATTGGGTAACGGTTTTTTGGATCGGGAACTCTTGGAAGAGCTGAAGGGCAGCGAGGAGTCTTGCAGGGCTTATTACCAAGAGATCCTCAAAGTGGTCTACCAGATCATATTCCTCCTATACGCCGAGCAGAGAGGTATGCTGGGCGGCCGGGAACCTGGTCACGACCTTTATCTCGAAGAGTACAGCGTTGCCACCCTGAGGGATCGAAGCCTGGGTGTGAACCGGCGGGACGATGGTCACTTTGACCACTGGCTTGGGCTTGTGAGCACCTTCGAGATGGTGCGTCTGGGTTGCCAGGATCTGGGGATCTACCCTTACGATGGGATGCTATTCGAAAGAGGTGAAGATTCCTGTCTCTCTGTCCACAACTGTCGCAACACCGAACTTCTGGAGGCGATCAGGTACCTGACCACCACGGAGATGGACCGGACCCAGCGGAAGATAAGCTATTCTGACATCAGCGTCGAGGAGATCGGATCGATCTATGAGAGCCTGTTCGACTACATCCCTCGGATCACGGGCGGGGCTGAAGTGGTGGAAGGCGTCTCTTACCCTGCCAACTGTTTCGTCCTTGACCCCAGAGGTTCGGCCAGGAAGACCACAGGCAGCTACTACACTCATCCAGAGCTCGTTTCCGAACTGATCAAGAGCGCTCTTGAACCCGTCTTGAAGGACCGGCTCGAATGCGTTGGATCCAACAGAGAAAAACAGGCTGAGGCGATCCTCTCCATAAAAGTCTGCGACCCTGCCTGCGGGAGCGGTGCGTTCCTGATTGCCGCTTGCAACCGGTTGGGCATGGAACTTGCCAGGGTCCAGGCAGGTGGCGTTCCCGACGAGGACGCAATCCAGGAGGCGAAGAGGAACGTTCTTCGGTGCTGCATCTTTGGCGTAGACTCAAACCCGATGGCAGTGGAGCTTGCCAAAGTTTCGCTCTGGATCAATGCGATGGTGAAAGACCAGCCTTTGAGTTATCTCGACCATCATATCAAGTGCGGAAACTCTCTTGTAGGCGCCGTGCCAGAGCTGATGGCAAAAGGCGTTCCCGACGGCGCCTTCAAGCCTGTTACCGGCGACGACAAAGCAGCTGCGAGACACTTTCGGGCTTTGAACAAGAAGCAGAGGAAGGGTCTGGGCGCGAGCCTGGATGGTTGGGGCGGCGAGAGATCGAGCTACACCGAGGAGTTCTCTCGCCTTTCGGCCATGGAGGAGTCGAGCCCTGGCGAGGTGGCCGAAAAGCACGTGTTTTACCAGAAGCTTCGGGAAGACGATAACCTCCGGCGCGAGAGGCTGGAGGCCGACGCCTGGACCGCGGCGTTCTTCGTGCCTCTCGTAGACGAGGACGGGCCTTTCCCAACGACTGCGGAGGTTCGGCGCCTGGGTGCCGAGGGCGCACTCGACGATCCTTTGGCGCGGAAGGTCGAGGAGCTTGCCCGAAGGCACAGGTTCTTTCACTGGCATCAGGAGTTTCCTGGCGTCTTCGCTTCGGGCGGGTTCGATGTGGTGCTGGGAAACCCGCCGTGGGAGCGAATCAAGCTTCAGGAGAAGGAGTTTTTCGCCGCCCGGGATTCTGAGATTGCGAACGCTCCGACCGCCGCCGCCCGGAGGAAGCTGATAAAGAAGCTGGCCGAGAGGAGGCCGGCCTTAGCTGCGGAGTACAAAGAAGCGCTTCGCAGGAGCGAGGCCGAGAGCAGGTTCATCAGGGGCTCTGGGCGCTTTTCGCTCGCGGGCGTGGGTGACGTGAATACCTATGCGGTGTTTGCGGAGCTGGCGCAGTCTCTGATCCGGCCGGATGGAAGGGCGGGGGTCATAGTTCCAACCGGCATAGCGACCGATTACACCTACAGGAACTTCTTCGCCGATTTGATGGATCTGGGCAAGCTGGTCAGTCTTTATGATTTCGAGAACCGTGAGAGAACTTTGTTCCCTGATGTATACTATCGAATGAGATTTTGTCTTTTGACCACGACCGGTGGCGGAGTTTCCGCGGCAGATTTCGCCTTCTTCTTGCACAATATGAACGAACTGGCTGATGGAGAACACCATTTTTCCCTGAGCCTAGATGATCTTGCTCGGATCAATCCGAACACGAGGAACTGCCCTGTGTTTCGCACACGGCAAGATGCAGAACTGACGCGGAAGCTATACGAAGCTGCGTCGGTGCTTGTGAACGATGAGGCGGGGGTGAATCAGTGGAAGATCCATTTTTCCACGATGTTCCATATGACCAACGATTCTGGTCTATTTCGCACGCGGGAGAAGCTGGAAGCAAATGGTTTCGAGCTGGAAGGAAACCATTTTGTACGTGGCGACGATGTTCGGTTGCCACTGTATGAAGGGCGGATGATCGACATCTTAGATCACCGATCAGCAAGCACAATTATCAAAAAAATTAAATTGCAACGTTCTGCAGAGTCTCGCATATTGAGCGACGAAGAAAAACAGGAACCGTACACTTTTGCGATGCCTCGATATTGGGTTAATGACAAATATGTTGCTGATGCAGTCCCTCCTGACATTTATTCGAGAGGCTGGACGATCGGATACATGAGCATAACAAGTGCTACAAATGCACGTACTGCAATCGCATCCATTATTCCTCTTTCGGGACTTGGGAATTCAATTACAGGCCTATTATCGACTTATCCGGCTAAGTTACAATCAAGTAT
>CAYQFP010000131.1:0-4324 GCA_964416865.1 uncultured Methanotrichaceae archaeon
CTGTTTAATTGTGGGTATTTGACGAAGAGTAGCTACCTGAAATCAATCGGTGTTGAAGGGGTGTAGTACAGACTTGAAAATCCAGGTGCCTTAACGCTAGCGATTTAATTTGAAACTGGCGAAGATGGGCTGTAAGAAATAGTGGAGCTTATGCACGTCAACTCCGTGAGCAAGCACAAAGGCGGCGAGGACCTCGGTGAATAGCCTCTCTGCCTTGGCCATGGCAGGGTTATGCATGAGTCCAGTGAAGTTACAGTAAATTTGAAAAGTAACATTCTTATTCGATTAGCGCGTCCAATACATGGCAGACATAAGAAGACCGATGCGGCGAGTAGCTTTACCATATGGCGAGAAGTGGAAAGTATCTGGGTGAGCAGTCGAATGAAAGTAAAAATCAAGAATCTGGGCGCGGTTCACGAGGCCGATATCGAGTTAAGACCCTTGACGGTCTTCGTAGGTGCAAATAATACAGGGAAGACCTGGGCGGCTTATGCGCTCTCTGCTGTTTTGGGACAGTATGGCTGGGATAAATACACCAGTGCTTATGTAGCTGATAAAGTCTCAGATCAATATCTACCCATAGAGAAGGCTATCGAGCAGCTTCTAGAAGAAGGCAACGCAAATATTGATCTGGTCCAGTTCTTCGATGAGTATGGTTCTGATTATATCAATAATGTGGCTCTTCTGGCACCACGCTGGATGCGGGAGTTTATGGGCACCCAGCAGGCATCTTTTGAAGATCTGAGATTGGATGTAGAACTGCAAGATACCAGAAGTTATATGTTGAGTGGTATTCGAGCTTCTTCATCAGAGGGGAAACTTTCCGTAAGCAAAGAGGGAAAGGCCCTACTAAATGCCATCAAAGAACCGGGAGAATCAACGCTTCACTTTTACACCACAGAGAGCGGCGTACCAGAAAAGTTTCCACGGCGTGTGATCAAGAGCTTCGTAGCCGCACGTGTCTTTATGGTCATCCATAGAGCCCTTTATCCTGACGTGTATTTTTTTCCTGCGGAAAGAGCGGCTATTACGAGCTTTATTAGGTCTGTCAAGGTTGAACCGGAGATTGGACACGATGATCTGCCTAAAAAAGAGCCTGGTGGCGTACCTTTAGCCCATCCAATTGGAAACCTGGTAACCCTGACAAGAGACGTCTACCCCTACTGCAGTTACGCAGCTCGCTTAGAGGAAGCAAAAAAATATGATGGTGTTAGAGATATCCTTGAACTAGCTGAACTGCCGCAGAAGGCAATTCTTAGAGGGACTCTCGACCTTTCCAAGTCGGAACCTGAACTACCAGGGGAGCTTCTCTTTGAGCTATCTGGGGACAGTGAAGTCACCCTGGACATGCCTGTCGTTTCATCGATGGTGAAAGGACTTTCTTCGTTAGTCCTTTATCTGCGCTATATTGCCAAACCACGCGATCTGCTGGTCATAGACGAGCCGGAGATGAACCTTCACCCAGAGGCCCAGGTGCAGCTCGCCGAGTTCCTGGCGATGTTGGTCAACGCTGGCCTCAATGTCCTCGTCACCACTCACAGCCCTTACATAGTAGATCATCTCGTCAACCTGATGAAAGCAGCCACGCGCGAAGACCAAGAAAGCATAAAGGACAAATTTTATCTTGGACGAACCGATGCTTTCATTTCTCGAGATAATGTATCTGTTTATCTATTTGAGGACAATACCGCTAAAAATATTCTGGATGACGAGGGTTTCATCGATTGGGATACGTTTAGCCGTGTGTCTGAGCAAATTTCACATCTATACTTTGAGATATAGCGGAGGCCCGCAATGCCGTTTAATACACTGCTTCTGACTTGCCTAAAATCTGGCAAATCTTTTGGTGAGGGTAAGGCACGGGTAAGTGTAAGCCGTCCAAAAGAATACGCCTCTAAAGAGACAGTAATATTCTTCTCAACAGACGATCAGTCAAACGAAAAGTCTACTTTGCGAGATGATTTAGGGGTGAATGGAGCTCTTTGTGATCTTGTGGTTTTTTACGCACCAGACAATGGTGATAAGAAGGTACTCTGCCTGGTAGAACTTAAAGGTAAAAATATTAAACCTGCCGTGGAACAGGTTACCAATCCTGCAAATTCTGTTTAGTTAGCCTGTGGGGGTTCGTCTAAGTGGCACGTTCATTCTCCGAGATCAAGTCCAAGGTCGAGCGCGGCAAGGCCGTGGTCCTCACCGCCCAGGAGGTCCGCGACCTGGTGAAGAGCAGAAAGCCAATCGCGCTCGAAGACGTAGACGTGGTGACCTGCGCCACCCGTGCGGTCATGAGCGGTACATACGCCGTATTCTCTTTCCCCGTGGCCAGGCCTCATGCCTTCAGGCGGGCGGAGAAGGCCTGGCTCAACGGCGTCCCCGCCCTGGCTGGACCCTGCCCCAACGAAGGGCTGGGCGTCCTGGACCTGATGGTCTTCGGGACCGCCAGCAGCAAGAACGACCCCCGGTACGGCGGAGGCCATCTCTTCAGGGATTTGGTGGAAAGAAAGAAGATCGACGTCCAGGTCGAGACCGACGCGGGCAAAACCTTCGAGGCCGAAGTCACCCTGGACGACATGCCCCTGGCCCGCCTCTTCGGCACCCGCCACTGCTTCAAGAACTACACAGCCTTCGTCAACCCCGGCGACGAGCCGGTGTCCACCATATTCCACGCCACCGAGTTCGGCCCGCGCTTAAGCGGAGCCTCAGTCTCGGGATGCGGCCATCTGAACCCTGCGGAGAACGATCCTCTCCTGGAGACGATCGGCGTAGGGACTAGGGTGCTCATCAACGGAGCCGAGGGTTATGTGACCGGCAAAGGTACCCGTTTCACCCCGGAAAAGCCCAACTTTTCCGGGTTCGCGGACCTGCACAGGATGGAGCCGGAGTACATGGGAGGTTTCCTGACCTCGAGCGGGCCGGAGTGCGTCTGCTCCTGGGCCGTTCCCGTTCCCGTGCTGAGCCGGTCGATCCTGGCGAGCGTGACAAAAGGAGATTCTGATATTTCTTTGCCGGTGATGGACGTGGTGAACAGGACGCCCGTTGGCGCGACCACGTACGGCGACGTCTGGGAGGGCGCCGACCTGGAGGTGAGATTCAATCCGGAGGCGTGCAAAGGGTGCGACCGGTGCAGGCCAAAGGCCGTCTGCCCCACCAGGTCCGTCGGCTTCGATAACGGTATGCCCACGTTGGACCGGACGACCTGCTTCAACTGCGGCCTCTGTGCCACCGTCTGTGCGGGCGATGTATTTTCCGCCGAGCTGGGCGCCCTTTGCTTCGACGGCAAAGAGGTGCCCATAGTCGTCAGGCAGTCCGACCGGCAGAGGGCGCTCAAACTGGCCGAGGACCTGACGATGCGGATATTGGAAGGATCTTTCGAGATCACGGAGATGGCCGAGCGCATCCGTCCATGAACCGGCCCCTGATATCTTGGGGCGTTGCGTCGATCACCGGAACGTCGGCGTTCCCAGGCTCGACCCTGGCCACGACCGCACTCCGTCGCCGAAAAGAGCCCCTCCTGAAGAATGACCCTCAACAGTCGGCTTTTCAGAGAGACATATATACATTCAGATATGTATTAATTACGGGGTCTGACATGGGCGAGGTGCAACGCAAAAAGATCGACGTGGTCTACGAGGATGGTGTATTCAAACCCTTGGGCGACGTGAAACTGAGCGAAGGAACAGAGGCCTTCGTGGTGATAAAGCCGGGAAGGATACTCGATGCGACCCGGCGACATCGGATAAAGGTGGACAATGACGTCCTGAAGGAGTTCACAGAGGAGAGAAGATGATCGTCGTCGATACGTCGATCTTTATAGATCAAATCTTTGAGTACAACCCTGAGAGGACAGCCATTGCCGATAGTCTATTCAGACTGATAGAGGAAAGATCCCCCTACTTCAGCCGGACGTATTTAAGATAGAGTTCATCGGGCAGATGTCTAGAAGGCTCAGAAGAGATGAGGCTCTCACCCTGGCAGAGGAGGTACTTGGTGAGATGAACTTTATCGGCGCGCCGGAACTCTTCGAGGCAGCGTTCTCGATAGCACTTGAAACAGGCTCCAGGGCGATCGACTCTTTTTACATAGCGGCGGCGAAGCTCGAAGACGCCATGCTCATATCAAACGACAGGTTTCAGGTAGATAGTGCGAGAATGTTTGGGATCGAGGTCTATTATCTGATCGAAGAGCTTGAACAGATCGAAAGGCGGCTGGCCTGATAGGTGAATCTCGGACGATCGTCTCACGGCCTCCAAGGGACGCCTGGCCCTTTTGGATGTATAGTCATGAACCTTAGACTTGATACTTAATGGAGCATCTCAAAGAAGTCATC
>CAYQFP010000132.1:0-4251 GCA_964416865.1 uncultured Methanotrichaceae archaeon
TTCTCCACGATACCCAGGAACCGATCACGCTCGCATATCCCGATATCGAATCTAGGGGAGCTGGTCGACTTTGTGATTTTGGTCGAGCCTGAAACCCTCGTGCTGCTCCAGGGCGACATCCAGGGCTCTGATAAGCCGTATCGCCACCTTCCGCTGAAGGATTTGCCGTCCGCGGAGATGTTTAGCTCGATGTCTCCGGCATCATCGGGCGGGGCATAAGACGGGCCCTCGGACCAGGTGCCGATCATCTTCTCGCCGATGACCTGACCTAGAATGCGCCCTCCGTCGTGTTCGTAATGCCCGCGCAGAGGCGGCGGGCAAGCACAACAACACAAAGATCAAAGATATCTGGTTTTCCCCTGTACAGACAGGATCATCCCGTGATCGGCACCCACCCCATATACCCATTTAGCAACGTACAATATAATTTATTTATTATCATGACATGGAAAAAGTTGGTACTTAACGCGATTTGATACATGTGCAAACCCACAGCATGGCACCATGTGACAAGGCTTAAGTATCAACGCCGTGGACCAAAGGTAATTGCAATAATATGTGTAGTGTAGAGGAGGTCACAATAATGACGAAACACACCGAGAGAAGCATCGATCCTGCTACCAGGACCATGTTACTGGTGGCCGAGAAGGAAGGGATGGAGACCGCCTGGGATCGTTTCGACAAGCAACAGCCCCAATGCGGCTTAGGCCAGCTGGGACTCTGCTGCCGCAACTGCAACATGGGCCCCTGTCGCATCGACCCCTTCGGCGAGGGGCCGGAGAAGGGCGTCTGCGGAGCCACCGCAGACATCATCGTGGCCCGCAACCTTCTCCGCATGATAGCCGCCGGAGCCGCAGCCCACTCAGACCACGCCCGGGACGCGGCCCACGCCTTCAAGCTCATGACCGAGGGGAAGGCTGCCAGCTATCAGATCAAAGACGAGGCCAAGCTCAACGCCCTGGCGGCCGAGTACAACATCTCCACCGAAGGCCGGACGAAAGAGGAGGTGGCCCTCGATCTGGCCGGCGCCGTTATGGCGGAGTTCGGCAACCAGGACGGCCCCATCAGGTTCACCCGCCGGGCTCCATCGCAGCGGGTGGAGACCTGGACCAACGCGGGCATCGATCCTCGGGGCGTGGACCGGGAGATCGTGGAGTGCATGCACCGGACCCACATCGGCGTGGACAACGACCCCGTTCACATCCTGCTTCACGGCCTCAGGACAAGCATATCCGACGGCTGGGGCGGGTCCATGATCGCCACCGATATCCAGGACGTGCTCTTCGGCACCCCCACACCGGTGGTCTCCGAAGCAAACCTGGGCGTGCTCAAGGAAGACGAGGTAAACATCGTGATGCACGGTCATGAGCCCATCCTCTCGGAGATGATCGTGGCCGCGGCAGAAGACCCCGAGATGCTGGACCTGGCCGAGAAATTGGGTGCCAAAGGCATCAACGTGGTAGGCATGTGTTGCACCGGCAACGAGATCCTGATGCGCCACGGCGTTCCCACGGCAGGTAACTTTCTTCAGCAAGAGCTGGCGGTGATCACCGGTTCAGTCGAGGCCATTATCGTGGACGTCCAGTGCATCATGCCCGCTCTGGGCGACCTGACAGGCTGCTACCATACCAAGTTCATCTCCACCTCGCCCAAGGCCGAGTTCCCGGGAACAATCAGAATGGAGTTCCACGAGGACGAGGCTCTCGATACCGCCAAGGAGATCGTGAAGACGGCGGTGGAGAACTACGAGAACCGCAACCCTCAGAAGGTTAACATCCCCAACGAGAAATGCGACTGCATGGTGGGCTTCAGCGCCGAGGCCATCCTGGAAGCCCTGGGCGGAAGTCCCGAGCCGCTGGTCGAGGCCATCAAGTCGGGAGCGATCAAGGGCATAGGGGCCGTTGTTGGCTGCAACAACGTCAAGATCCAGCACGACTACGGCCACGTCAACCAGGTCAAAGAGCTGATCAAGAACAACGTCCTGGTGGTCACCACGGGTTGCAACGCCATCGCCTGCGCCAAGGCAGGACTGCTCCGGCCGGAGGCGGCCCAAGAAGCCGGTGAAGGGCTGAGGGCGGTCTGCGAGTCGCTGGGCATCCCGCCGGTGCTCCACATGGGCTCCTGCGTGGACATCAGCCGGATCCTGGTGCTGGCCGCCGTTCTGGCCAACCACCTGGGGGTGGACATAAGCGACCTGCCCGCAGCCGGATCGGCACCGGAGTGGATGAGCGAGAAGGCGGTGAGCATCGGCACCTACGTCGTAGCCTCTGGAGTATACACCGTGCTTGGAACGGTGCCGCCGGTCCTGGGAAGCTCCCTGGTAACGGAGCTGCTCACCGACGGGCTAGAAGACGTGGTAGGGGCAACCTTCGCCGTGGAGCCGGACCCCTTCAAGGGTGCAAAGCTGATGATCGAGCGGATCGAAGCGAAGCGGATGGCTCTGGGGCTGGACCCCTGATCGCGGGGTGATGATAAGATGAAAGAGGTCTTAGTCCGTCTGGACAGGTGCGTGGGGTGTCACTCCTGCGAGATTGCCTGTGCCGTAGAACACTCTGAGAGCAAAAACCTCTTCGATGCCGTGGCAGAGAGGCCGGTGCCCAGAAAACGGATCTACGTCGAATACTCTCCAGAACAGATGATCCCGGTCACCATGATATGCCACCACTGTGAAGACGCACCCTGTGTATCGGTCTGTCCCACGGGAGCCCTGACCCAGGACGAAGTCTCCAGGGTGGTGACCCACAACCCCGACATCTGCATGGGCTGCTGGACCTGCGCCATGGTCTGCAACTACGGGATGATCGGGAAGCATAAGGAAAAGCGGGTCGTCATCAAGTGCGATCGCTGCCCCGACAGGGAAGTTCCTGCCTGCGTGGTGGCCTGCCCCACACGAGCCCTGACCTACACCGAGGTGGAAGACTTTTCAGGATCGATACGCACAGATGCCGCTCTGACGCTGGCCAGAGGGATAGTGGGAGGCAAGACCCCCTGAGACGGGGCCCCACCATCACTATTTTTTGGCCTCGATAATACCGTCTTGGAGATAGAAATATGGCCAACAAATCTCTAATCCCCACCATATGTCCTTACTGCGGTGTAGGATGCGGGTTTTACATAGCGTTGGAGGATGGGCAAGAGCCGAGGATAGAGTATATGCCAGACCATCCCGTGAACGAAGGGGCGCTCTGTCCCAAGGGGAACGCCGCTCTGGAGGTCTTAGACCATCCGGAGAGGCTGCGCCACCCTCTCAAGAAGACCGAATACGGCTGGGCCGAGATCTCCTGGGATGAGGCGCTGGACCTGGTCTCGGAAAAGCTGAAGGAGACGCTGGAAGCTCACGGTCCGCACGCAGTCGGATTTCTGGGCTCTGCCAAGATCACCAACGAGGAGAACTACCTCTTCCAGAAGATGGCCCGTCTCCTGGGCATCAGCAACGTGGACAACTGCGCCCGGCTCTGCCACTCGCCGACCATATACGGCCTGGAGAGGGCCTTCGGCCTCGTGGGCATGACCAACCCCTTCCCCGACCTGGCCAACTCCGGGTGCATCCTGGTGATCGGGTCGAACCTCGCAGAGAACCACCCCCTCGTGGCCAGATGGATCTTGAAGGCCAAGGACCGTGGCGCGACGGTGATCGTGGTCGATCCCCGGCTGACGCCGACCGCCTGGCTCGCCGATCAACATCTCCAGATCAATCCAGGGACCGACGTGGCCCTTCTGAACGGCATTATGAGGGTCATCCTAAAAGAGGGTCTGGCAGATACCGAGTTCGTCACCAGGCAGACGGTGGGGTTCGAGGATCTGGTAGGGTCGCTGGAGGAGTACGCCCCAGAGAAGGTCGCCGAGATAGCAGGTGTGTCTGTCGCTGGCATCGTGAAGGCGGCCAGATCCTATGCCCGGTCCCCGGCGTCGTCCATCGTCTACTCCATGGGGATTACCCAGCACACAGTGGGCACGGATAACGTGACCGCCTGCGCCAACCTGGCCCTGATCTGCGGTCAGGTTGGCCGGCCGGGTGCGGGTCTCTACCCACTCCGCGGTCAGAACAACGTCCAGGGAGCCTGCAATATGGGCATGTTACCGGACTTCTATCCCGGTTGCAGGAGGATCGACGACCCCGGCGTGGTGGAGGACGTGGAAGATGCCTGGGGCGCGAGCCATCTTCCCACCGCTCCGGGGCTGACCACCGTGGAGATGATAGATGCAGCCCACGATGGCGATCTGAGGATCCTCTACGTGGTGGGCGAGGAC
>CAYQFP010000133.1:0-4136 GCA_964416865.1 uncultured Methanotrichaceae archaeon
CTGTCTGGATTCAAATCCGACCACAGGTTATGGGTGGGTGGCGGATCTCGATCCGGGCGCACTGTGCCTGAAAAAGAAAGACTTTGTGTCCACATCCCATACCCCGGGGATGGTCGGTGTCGGCGGCAAGGATCTATTTACATTCGCCGCGCTAAATGCCGGTGAGACAAAATTGTACATGATCTATCTGCGTCCCTGGGTGGGTGGCGATATTGCAGAAATACGAGAGTTTTCGATCAGGGTCGCCGATGGGAACGTGACACAGATCAACGCCACCGTGGGTGAAGATTTCCAGATAACTCTGGCAGATAACTCAGGAGCGACAGGAGATACATGGAAGACGAAGTTTGACGAGAGCACCTTGAACCTGGTAAACGATACCTTTGATACATGCTCGCCCAATCTCATAGGCAGCGGCGGATGGCGTACATTTGAGTTCTCTCCTCTTGTGGCAGGTGTGTCGAACATAACCATGACCCTGGAGAGCCCCGCTCGCATAGCCGTAAAAGAGTTGGTCTTC
Source organism: uncultured Methanotrichaceae archaeon (assembly GCA_964416865.1). Classification (GTDB taxonomy): domain Archaea; phylum Halobacteriota; class Methanosarcinia; order Methanotrichales; family Methanotrichaceae; genus UBA204. Next base: position 521 of record CAYQFP010000133.1, read on the forward strand.
ATGATAAATGCCGGGTGAACGGATGGTAAAACGCAAGATCGATTCGATGGAGGCTGGTGAATTAGCGAGATGGTATTTCGCCAGAGAGATGCGACGATCCCATCGAACGCCAGGTGAGGCCCGGATATGGAGAAAGCACCTAGGCCCCATCTTCGAAGAGCTGATAACCGAATTAAAAGTCAAGGACGGGTTGGCCAACGCCGAAGTTGTAGCCAAGATTGACGAGATGCTAGACGGTTTAAGGGCAAAACACGTTCAAGAGATAGCGGTAGAGCTGATGCAAGGCGAACTGGTAAAAGAGCAATCGAAGCAGATCGATGATAGCCCGATCTGATCTTTACCGCAGTTTCCGGTTGCCCTTGGCCCCCGGTATCAGGCAGTTCGGCCCGTCTCCGATCAGGTCACCCCTTCCTGCCTTCTTCAGGCCCTCGATGACCAGACCCCGGTTCCTGGGGTCCCGGTAGCGGAGGAGCGCCCGTTGAATCCGTTTCTCCTCGCCCTTCGGGACGTGGACCCTCTCCATGGAAAAGGGGTCGATCCCGGTGTGGTACATGCAGGTGGATGCCGTCATGGGGGTCGGGGTGAAATCCTGGACCTGCTCGGTGTAGAGGTGATGGTCTCGTATGTACTCCGCCAGCTCCACCATATCTTCGATGGTGCATCCTGGATGGCCGGAGATGAAGTAGGGGAGGATATACTGTTCTTTTCCTGCTCGTCGGGACGCGGTTTTGAACCACTTGCCGAAGGCCTCGAAGACCTCCCGGGAAGGCTTTCTCATCCTCCTGGTAACCTCATCGACGACATGCTCCGGGGCGACCTTCAGATGGCCGGAGACGTGATGTTCGCATATCTGGGCGAGATACTCGGAGGAGTCTGCCAGCACGAGGTCGTGCCTTATCCCCGAACTTACGAAGACCCTTTTTACCCCCGGCAGGTCCCTCAGCCGCCGGAGTAGCTCGACCGATCTCTGATGGCAGGTATCCAGGCTGGAACATGCCGGGGAGCAGACCTTGTCTTCACAGGCCCCTGCCGAATCCCACATAGGACAGTGGAGGCCGTACATGTTTGCAGTGGGACCGCCAACGTCCTGGATCGTTCCCTTGAACTCGTCCATCTCAGTCAGCCTCTTCGCCTCACCGAGGATCGATCTTTCGCTCCGGCTCTGCACGATCCTGCCCTGGTGGTGGGTGATGGCACAAAAAGAGCAAGATCCGAAGCAACCGCGGTGTGTGGTGATGGAAAACCTGACCGGCTCGATCGCCGGTATCTTCTCTCTATAGGAAGGATGAGCACTCCTGGTGTAGGGCAGCTCGTAGACACGGTCCAGCTCCTCGGTGGTCAGGGGCAGAGCCGGGCGATTCTGGACGATCACCGTCTTGGGGTGGGGTTGGACTACCGATCGACCCCTGAAGGGGTCCTGTTCTCCGTAGTGGAGTCGAAAAGCCTCAGCATAGCGCTTTTTGTCATCGGACACCTCCTGGAACCCGGGCAAGACTAGGCAGTCTTCCATCTCGAAGCATCGCCACTCCTTAACCTCCATCTTGAAGGTCGTTCCCGGCAGGCCCCTGATCTCTTCGATCCTCTCGCCTAGAGCCAGGCGGTCGGCGATCTCCACGATCTGCCTCTCACCCATCCCGAAGACGATCAGGTCAGCGGGCGCGTCCGCCAGGATAGACCGACGAACCTCATCCGACCAGTAATCGTAGTGGGCGAACCTGCGAAGGCTGGCCTCTATCCCGCCCAGAACCACGGGCACGTCCGGGAAGAGGGAATGAACCTTGTTGGCGTAGACGATGGCGGCCCGGTCGGGTCGCATGGGCCGACCGCCGGGAGAATAGACGTCCTTCTTCCGCGGTCTCAGGCTGGGAGCGTAGTTGTTCACCATCGAGTCGACATTGCCCGAGGATATCCCGAAGAAAAGCCTAGGCTCACCCAGCCTCAAGAAGTCGGCGTCGCACTTCCAGTCGGGCTGGGCGATGATCCCCACCGAACGGCCCGCGTTTTGGAGGACCCTACCCATCACCGCGGTGCCGAAGGAGGGATGATCGACATAGGCATCACCGGAGACCAGGATGACGTCGAACTTCTCGATCCCCTGGCGGCGAGCCTCTCGCAGGGAGATGGGTAGGGGCCGAGACCGATCTTTCATGGCAGCTTCTCATCCAGCGAGAGGAGATGGAGGCCGGTAGTCTCGTCGAAGACCCTTCTGGCCTCCAGGCCGGTGAGCTCCAGGAGCACGGCCTCGATTATCAGGTAGACGGTGGCCTTCTCTCTCAGACAGCCGGTGAGGCTTTGCTCAAACCGACCCACGGTAGTGTGGATGTGGATCTTAGGCTCATCCTCACCAGGGTAGACGGTGGCCACCCCGAAGATCTCCCAGCCACCTTCAACGTTCTCGAAATGAGGGATGGGAGGTATCACCATCTCCTGGGGGCCGGTAACCATCCGGCCCTCTCGCAGAGCGCCCAGAAAGAGGATCAGACCCGAAGATACCCCCTTCTCCAAGACGAAACGCTGGATCGCCTCGATGAAGTCCTCACCGTCGTCCATCCTGATCACGAAGACCCTGCCCAGGCTGCCTTCCGAGTACTGCATGCGTGTGGCTACGTCCTCGTTGGTTATAATAGTTGACGAACTGGGAGCATCTTCTCCATCCCGCGGCGAAATCCGAAGCTCGGTCTGATAACCCCCATGCAGCCAGGCCGCCGCATGGGGAAGGGCTATTAACCATCCTGACCGCTCCGAAGACGGTGCTGGTGTTGTTCGATCCTTTGCTCATCCCCCTTTTTATGATCCTACTGTTGCTGGCTGCCGCAGCACCCTTGATCGTGGTCTACCTGTTCATCAGGCTCACCACGGAGGCCTTTATCCATGTGGGGTTCAGTCACTGGCACGCCATCCTCATGGTCTTCGGAAGCGTGGTAGGAAGCGTGGTGAACATACCCCTCAACACCATCCCCGCCACCGCCTACCCGCCCATCTTCCTGGAGATCGTTGATCTCTTTTCAGCCCTGATTACCTTCACCGCACCCACCACCTTCCATCCGGTGACCCTGACCGTCAACCTGGGGGGGTGCATAATCCCCATGATCGTTTCGGTGACTATCCTGGTACGGTCCCACGTCTCTGCCAGGCGAGCAGCCCGGGGCATCCTGATCGTCGCGTTGGTCACCTACCATATGGCCATACCGGTGGCCGACGAGGGTATACTGCTCCCCCTCTACGTACCACCAACCCTGGCAGCGGTATGCGGCTTGACCCTGGCCAGAAGGTTCCAGACAGCCCCTGCGCTGGCTTATATCAGCGGGACCATGGGCACCCTCCTCGGTGCAGACATCCTCAGGCTCCTCACCCCCGGCACCCTGCCCACCCTGGCACCACCAAACGAAAACGCGGCACCGCTGCTCCTCTCCATCGGCGGGGCAGGGGTCATCGACGGGATATTCTTAACCGGGGTATTTGCCGTGCTCATGGCAGTTCTGATGGTACACCTATTCCACCGGTCCGGAGATACCGGTCCCCATAATTGTATAGGCCCTTGACGACCGACGAACACATAAAGTTATACGTTATTTACAAGAACGAACCTAGATAGGTGATGGTAAATGAAGATCGC
>CAYQFP010000134.1:0-3998 GCA_964416865.1 uncultured Methanotrichaceae archaeon
AGGGAGTACGATGACTCGATGGCAACCCTGCGGCCCCTTTTGGCGCGGATCGATGAGACCGACCGGCTGATAGACGATGCTATCTACCCTATTCACGCGAAGACGCGAAGGCGCGAAGGAACTAGAAAACCCGGCCGGCTGATTGACCTGGTGGTCTACAGACACCGCGGCCTCACAGACGACGAGATCGACATGGTGGGGGAGACCGCAGGATGGTTATTTTTCAACGAGCATGAACTCCCCGAAACCCTGAAATGTTTCGAACCCGAGGCAGAGTAAGAGGCGGTGATGGTGAGCCGAAAAATAGCCGAGATAAGGCAGTGGTATCGCGATCATAAAAGATTCTACGAGGAAAACGAGGGGGGGGGCAGAACGTGCCGGGCGGTGATACCCTGTGAAATGAGTTGGTGCGGCTGATCCAGGGTGGCCCGGTGGTGGAGCCCTCACATTGGCCACCACAAGACGAGGGCGACGGTTTAGCCTGGAGCCTGTGGGCGGATATGGGAAAGCCCGATCTTCCCGAAAAGAGGCCACCAGGGGGGCCGGTGAGTTATCTCCTCTCCCTGAAGTTGGCCGAGATTTTTGGGAACTACGAAGAGGACGAGGAGGACGGGCGAGTTTCTGGCGATGAGAGAGGCACAATCCGATAAATATCTCGTAGTAGTTTATAAAGAAGTGAGCGGAGAAGACGGCTTTGTGATCACGTCGTTTCTGACTAAAAGGAAAACGCAACTTGATAGGAGACCGAAGATATGGGAGCGGCAGAGGTAGAGAAAATATCGGCTATGGTGCCACATCTGCTAGGCATCCCTCACAAGAAGGTTTGGGTCGATTATGATGAAGAGGCCGACGTGTTATACGTGAACTTCAAGAAACCGAGCCGTGCCGATGACTCGGAACTCACCGATGACGACGTCATAATCAGGTACGAAAAAGGCCGGGTCGTGGGTATGACCTTCCTCAACGCCGCCAAGAAGTATGGCACAAAGGTCCAAGCCTGAGCCCTTCATAGTCGTGTCCATTCGGACCCTGAGGATCACCTTGCCCGACGCGTTGGGTGCGGCGGCGCAGTCATATTTCTAATTGGGCCCGCCTCGGGTCTCGGAGCCTTTGGCAGTCTTTGAGGAGATCGAGCACAGATCGGGTGCTTTTCCCGCAAGTCGGCCAAGACCCATCCTCGCTAGTCCAGGCGCCCGGAGTACGACGACTCGATGGCTACCCTGCGGCACCCGTTTTTGTCTTCATATTTCAACGAGCCACATTTTCTACAGAAATCGGAGTTGGCGAAATTATAGGAGAGTATTTGAATGAGGAGAACTTTGGGAATTTATGGTGATGAACATGGCAGGGGCGGATCTGCAACTGGGTATTGAATCCTGTCATGTGGACATGGAAGAAGAGGCCGAATACCAAAGACAACTAAAGCTCTTTTCGGAATGCTCTCAAGAAAAGAGCATAGAACTGGTTCATATAGGTGAGGTCATATCCGAGCTTAGAAACTCCAAAAAATTTTTAGATATAGGTGCAGGAACTGGCAACCTCACGATTAGTGTATCTCAGTTTTTCGCCGAAACCAAAATTGTTGAGCCCAACAAGAGGCAAGCAGAGTTATTCCAGAGAAGGCATCCCAAGTTCTGTGTTAATGACGCCCGATGGGAAGACGCCGATCTGGGATCTGACCTATTTGACTTCATCCTCTGCTCTCACGTTCTCTACTATGTCCCAGCGTGTGATTGGCTCAAGATGATAGCGAAAATGTATGCTCATCTGGCCGCCCATGGGATAATCGCCATCGTTCTTCAATCCCCTGTTGGGGGGGTGGCAGAATTCTTCAGAAGTTTTTCCAAATATGATGTACCCGTTATTGAGCTCTGGCGAAATCTCACCATGACCTACGGTTATCAGTCCGTTCAAGTCAGATATTTCGTCAATGAGATCTTCACCGAAACAATAGAGGACATGGTTGACCTGGGGCTGTTTCTGCTTCTCGATAAGAAATATAGAAGTCGTAAGGAGAAGATCGAAAGGTACTTCGATGAGCGACACAAGGTTGATGGCGGGTACCGCATAATGCAGGACGAGATTATGCTGACGATAAAACGATAACGGCGATCCAGTTGCTCAGAATTCAGCGCGTAGACGGGGGCCAGCATTCCCGTTTCAGTGAGATGGTGGCCTGGTCTTGTTTGGAAGGCCTTGCATACCTCCGACATTCTTCGCGTTCTCGTCGGCCCATGTACGGACTCGGTCTTGTCCAACGCCGAGAGCTCGCCGACCGATGGATGCGTCGGCGGGGGAGATAAAAAGTAATAGTACCGCCCCTCACCTGGATAGATCGGATAGAGTACCCAGATATGGCGGGATGGTAATGAAGATCGTATACACCAAAAGGCTCGAGGAGAGGTACAACACGAACCCGGTGGAGATCGCCGACAGGGTGAGGTTGCCCGCCCGGGAGCTGAGAGGCTACGAGTTCGTGGATCCAGGGCAGGCCAACATCGAGGACATCTCACGGATCCACGGAAAAGAGCATATCGAGAGGGTGAAGGCCAGGGGCATCTTCGAGCCTGCAAGCCTCTCCGCCGGCGGGGCCGTCCTGGCCGCGGAGCTGGCGCTGGAGGGCGAGCCCGCGTTCGCCCTCATCCGGCCGCCAGGTCACCACGCATCGAGAGATCACAGCTGGGGGATGTGCTTTTTCAACAACATGGGAATCGCCGTTGGGAATATAAGCGACCGGGTAAAAAAAGTCCTCATAATCGATATCGACCTGCACTTCGGGGACGGGACGGTGAACATATTCCGGTGGAACGAGGACGTCAACATCGTCAACATCGGCGCCATCGACATCGGGTTCGAGTACCTGAAGCTGGATGGCGAGCGCTACCTCGCCAGCGTGGCCGCCGCCCTCGACCGGTTCCGGTACGATGTGGTGGGAGTCTCGGCAGGCTTCGACACCTATGTGGAAGACTGGGGCGGTCTGCTCTATCGAGAGGACTATCAAAAGATCGGGCGGCTCGTGAAGGAGGGCGCCGAGGAGCACTGCGAAGGAAGGCGCTTCGCCGTTCTCGAGGGCGGGTATCATCCCGACCTGAGGTACTGCGTGAAGAGCTTCGTGCAGGGGTTCGAGTGACACACACTTAGACTTGATACTTAATGGAGCATCTCAAAGAAGTCATCTGCATGTTCCGCCAAGAAAATGTTCGCTTACGCTCACATTTACTTGTGCACATAAAGTTATACTTTATGTGCGGCTCTTCGCCATATTGTGTGGGAGGCGGCGGCCGAAAATAAATCATATAGCATGCAATAATTAACCGCCGATTAAGAAGGGAGCGGTTACCCGCCCCTCCTCATCTCAGAACGGTACGTGAGACTTTCACCTCATACCGCTCAAGCCTCTCATAACCCTTTCAGTATCAGGCAGCAGTTCCGAAAGTTAAAGTAGTCTTGGTCGATAAAGGGGTTCTTATCCAATTTCAAGCCGGCCCACCGAACAATCTTCGTATCCGAGAACAGTTTCAATCTATTCTCCTTGGTAGAGAACACCCATTTCCGAGTTCTCTTGGAATGCCAATATCTATTAGCAACCCACGTCCTGGATTTAATATCCGGATGCCTCCTCTTAGCCCATTTCCAAAGCATATTCCAAACAATATGATCCAATTTGCTGAATATTTCTTTAGATACTGCCGATCGATGATAATTCGACCAACCAGTAATGATGGGGTTCAGTATGTTGATGAGGTCCTTCTGTTTCCATGCCTTCGCTCGCTTGATCACATCACCGATTTTACGGATGATATTCCCAATCGATTTCTTGGATGGCTTTGTCAGAAGCTTTCCTCTGTATTTACGGAAGTTCCAGCCTAAAAAGTCAAAGCCGTCATCTATATATGTGATATGAGTCTTTTCCACTGACAGTTCCAGACCTCGTTCCATCAGAAACTCTTTAATCAGCTCAGCAAGCTCTTTTGCAGTCTCTTCTGAGTCTGCGGTAA
>CAYQFP010000135.1:0-3997 GCA_964416865.1 uncultured Methanotrichaceae archaeon
AAATTATTGCCATTTTTAGGAGGGGGTCCGGAATAGGAATGATATCCGCCTGCGGAACCACGATTGCGATCGAGACGGTACCCAGCACGAAGACCAGAAGCACTATGATCGTCGATATAAATATGGCCCTGGGGTAGTCGCGTTGTGGGTTTCGGACTTCCTGTGCATGGACCGCGGATACTTCCATCCCGGCGAAGTAGAGAAGTATGCCCGCAGCCAGTACTATGTTGTGGAAGTTGCTCAGGTCGGGGACGAGAGAGCACTCGGTGATGGGGATCCTGGACGGGTCTCCGGTGATCAGCCAGGTTATCCCCAGGATGACGAGCAGCGCCCCGGGTATGAGCGTTCCTAGCATCACCCCTGGTGTAATCACGTTCAATATCTTCAAAAAGGTGTTCTCTTGGCGAGCTACAACCTCATGCCCCCGGCGATCCTCCAGGAACGAAGCCGGGTGGCGATAGAATGGCTGGAATCCTGCGAGATCTGCCCTTTGCGGTGCCGGGTAAATCGACGGGAAAACGAGCACGGCTACTGCCGGGAAGGTCGTCTGGCCAGGGTATCCAGCTATGCTCCCCACTTCGGCGAAGAGCCGCCCCTGGTGGGGACCTGTGGATCGGGCACCATATTCATGACAGGCTGCAACATGCACTGCATATTCTGCCAGAACTACGAGATCAGCCAGCTCGATGAAGGAGTAGAGGTCTCGGCTAGAAGGCTCGCGACCATGATGATTCAGCTCCAGGACGGCGGCTGTCACAACATAAATTTCGTCACACCTACTCACTTCGTGCCCCAGATCCTGGAGGCCTTGGTGGATGCAAGGGAGATGGGGCTCGCCGTGCCCCTGGTCTACAATTGCGGTGGGTACGAGTCTGTGGAAACGCTCCGGCTACTCGATGGGATATTCGATATCTATATGCCTGACGCAAAGTATGGCTCGGACGAGGCCGCGCTGAAGTACTCGGACGCACCCGATTATACTAGGCGCATGAAAGCGGCGATCTTGGAGATGCACCGCCAGGTGGGAGATCTGGTGGTCGAGGGCGGTGTGGTGGTCAGGGGTCTTTTGGTCCGCCATCTGGTGCTCCCAAACGATATCGCCGGCACCGCCGAGGTGGTCGGGTTCCTGGCAGACGAGGTGTCCAGAAACACTTACCTCAACGTGATGGCCCAGTACAGGCCTGCCTATCGGGCTCTGAGCCATCCAGAGGTCTACAGGCCTCTGACCCTGCGGGAGTACGGCGAAGCGATCCGGCTGGCAGAAGAGGCAGGTCTCTCCCGCGGTCTGGCAATCTATTAATAAGCTCTCATCTCTGGATATATGAGGATGGAACCCTACGAGTATCTGGAGCACACCGCCGACGTGAAGTTTCGCGCTTGCGGTGTGTCTCCTGAAGAGATGTTCGAGAACGCCGCCTTGGCCATGCTCAACGCCATGGTTGAGACATCTTCTGTTCGGGAGAGAGATACCTGGAAAATGGACCTGGTGGCCGAAGACCTCGAACAGCTTTTATACAACTGGTTGTCGGAGCTTCTCTACCTGTCCGAGGTGGAGTCGGTGGTCTTCTCTTCGTTCCGGGTAGACCTGAGCCAGGGCGAGGGAACGTGGTCTTTGAAGGCGCGGATCGGCGGAGAGAAGATAGACCTCGCCCGGCATGCCTTCGAGAACGAGGTGAAAGCGGTTACCCTTCACCAGTTCCAGATCGAGAGAGACGAGTTCTGGACCGCTCAAGTTGTCCTGGACGTGTAGGTGATCTTCATGCTGAAGAGAGTTGACGAATGTATCTACGAGGTGCCCATCGACCACCAGGAAGGCATGCGGGTGCCGGGCAGGATATTCATTTCCGAGGGCCTCCTGGGATTGGTAGAGGGGGGTGCCATAGACCAGGTGGCAAACGTGGCCACCCTCCCGGGGATAGCGAAATACTCCATGGCCATGCCCGATGTGCATCTGGGCTACGGCTTTCCCATAGGTGGTGTGGCGGCCTTCCGCGAAGAAGACGGCGTGATCAGCCCGGGTGGGGTGGGGTTCGACATCAACTGCGGGGTCAGGATGCTCAGAACGGACCTCCGGGCCGAGGATGTATATCCTTTTATCACCAACCTAGTCGAGGACCTATTTCACGACATACCCTCGGGGGTGGGGGCCACTGGACGTCTCAGGATATCCGACAGCGAGCTGGATTCGGTCTTCACCCAGGGGGCAGATTGGGCTGTAGAGGCTGGTTACGGCGTCGAGGCCGACCTGGTGCACTGCGAGGAGATGGGCAGCATGGAAGGCGCCGACTCTGGTCAGGTTAGCCTGAAGGCCAGGAAGAGGGGGAGGCCCCAGCTGGGGACCCTGGGGAGCGGGAACCACTTTCTTGAGATTCAGAGGGTCGACAAGATCTTCGATTCGGACATGGCGAAGCAGTTCGGTCTATTCGAGGATCAGATTACGGTGATGATCCACTGCGGGTCCAGGGGTGCGGGACACCAGATCTGTACCGATCACCTCCAGATCCTGAACAAGGCGGTTCGCAAGTACGGGATAGACATCCCCGATAAGCAGCTCGCCTGTGCACCCTTGGGCACCCCTGAGGCGAATAACTACTTCGGAGCCATGGCTGCCGCCGCCAATTACGCCTGGGCCAACCGGCAGGTTATCACCCATTGGACGAGGGAGGTCTTTCGCAGGTACTTCGGCGATGTGAACCTGGACCTGGTCTACGACGTGGCCCACAACGTAGCCAAGATCGAGGAGCATGATCTCGACGGGTCGAGGGAGAAGCTCTATGTTCACCGGAAGGGCGCTACCAGGGCCTTTGGTCCGGGCAGGCCCGAAGTTCCCGCGGCCTATAGAGATGTGGGCCAGCCGGTTCTCATCCCCGGGAGCATGGGGACCTATTCTTATGTTCTCTGCGGGCAGGCAGGGTCCATGGACCTGACCTTCGGGAGTGCCTGTCATGGGGCCGGCAGGGTGATGAGCCGCACGAAGGCGAAGAAGACTTACGCCGGCGCAGAGGTGAGGGCCGCTCTTGCAAAGAGGGGGATCAAAGTCATGGCCACCCATCCCAATATGCTGGCCGAGGAGGCTCCCGAGGTCTACAAACCCAGCAACGAGGTGGTGGACGTGGTTCACAACTTAGGGATAGCCGCCAAGGTGGCCCAGCTACAGCCGCTAGGAGTATCCAAGGGATGAGGCTGAAGGTGGTCCTGGTCGAACCCATCTACGAGGGGAACGTGGGTTCCATCGCCCGGGTCATGAAGAACTTCGGATTTTCGGACCTGGTCCTGGTAAACCCTTGTATCCTGGGGGACTTCGGGTGCGCCATGGCCTCTCATGCCAATGATCTCCTGGATGAAGCAGAGATCTTCGACAGGCTGGAGGATGCCATAAAAGGCGCCGACCTGGTGGTGGGCAGCTCCGGGGTAACGGCGCTGAAGACGGACGAGCACCTCCGGGTTCCCGCACTCGGCCCCAAAAAGCTGGCCACCAAGTTTCATGGGACCGAAGGGACGGTGGCCTTGCTCCTGGGAAGGGAGGACAACGGTCTGAGCCGGGAGGAGCTGAAGGTCTGCGATATGGTCGTCACCGTTCCCACCAGCCAGGATTATCCCATAATGAACATCTCCCATGCCGCGGCGGTGATCCTCTACGAGCTGAGCCATGTAGACGAGGGCGAGATCGTCCTGGCCAACAGGGAAAGCCGGGACCGGCTCATCGATCACCTCAGGTCGGCTCTGGTGGAGTCCCAGTACTACCCGCACAAGCTGGAGAAGACCATGCTCATGCTGAAGCGAATCCTGGGACGGGCCGAGCTGACCGACAGAGAGGTCCAGACGCTGCACGGCGTGATCAGGAGCCTGCGCTGGGGGGCAAAAGGTTCTGAAGAATAAACGGGACCCTGGCCGACAGATAAACTTCCCATTCCGGACCCCCCTCCAAAACCGCCAATAATTATGGGATCCAAAATTTCCTTGGAGTGAAGGACCACTACATGTATAACAAAGAACA
>CAYQFP010000136.1:0-3963 GCA_964416865.1 uncultured Methanotrichaceae archaeon
CTATAATATGGGAATAACCATCCAAACCCTCTATATCCCCGGCATGCTCGGAATCGAGCGCTATTGTAGATATGTCCTCACCCCAACCTTTTTTCCCGTGGGGATGGGGAATATCACCGAAGTCGCGATATTTTGATTCAACATAGCCGATCGGATCCACTGCAAAGCTCTCACGATCAAGTCCTGAATTCATTTACATCACACCTTTTCTGTTTAACTCGGATATGCGAACGCACCATGTTCAGCAGGATCATAATCCAACCGCTGGAACCTCATCAGATATTCCTGGTGGATCGCCTCTGGGTCGAGGTCCTCAAATAAATCTGGATAAAGCCATTTTGCCATATAGGTAGCACCAACGAAGTTGGCTGTACTGCCTACGAGATCGAAATCGATGAGATATACCTGATTGTTTTTCACAGCTGTAATGTTATCCCATCCATCGCGGTCCATGATAGTCTCTCTTAAATCTTTCATTTTTTCATGATCATCTGCATCGTATCCACAGACGCCTGGCTTGCATAACACGGTTTTAACTATAACATCAGGATTCTGCTCTATTAGCCATTCAGGATTCGCTTTAACGACTGGTTTTGATGATATATGTGGAAAATCTGATGCGATATTTATGCCACCTGCTGCTACACATACTTCATGACCACCAGAACCTCTGACGAATGTTTTGTAATCTAGGGGATGCTCGATGAACACCGTTTGCTTATTATCATCTGAAATTTCGTCTATGCGTTCCTCGATCATTTCATCGACATATTCTTGGTAGAAATAACAGAACTGTTCAGCATCTTCCTCCTTGTCGAGGATGTATCCGAGCTTTTTTATGTTATTTGTCATCATCTCCAGTCTTCCCATGTCCCAGCGAATGATTGCAATTGTATCTGAGGGCATATCTTCGAGTCCATCTGAGACTCCTAATAACCTACCAGTACAAATTACATCTGGATTTAGGTCAATGATCGCTTCTATGTCTGGACCGGAAGCCACTCCAACGGAGGATAAATCGCTTAATTTTGGAAAGAAGTTTATCCTTTCTTTTATATCTTTTGAAACCCCCGTTACTTTCCCTTCGGCTTTAACTATTTTTATGGCTTCGATAACAGGATAGGTAAGGACAACTATTGATTCTACTGGCTTTTTCACGGTCACTGTCCTGTTAGCAGAATCGACAATTGTAAGCTGCTTTTCCTCTCCACGTATGATTTGCTCTATATGGGTAATATCATCTCTGTCGATATGGTCATCGTAATTGGCATCTGCCAGCTCAGTGGGATCGTTTTTCCCTTCGAGAATTCCCTCCAAGTAGGCAAGATCATCCTCGTCTATTGTGTCATCCATGTTTGCGTTACCAAATATCTTTAATGTGCAATCAGATGCCGTTGAAGGTATAACCGCTAGCGACATGCACGTCAGCACAACCAGTAAGCGGATCAATCTCCTCATTTTGTCACCCTCCATTTTTCACCACTATTATCAATTGTGTTATTCAACCTTACTGTAGTATCCATAATTACTACGCATATCACCCATATGATCTCCTTCGTTATAAATCTGTCCACATATCAACAGACTCAATTTTCTTTAGAAACCACTTTTCTAGTGATGTTGGGAGCAGGCCACATTCATCCAAAAAAATATTAACCTTAGGATAAACGAGCTCTGTGGTGATCTCCGATGATCATAATACATCTCAATTTGACAAACTTTTTTGTACCATAGACTTCTGCCCAATGTTTTTGAACGGTACTCTAATGACTTTCACACAACTCCATCATGCTTCAGCTCTGCTGAAGCAGTCCCAGATCTTTGATATGGGACAAACCACACGATTCTCTAAAGTTGAAGGACCCCCAGGGCAAAAGAAAGTGGTTACGGCGAACTCCAGTCATGGCACTATCCATGGCTGAAAAGTCGTGCCCCCACCGAAACTCCATCCGAGCGCCGGGATTATGCAGGACCCTGGAATCTTGGCCCGCATCCAAAAGACGATGCCGATTGAAAACCCGAATCACCCCGGCAGACCCGCCGGGACAAGATTATATATAAATAATGACCTGACTCCTTTTTCATGCCGGACAGAATATCTCACAGCTACGCATTCATGGGCTCCGAAAAGCCCCTCATTGGAAAGACGATCCCAGATATGTTCGACGAGATCGTGGAAAAGTACCCCGAGAACGATGCCATCATCTCGATTCGCCAGGGGTTACGATACACCTACCGCGAGCTACAGAGGGAAGTCAACCGCGCAGCTAAGGGATTTTTGAGCCTGGGACTGAAGAAGGGCGATCGATTGGCGATATGGGCGACGAACATCGCCGAATGGATCATCTGCCAGTTCGCCACGGCCAAGGTCGGCATAATCATGGTGAACATCAACCCGGCCTACAGGACCCACGAGCTGGAGTACGCCCTCAAGCAGTCTGAGACCGAGACGCTCTTTCTGATTGACAGGTTCAAGACCTCCGACTACATCGGGATGTTCTACCAGGTCTGCCCGGAGGCTGAGACCTGCAAGCCCGGCAAGATATCCTGCGAGAACCTACCCTACCTCAAGACGGCAGTCCTGATCAGAGGCGACAAGCAGCCCGGCATGTGTATGTACTCTTGGGAAGACGTCTTGAAGATGGGAGACAAGGTCCACGACGACGTTTTGCGGGAGCCGCAAGAGGCGCTGGACTTCGACGACCCCATCAACATCCAGTACACCTCTGGGACCACCGGCGTTCCCAAGGCAGTCGTCCTCAGCCATCACAACATCCTCAACAACGGCTACTTCATCGGTGAGTGCATGAAGTTCACCGACGAAGACCGGCTCTGCATCCCTGTTCCCCTCTACCACTGCTTCGGCATGATCCTCTCCAACATGGCCTGCATGACCCACGGCGCGACGATGGTCCTCCCGGCCGAGTACTTCGACCCAGTGTCCGCCCTTTCGGCAGTCGAAAAGGAGAAGTGCACGGCGCTACACGGCGTTCCCACCATGTTCGTCGCGGAGCTTGAGCACCCCGACTTCGAGAAGTTCGACCTATCGAGCCTCCGGACCGGCATCATGGCGGGATCGCCCTGCCCGATAGAGTTCATGAAGAAGGTGAGTACCCTCATGAACATGAAGGAGGTGGTCATAACCTACGGCCAGACCGAAGCCTCCCCCGGCATCACCATGTCCCTGACCCACGACTCCCTGGAGCATAGGGTCTCCACCGTCGGAAAGCCCATGCCCTACACCGAGGTCAAGATCGTGGATCCCAATACCGGAAAGATCGTCCCCCGGGGCGAGATCGGGGAGATATGCGCCCGGGGGTACTCCATCATGCGGTGCTACTACAACAACCCCGAGGCCACCAACAAGGCCATCGACAAGGCGGGGTGGCTCCACACCGGCGACCTTGGGGTCCTGGACGATGAGGACTACTGCAAGATCACGGGCAGGCTCAAAGATATGGTGATAAGGGGCGGCGAGAACATCTACCCGAGGGAGATCGAGGAGTTCCTCTACACCCACCCGGAGATCAGCGACGTCCAGGTTATCGGCGTTCCCGATGCCAAGTTCGGCGAGGAGCTTATGGCCTGGATAAAGCCGAAGAAGGGCCGAACCCTCACCCCCGAAGAGGTGAAACTCTTTTGCAAGGACAGGATCGCCCACTTCAAGATACCCAGATACATAAAGTTCGTCGACGAGTTTCCCATGACCGTCACCGGCAAGATCCAGAAGTACAAGATGAGGGAGACGGCCATAAAAGAGCTCGGCCTCGACGAGGTGGCGAAGGTAGGTACGGCCTGAAGTGTTTCACGTCGGGCGCGGAGCCATAGGAAATATCCGGCTCTTCGTGCTGGCAGCCGTGGGCATATTCATGTTCCTGGTGGGTAGTGCCTCTTCAAAAGGTTGATGTTTTTTCAGAAATACGATGCCGAGGACGGTTTTAGGCAGAAGCATCTTCAATCGAG
>CAYQFP010000137.1:0-3955 GCA_964416865.1 uncultured Methanotrichaceae archaeon
CTACGTCCTTGTACAGCTTTCTGGCGGCGATGGGGCCTGGGGTGGCGGCGTTAGGTCCTACTATTACCACCATCTGAGGATCCCATTCTTTCAGCTCCGCCGACCTTTCCGCCTCCTTCGTGGTCATCTTGGCCCCGAAACCCAAGGTCTTCGTCTCTATGTCAGTCCTCTCGGCGATCTCGTCCAGCGCCAGGTCGGCCACCAGCGATGATGCCACGTTTCCAAGCATAACAAAACCGATCTTGAACATGTATCAACCCAGGCATGGGTTGCAGCGCGATCATAAAAGGATACCGATCACCGTTAGGCGACCGAACCTCTTTATATTTCGCTCTCGTTACCAGGAGTGATACCGTGAGGGCTTGGTTATTCGGTCGGCTGGACGAGAACAGATGGCTGGTGCTGGACATCTTGGCCATCTCTGTGGGTGTAGCAGGCGGTCTGGTGGCCGTGATATTCAGGAAGCTGATCGATCTTTTCCATCACTTATTCTTTGGTCCCGTCCTCACCGCCCTTCCCGGTGACAAAGGTCTGGTGCTGCTCCCCGTCCTGGGAGGGCTGGTCGCCGGCATAATGATATTCCGTCTGGCACCGGAGACTAAGGGCGACGGGATCCCGGTGGTGATGGAAGCGCTACACACCGAGGGCGGCCGGATCAGAAAAAGGACTGGCCTGCTCATCCTATTTGCCTCGGCGGTGACCATAGGGAGCGGGGGGAGCGCAGGCCGGGACTCTCCTATCGCTCAGATAGGAGCCTCTTTCGGCTCGCTGGTCGGCCAGAGTCTGAGGCTCACCGTCAACGACGTCCAGATCCTGACCATCTGCGGCCTGGTAGCGGGTCTCGCAGGGACCTTCAATGCTCCCCTGGGAAGCGCCGTCCTGGGGATGGAGGTGATTATCAGGCGATTCAGGATAGTGGACTCTGTTCCCATCCTCATCTCTGCGGTGATGGGCGCGGCTGTCGCCAGCTCTTTCCTTGGGCAGAACCCGGCCTTCGCGATCCCGCCGCTGGGCCTGACCCTGGCCGAGCTCTGGTTATGCTTCTTCTTGGGCCTGGTCTTCGGCGTTGTGAGCAGCCTTTGGGTGGGACTGCTCTACGCCACAGAGAGTATCTTCGATCACATCCCTCTGAATAAGTGGCTGATACCAGGCCTGGGCGGGCTGGTATCCGGTGTGGCCGGTCTATATCTGCTGGACTACGGGATAATGGGCATTGGATACGACGGGATAGGCCGGGTGCTGGAACAGGTATCGAGCGCAGCGGCTTCTGAATGCACAGGGATCATCCTTCTGCTGATCGTCCTCGCTCTGGTGAAGGCCCTGGCCACCGCCTCCACCCTGGGATCTGGAGGGTGCGGCGGCGCCATCGGTCCCACCCTCTACTTGGGCACCATGATGGGTGCGGCCATGGGTCTGATATTCGGCCAGGTATTTCCCCAAACAGGACCTCACGTCGCCACTTATGCCCTGTTGGGTGCAGGAGCTCTCTTCGCAGGAGCGGCAGGAGCGCCTCTGACCTGCATCGTGATGATCCCGGAGATGGCCACCGACTACAGGATGCTTCTTCCCATGATGATCTCTTGTGCAACCAGTTATGGGCTGGCCCGTGTCATCCTGAGAGGCTCTTCCATGTACACCCTGAAACTGAGAAAGAAAGGGGTTAAGCTGGACGTGAGCGAGGCGGTGTTGAACAGGGTCCTGGTCAGAGACACTATGGTGAGAGATGTGGTAACGGTGAGCCCGAAGATGACCCTTAACGAGGTGGGGGTCAAGATAATCCGGTACAACTGTAAAGGGTTTCCTGTAGTTGGGGATGGTGAGCTGAAAGGAATTATCACCTTCGACGACGTTCGCGAGGTACCCGACGATATGCAGGGCGAGATCCTGGTGGGTGACGTGGCGATGAAAGATGTCATCGTTGCCTATCCCGACGAAGACATGAAGATGATCATGGACCGCCTCTACGAGAACAACGTAGGAAGGCTGCCGGTGGTGGAGAGAGAGGACCCAAACAAGCTCATAGGGATCGTAACCAGGACTGACGCCATAACTGCCTACGAGATGGCGGCGGCGGAGAAAAAGAGCGACTGACGGTCAAGTAGAGGGCACTTAGATTCTCACGACTTCTTCGTCCGCGTCCACCATCACCTTGGTTCCGTCCTCTATGGTGAGAAGATCTTCTGGTACCCTATCTACCAGGGGTATGCCGCTAATTATGGCTCCCACCGCCACGATGGGCTCCGACTGGAGGTTGATCATGGCAGCAGGGGCTGCGCCCCGTTTCTTGAGCTGATAGATCACGTAGGATCCTACGGTCGATCCTTTTCCTTCTGGAAATATCAGCACCTTGCCGCCGATGGATCGACCATATAGTTCATGGCCAGGGTCCACCACCACCCCCGTATCGGGGTCCACGGTTCCCAAAAACGATATAGGCTCCCTGGTGACCAGGGCTTTTCCGGCGGACCGCCCGCCCGATACGCGGTGACATCTGATCTCCATTCAGACCCTCTCCGCAGCCACACGGACGCAGTCTTCCAGGGTGCCGAAGGCCGCCTCGATCTTGCACATCCCAGGTATGTAGGCCAGGGCCTTTCCGGAGTTTACCATCATCTTCCGGTGCAGTTCGCTGGCAGGCGAGACCACCATACAAGAGTCGCAGAATATCCTGGCCCCGCTCCCTTCGATCTTCTCAACCAACCGGGGACACTTTTCTGCGATTCCACGTGCCGTGCAGATCCAGAACTCTCGATGGACCTTCTTGCCGGCCAGCAGGTCTGCCAGCCGTTCCAGCTCTTTCTGGGAGCAGTGAGGACAGCCGATGGCCACGATGTCCACGTCTTCATCGGCTGAGTTCTTCTCGTAGACCTCTTTGATGTCTGCCTGGCTCACGATGAGCTCTTCGATCTCGTCTTGAGCAGGCGGCGCGTTCTCGTCGAAATAGTAGAGGGCTACCGATCCGCTGGCGGCCAGGGCCGCGCCCAGAGATTTCAGTTCATCGCGCGTCGGCCGCAGGCGGAAGACGAAACGAGGAACGCCGCCCCCCACGACCTTGCCCACCATATACCCAAGAGCACCGTAATCGGAGCCTTCCAGGTGGGCCTCCACCTTTACCCTGTGAGTGGGGACCCTATTCTCGTCCAGATGGTAACCGTACCTCGGCGTCTTTCCCACCAGGGCCGCGGCCAGGGCAGAAGGCCCGCCTTCCCGGTTCGTCCTCGCACCTATCACCGAGTTAGCAAAGGATACCGCCGACGATTCGCTCCAGGCCAGGTTTTCACCTGGACGTGCCGCGTCCGGTCGGAGGTTGTAGGGGGTGCAGGTGCAGTCTGGCGATATGCCCAGGCGCCGGTAGGCCTCGATGACTTCCAGCTGGTGGCGGGCGAACTCCTCTTCGATCTTCATCTCCTGCCAGCGGCAAAGGTCCATGCCAGCCGGGTTGAGGATGCTGGGAACCACCACTTTCCCACGGAGGTCGGATATCCACTCCAGTCCGGCCTCGCCGAGGGTCTTGTAAGATACCCCTGCTATCTGGGTGCTGGCCACGGGGATGAGCCGGTCTGCTCCGTAGATATCCCCCAGGGCGACCAGGATCTCCATCGACCTCCTCTTTGTGTCCCCACACTCGCCCTGATAGATCAGCTCTTCCTCTCTGGTGAGGTGCATATGTTTCCTTGGGCGACTGGTTATATAAATCAGACCAAACTCAGACCAGCTTCTGGACCGGATGACCGGCAGCGGGCAGAATCTCCAGGTCCTCGACCGCCTCGGATACCAAAATCTCGGTCATGGCGGCCACGGGGAATACCGTGCCGGCGTTCTCGATGGGGCCGTAGAGGACGAAGTCTCCACCGGACAGGATCTGGAGGGCGGCAGATGCCGAGTCACAGCATATCCTGACCAGGGCGTCCTTCTCCCGCAGCCAAGACCAGGCGCTTACGGCGTTGTGAATCCC
>CAYQFP010000138.1:0-3939 GCA_964416865.1 uncultured Methanotrichaceae archaeon
CTTCGCGTCTTCGCGTGAGAGATTTACCCCAATGATCTAATGGAGGGCTTAACCGGTCACTAATGATGACCCCTTCACCCTCGACCCCCCCGGCGGCAGGAACCTCACGATCTGCTCGGTCGATGCCACCGACTTGAGGAACCGCCGGTCATCCTCTTTCCCGGCGAAGATCCGGTAGATCCGCTTGGCCAGATCGTCGGGGTTGTACTCCCCAGGCTCGATCTCTACCACCGGCTTCGCTTTGGGCGCCACCGCCGAGGAAGGTCCCCCGATCAACATATTCCCGGCGATTCCCACGGCCACGCCCACCGGCACGTTCCGGAAGTAGCGTCGCTCGCCCCGGATCACGAAGGCGCCTTTCTTGAGGAATTCACCAGACTCGGGCGTCTTGGTGACCTGGTCAGCCTTGACCAGGTAGCAATCTCCCTCGAAGAGACCCGCCTTCCAGACGCTGGAGTAGCTGACCGCGAACCGCGCCGCCTCCTCTATGGTGGTCTCAGGAACATCCTTGCCCTCGGTCTTGATGACAGTCAAAGGCGCGCCGGGGGCGTCTGTGTGGAGCGCCAGATCCCGCTTTTCCAGGTACTTGGCGTAGATCTCCTCGTTGGTGCTGGCATCCCTGCCGCCTATGACCAGGAAGTCGTCCGAGGAGCGGAACCACCGGAACCTCTCGTACCAACGGGGCTTTCTGCGCTTGATCGTGCGCCTGGTCTTGGGTTTGGGCGCGGTCTTCTTCTCGATCAGCTTTATCGTCTGCTCCAGCGCCCTTTGGGCACCTTCCTCCTTTCTGGCCATCTCTTTGGCCCTGTCGTAGTAGCGTTGGGCGTTCTGGGGAACGGACAGCCCGGCGTTCAGCTTCAGTTCTCGCTCCGGCTCTGGCCCTGGTTCCTGCTC
This sequence comes from uncultured Methanotrichaceae archaeon, assembly GCA_964416865.1. Taxonomy (GTDB): domain Archaea; phylum Halobacteriota; class Methanosarcinia; order Methanotrichales; family Methanotrichaceae; genus UBA204. The sequence goes on from CAYQFP010000138.1 coordinate 895, forward strand.
ATGGCCGTCCAGGCGGAGGACCACCTCGCCCTTGTAATCGATGGAGAGTATCTTCTCCGCCACAGGCAGCCCGGACGTCTTGATCCTTGCCCAGATCTCCGAGTAGGTAAACCCCTTCTCAAGGGCACCGGATATCGCGTTCAGGACGGACTCGATCTCCCCGTACCTCTCGTAGATCAGCTCGCCGGTGCGGGCGTATTCCTCTTCCTTGGCAAGGAACTCTTTGATCGCCCCCTCCTGCATATCCTGCCTCCGCTCCAGAGCCGTCTTGGGCTTGGGACCGGGATCTTTCTCCACGAAGTACTCGTCCAGAGCCTCGCTGAAGTACTCGAATCCCTTCCGCTCCTGCCCCTCGTAGACCAGAAGCGGCGCCGGAACCACGTCTGTCGGCAGACTTTTTTCGTCTTCGTCTTCGTCTTCGTATACCAGATGGGGCTCCAGCGACTCCAGGCGGAAGACCTCCTGCAGCGCTCCATGAACCGCATCGACCTCCTCCTCATCGAGAGACGCGGCAGGCTTGCCCTTATCGATACCGGCCCGGAGACAGACCTCCTCGCCGTAGACCCCGCCCATGTTCATTCCTCGTACCAGGGCTCGCACCAGGTTCGAATCGGAACGGGCCAAGAGCTCTCTTAGATCCTCCTTCGATATGGTCCGGGGATCGGTCTGACCCTCGTGGTAGAGGTACTCCTCCCCTGCGAGGATGCTCCTCCCCCGGAAGACCATGGGTCTCAGGGGCAGAATGATCTTTCCCGACCCGTCCAGGAGAACCACGTTCCCCTTGGGAAATAGCTCGGCTATGAGCAGGTACCGCTCGCCACCCTTTTCCACCACGATCTCAATTACCCTGTCGAACTCGTGCTGGTTGACCTCCACGATCAGTCCCCCTGAGATGCGCTTCCTCAGCAGGGTGGGAAACTGGGGCGGCATCTTGGAGACCTTCCTGGGCTTTTTGGTGAGATGAACCCGGCGACCTGCCTCCAAAAGGAGGTCGGCCTTTCCCCGGCCCGCAGACTGGATGGTGATCACCACGGCCTCCGGCGACTGCTGGTAGGCCTTGCCCACGAAACCGCCCACCAACCGTTCTCGGAACTCGGCCACAAGGGCGGCCACGTCCACGTTGCTCATCGCCTTCTTCATGACCGAAAGTGCGAAGCTCAATCGATAAATAGTTGCGGCCGTTCTAATCTAGAGGAATGTTAGATAGATGCCTTCTCGCAGACCACATGTTGATCAAGTTGGCCAGATGGCTCCGGATGGCGGGCCACGACGTATCAAACCCACCCCGGGATGCCGACGACCGCGACCTGATGAAAATCGCCAAAGAGGAAGAGCGGACCCTGATCACCAGGGACCGGGACCTGGCCAAGAGGTGCAGAAGAGATGGAATTGACTGCATCCTCGTGGCATCCTCCGATCTGGATGACCAGCTCAGGGAGATGATCTTGCTGTGCATCGATCTGGAGATGAGGCCGAAAAGATGCACGATCTGCAACGGCTCTCTTCGGGAGATGACCGACCTGGCGGAGGACGAGCCTCTATGGAGGTGCGAGAGCTGCGGCAAGCTCTACTGGGTGGGGTCGCACTGGGCAAGGATCAAAGAGCGTCTGGAGAGACTTCGAGAAGGATGAAAATATAGAAGACTCGCTACGTGGAACTATTTGCCATTGTGGAACCTCTCACCAGGCGGTGGGAAGGGAGGGGCGAAGTTCCTCTGGATGAGCTGGGCCTGGACGTAAGCTTCAGGAGGCTTCGCCCGGGCAGGACTCCTGTGCCGAGGCATCCGACCCCTGCCCGTGGATTACAAGGTTGCGATACGGGTAGGGTATCTCGATACCTGCTTCGTCGAACTTATTCTTTATCGACTCCAGCATCTCGCAACCCGAAGTGAAGGCCACATCCCTGTGGGGCATGTGCACGTAGAGGCGCATGTTCACGGCGAAGTCCCCGAGTTCGGTGACCCTGACCAAGATCTCTCGGTTCTTCATGACCAGGGGGTGCCTCATGGCCGTGTCCGTCATAATCTTGCGGGCCTCGTTTATATCGGCGGTGTAGGCGATCCCGACGTCGACGGTCCAGGTTATCTCGGGGTCGGATATCGTCCAATTGATCACATACTGGCTGTCCATGAGGTTGTTGGGAACGACGATCCTGCGGCCGTCCCAGGTGCACAACATGGTGTGCCTCAGGGTTATGTCCACCACCTGACTGTAGTTGCCGTTGAAGTCCACATAATCTCCCACCCGAAAGGGCTGAAAGATCGTCATGAAGACGCCGGATATTATGTTGGCAAGGGAGCCTTGAGCCGCAAAACTCAGGGCAATGGTGGCAACCCCCGCACCGGCCAAGAGCGTAACCGTGATGTTGTTCAGATATTCTATCTGCAATATAATCAGAATCAGGCCGATTATGTAGATGGTAATGACGAGGAGCCTCTGAACCATGTTCCGGATCGTCTCCTCCTTACTCGCATCGAAGTCGATCTTGTTCGACTTGACGATCTCTGGGACGTGGACGGTGAATATCCTGTTCACGAGACGGACGGCAAATATGGTGCAGAGGATGATTATAATTATATAGAATATGTCGCTGAGGAATGGGTACTTGGCCAGACTGAAACTGATAAAATCGATCGTCGACTCGAGGGGCAAGTGCGCCTCCTCTCCGGTCAGCTTTGGCGCCATCTCCGACGATATGTTCGAGGACGCTTCAGATTGGACCTCTGGGAACGAGCTGGGAGACAGATACGGTTCGTAGAAGCCCTCATCCACCATTTGACATCAAAGTTGACGTCCGAAATACTTAATAGTTTTGGTGTGTATCACCATTCGGGATCGATCGATCGATCGGGCGGAGCGGTATCCATGGGGAAGTTACACGTTGACATCATAAAATTAATTTCCATAGCGGCAGTCGTTGCCGCGTTTATATTGCTCGATGCCGACGCGTCTACGTATATAGTCTCGCCGGGTTATAACAAAAACATTCAAGATGTCGTATCGGATGCCCACGACGGCGATAGGATAATCGTGAAGAGTGGAAAGT
>CAYQFP010000139.1:0-624 GCA_964416865.1 uncultured Methanotrichaceae archaeon
GAACGCGAATGAACGCGAATGAACGCGAATGAACGCGAATGAACGCGAATTAAAAAGAAATATTAGCGTTCATTAGCGTTCATTAGCGGTTGAAATAAGGAGATTGTATGTGTTTAGCTCCCTCAGAACTGAGTAGTTACAATTAGGTGCAGTACAATTTCAAGCTTGTCTGATTTAATATGTCGCTATAATCTATATACCCGAAAGTCATGTAGTACATAAATAAGGCGCAGGTGGCATATCATCCCGTTTGCCTTATATAATTTTGACGAAACGCTTAACTCAAAGCAGGTTAGAGCTATTGGTAAAATGGCCGTTGTATATGAGACTTAATGATATACATAAATCATATATAGTGCTAATAATTAAATTTGCTATAAGTTTGGAGGAGTGCCATGAGCTACTTTAGGATGGGAAGACCGATCTGTCTGCTTCTGATTACAATGGCGGTGATCTTGCCGCTGGCTGGATTGGCAGAGGATCTCGTGGGAGATGCGCCACCATCAGATGCGCCACCAACTGATGCGCCACCATCAGACGATAGTTCTGGTGATGAAACAGGTGACGCCGACGCTTCCGGAGCCGATATAGGTGATGCCGACGCTTCCGGAGCCGATATGGGTG
>CAYQFP010000139.1:724-3920 GCA_964416865.1 uncultured Methanotrichaceae archaeon
ATGCCGATGCTTCCGGGGACGATATAGGTGATGCCGATGCTTCCGGGGACGATATAGGTGATGCCGATGCTTCCGGGGACGATATGGGTGATGCCGATGCTTCCGGAGCCGATATAGGTGACGCCGACGCTTCTGGAGCCGATACGGTTGGCGCCGATGCTTCCGGAGCCGATATAGTTGACGTCGACGCCACAGGAAACGATACGGGTGACGCCGACACTTCCAGAGCCGATACAGGTGATGCTGGAGCGGGTGACCTCGGAGAGATCGCGTCAGAACTTCCCTTAGATGAGGGGGAAGTGGAGGAAGAAGCAGAGCTCTCGGAGACCGATAGGATCTGGCGTGAGGGCAAAAACCCGGACACTTACACCTGGACGCCCAAAACCTTCTCGGGTTTCTTCTATGACCTGGACGAAGGCATTGGAACCGAGACTATCACGGTTCACCTGCAAAAATCCGGCGACGAATACGATAGATCCATCGACGAAGGAGGCCTGGAATACGAGACGAACGCAGACGATATCGAGTTCGAGTTCGGTGACTGGGGCGAATATCAGGTCATAGGGTTCATGGCCGAGAAGTTCTTCGCAGGCTATATGGGCACGACGGTGGCGGACGACGAGATCAGCCTTCTCGACGAAGAAGAGCTGCGAGAGGTTCTGATCGATAGCGATGACGAATACACGGTGACCACCGGGTCTGTCCTCCCACTGGAAGAAGGCTACGAGCTCAGGATCAAGGAGATTGACCTGGACGGCAACAAGGTCTGGTTTTCCCTGGCCCAGGACGGTGACGAGGTCGATAGCAGAGTGATAACTCCAGGTGACATCGATGATTCTACTTACAAATACGAGGTCGATCTCAGCGGAGAGGACCTGCCTCTGGTCATGGCCCACATATCGAACGTATTCTCCGGAGCAGAAACCAGCCTGGTGACCATAGATGGATTATTCCAGATCTCCGATACTCATACTTCCATCGAGTCCGGTGACAAGTATGGTGATATGAAGATCAACTCGGTATCTGGCAAGCGGATCATCATGGTGAACGATAACTCCATCACCCTTCGGAAGGGCAAGAAGGTCCCCATCATGGGTGACGTCAGCTTCCTGGTCGCGGATAACAACACCCTCCGGTTCGCGCCCGTGGTGAAGAGAACCGGAAGCTACGAGATTAGAGGCACAATGGTAGACCCGGACGAGGACGGCAGGTTTACCTGGACCCCATACAACTTCGAGGGCTTCTACTACGACATCGATGATGACGTGGGTACCGAGACGCTCACCGCCAGGTTCTCGGGCGCCAAGATAGACGATGGCGACCTGGTATACGAGACCGAGCCTAAGTCTGTAAGCTTCGAATATTCCCGTTGGGGAGACTACGATGTCATAGGCTTCCTGGCTGAGAAGTACTTCGCCGGATACAACGACGATACCGAGTTCACAGGCGATTTCAGCGTCATAAGTGAGGAAGAGCTGCGAAAGGTGCTCATCGACGATGATGAATCTTACACCGTACGGAGCGGTGCCACGTTCCCGCTGGAGGAGGGGTACGAGCTCAGGATAAAAGAGGTCGACCTGGATGGTAACAAGATCTTCCTGGCCATTACCAAGGATGGCGACGAGGTGGGCAACAAGGTCGTAGAACCAGGAAGATCGGTCAAGGACTCAACCTTCGTCTACGAGGAATCGATCGGCGGCGAAGACGTACCCATCATCGCGGTCCACATTCAGAGCGTCTTCCGAGGCAGAGAAGAGGATCTGGCCACCGTGGAAGGTATCTTCCAGATATCTGACGACCCGGCGGACGTGCAGGAAGGCGAGAGCTACGGCAAGATGAATATCGACAGCGTTTCCGACGGCGGAATAACCATGGAGAACGACGGCTCTTTCAGCCTTGGGCGGGGCAAGACGATAAGCGTCATGGAGAACCTGAAGTTCAAGGTCGGCGACAAGAGAAGGCTGGTCGTTCCGGTAGTCGAGGTCAGAGAAGAATCGCTCAAACCTCTGACGCTCAGGATCCCTGAGGCGGTCGTAGGCGGCGCCGTCCGCATAGAGGTCACCTCGAAAGGAGAGTCTGTAAGCGGTGTCCACATCACGGTGGACGGTGAAGAGGTAAGTACGACAGACGGAGACGGCATGGCCATCTATCTGCCCAATATCGCGGGCAGCTTCGAGATCGAGGCCAAGAAATCGGACTATACCGATGCCAAGGACATCATCGTGGTGAGAGAGATCAAAGAGGAGCGGGTATTGGCCATCAGCGTGCCTCCTGAGGTGATGAAGGGCGAAGAGTTTGTGACCAAGATCACAATCGGGCTGGATAAGAGACCGGTAGCAGGCGCGGAGGTCTTCTTCGGCGAGGTGAAGGTGGGTCTGTGTGACGGCCAGGGTACAATCTCCTATTCATCCGATGCCGTAGGCAGGCACACCATCAAGGCCAGGAAAGAAGGCTACGAGGAGAACACCAAAGAGATCGTGGTGCTCACTTCCATCAGTCTGGCCAGCCTGGAGATGGACGAGACCGCGAAGGCCGGCAAGGAGATCAAGATCAAGGCGAACCTGGAGAACGTTGGCACGGTCGACGATATCAGGCCAGTTGATCTGAAGGTCAACGGGGTTACGGTGGAGACGAAGGACGTCACCGTCGGGCCCGGCGAGAGCGAGAGCGCGATCTTCGAGTACGTCGTGCCAGATGTGGTTGGAGTCTACACGGTGGAGGTCGATGGCGTCCAGAGGACCTTGACCGTAGAAGAGAAGACCTCCGAGTGGTGGATCGTGGCGGTCTTGCTCCTAATCTTCGTAATAGGCGGCGTTGCATATCTCTATTCCACCGGAAAGATGGATTCGCAGGTGGAATCGATCAGGGGACGCTTGGAAAAGTGACCCCTGCTCAATTTTTTTTTTAAAATGAATACCCCGCAGCTTGCTGCGGTTGGGATGGTCAAGATACCGACTTAAGGATTGTTGCGTATTGTGTATGGATGATCGAGCTGAGAAAGGCGAGTCACTGCGTATACAAGATTCGGTATCACATGGTGTTCTGTGTCAAATATAGAAGAAAGCTCCTTAGAGAGAGACACAAGGAACCTCCGAAGAGAAGGAAGGCTACAAGCAGATGAACTTGTTAGATTTTGACTAGCTGATGACCGGCGCGAACATGCCCCGCAGCTTGCTGCGGGGTGCGCTTTTTGACT
>CAYQFP010000140.1:0-3918 GCA_964416865.1 uncultured Methanotrichaceae archaeon
TCCAATGTGTGGGGCTGAAGGAAGGGTACATCGTGCTGCGGAACTACCTGACGCCAGAGGACATCGCCCCTCTGATCAAGGGGACAGTCCTGGAGGATTACGAGTTCGTGGAGGACAACACCATCACCCTCCGAGAACGCCTCCTGGATGAAGCGAGCCTCTTGGAACAGGCCCCATCCGATGCGACCCAGGGAACGATCCCCATAGACCACTTCTTCAACGTGAGGGGCATCGGCACCGTGATCTTGGGGTGCGTGGCCAACGGGGTGATCAGAAAGCACGATGACCTCAGGGTCCTTCCCGGCGACGAGTGCGCCCAGATAAGGTCCCTCCAGAAACATGACGACGACTTCGACTGGGCAGGCGAAGGAGACCGGACAGGTGTGGCTCTGAAGAATGTAGATGCCGACAAACTGGACCGAGGAACGGTCTTGTCCAACGACGACTCGATCAGATCTGAGTCGTCGATGAAGGCCACGGCGGAGGTGGTCGGCTACTGGCCGAGCCCGCTCAAGGAGGGCATGGTTCTGCATATAGGACACTGGATGCAGTTCGTCCCCGCCAGGGTAAAGTCGATTGATAACGGCGTAGACTGGCATCGGCCCATGCTGGACCTGGTCCTGGAGAAACCCCTGATTTATCTGTCTGGAGACAAAGCGGTGATTCACCATCTCGAAGGGGATAAACTCAGGGTGGTGGGCACCCTCCAGCTGCCGTGATCGAGCAGAACGTGTAAATCCGCCCTTCTGTCAGATGAACTCCGAGGATTGTGGCGGTGCGGGTCTACTGCGTCAGCCCCGCCTGCCACTTGAGCATCTTCTCCTGGACCACGTACCTGAAAGACCGGTCGATCAAGAGACCCAAAAGCCCCAGCACGATCATGTAGAGGAGGACCATCTCCATCATGTGGAGGGAGTAGTAGTCCCAGAGACGATAACCGAGACCGCTCCTGGTGCTGGCTCCGAACATCTCCGCGGCGACGATACACATCCAGGCGATCCCCATGGCTATCCTGATTCCCGCGGCAATGGAGGGAAGAGCAGAGGGGAAGGCCACGTACCTGATCAGGTCGCGGTTCCTGGTGCAGCCGAGAACCATCGCCGACTCCACGTAGACCAGGGGTATGTTCCTGAACCCCACGTAGGTGTTGATCAGTATGGGAAAAACCGCACCCACGAATACTATGAAGCCAGCTGCCAGCGAGGTCAGGCCGAACCAGATTATGGCGAAGGGGATCCAGGCCAGGGGCGGGATGGGACGGATCAGCTCTACGATGGGATCGAAGACCCGATTTGCCGTCTTGGACCACCCCATGCCCATCCCTATGGGCATGGCCACCACCAGTCCCGCGACCATTCCGATGACGAAGTGGAAGAGACTGACGGGAAGGTCCACATAGAGGATCTCCTGCCAATGGTCCCGCAGGGCTTCTGCCACCTGTATGAAGCTGGGAAGTATGAAGGTCTTGTCGATGGCCATGGCCAAAAGTTGCCATGCCACCAGCAGGACCAGGATCGAGATGATCTCGATCCCATATCCCCCTTCTGCCCCCCTGGCCTTCTTTACGATATCCAGAACGAATCCTCCGTCCTCTAGGCGGTCACCGTCTCGTAGAAGGTGGTGTTGAAGAGGTCTTCCTTGGTCAGAACCCTGTCGGTGTATCCCAAATCGAAGTCCACCGCAGCGTACTCCAGCGCGGAAGGTACGATGGTGTTGGGATCGCTGATCCAGGCGCCGTCCCAGTCCTCTATCGACTGTCTCACCATCTCCAGACTTTGACCGGTCTTTCGGGAGTAGACCTCCGCGGCCTTGTCAGGATGTTCGTTTATGTACTCCGTGGCCTTGATGTGGGTCTTTATTATCTGCTCTGCCAGCTCGGGCTCTTCTTCCATCAGCCGATCGCTTATCACCAGGCAACAACAGGCATGGTTGGGCCACATCTCCCCCGAGGCCACCACAGATCTGCCGTTTCCATCCATCTCTATGATGGTGGGTGCAGGATGGGGCAAGAATACGCCGTCCACCCTTCCTGCAGAGATGGCGGTGATCGCATCTCCAGGTCCCATGGACTTTATGTCAACCTCCTCTGGTGCCACACCGTTATCCTCGAGCCACTTATTCAGCACGGTATCCTGGATAGAACTGGGCGGGAAGGTGGCTATCTTCAAGCCTCTGAGCGACTGGGGACCGGTGTAATCGACGCCAGACCTCATGACCAGGTCCGATCCGTTCATCTGGACCGCGGCTACGATCTTGGCTTCCAGACCCTGGCCTATGGCGGTTATGGGCGGAGCGGTGCCCACATAGGCTATGTCCAGCTCATCGGCCAGCATGGCCTGCATCTCGGGCGGACCCGAGGGGAACTCGAAGTCTACTACATCTTCAATCCCGAAGGGCCGAAGATCTTCGAGCCACCATCCGTTCTCCATCGCCACCATCTCCGCGATCTGATGGGTGCTGGGCTGATAGCCGATGCGGAGGGTCTTCTTTTCCTCTCCGAGATCGATACAACCCAGGGCGAAGACCATCGCCAGCACGATGACCGGTATCAGGATCTCTCGTCTCAACTCATATCACCGGTCAGGTGTGGAGATGGTCGGTATAAAGCATTTTCCAGCTATCGGAACATTTGTTCCTAAAAGTACTAATATACGGCAGATATTCTACAATAGTATGACATATGTGGACAGGGTGATGAGGGCTGCCTTCCACTCGGACGAAAAACTACGTGAAACCATGAAAGAGGCTCTCTCGGAGCTGGGACTGAGCGCCAGGGAGTTCAGCAAGATCTCGAAGATACCCCAGAGTACCCTCTACAAGATCCTGTCCGGACACCGGGAGCCAAACATAACCACCCTCCGACAGATCGTCAAGACGATAAGACATCTCGAGGGATCCAGTGGAGGGTTCATCGCCATAATCGCCGCTCGCCCCGTGCTGGACGAGATAGGAGAGACGAAGATGCGGATAGGGGACAAGCTGCTCACCCTAAGGGAGTACTCGGCCACCAACATGGAAGAGGCCATCATAGCTGCGGTCCGCGCGGAGAGGGATGGGGCCGCCGCCCTGGTCTGCGCACCCATAGTCAGTCCCACCATAGAAAAGCTCCTTTCCATCCCCGTGGCCACCATAATCCCTAAGGATAGCATGACCCACGCCATCATGGTTGCGGCCAGAAAGATCGAGTGAAGGCCTCGAAAGAGTTTTATTGTGATCCCATCTATCTATTGATGGTGGGGTTCATCCATGAAAGTTGTGCTAAAAATATTAATATTGACGTTGGTGTTACTGCTTCTGCCCAGCACCTGTCTGAGCGCCGATCCTGTCGAGGTGGGCGGCGACTTCGGCCAGTCCTGGCTAAAGGCGTTTCATTCCTCGCCGGAGCCTATTGGTCAAAATAAAGACAGCGGCCTGTGGTCCTGGGGAGGAACGCCAAAGGGCTACAAGGCGGTCAACGCTTCACTGGTCCAGGCCAATGACAACGAGGACGATGTCGAGACCTACGAGTGGTTGTGGACAGGTCCACAGAGAGAACCGATGGATATCAATAATCAGACCCTTCCTATTCTAGGGTACAATCTCTCACCCTTCTATTCGGACGACCCCTGGACGCTGGCCCAGCACTACGAACGACCGATAAGGACGCCGAGTAGTTGGGTACCATAGGCGACACGGCGGGCCAGGAGCGAGCGAGCGAAGAAAGATCCACGAGGACATCCATATGATCTCGGCCTGATCTCGGCCCGAGACGTGGTGGTCGCCAACGGGGTGCGGCTCAAGTGCAGATACGGGTGCAAAGCTTACGGAAGAGACGAGAAAATCCTCCCTTCGGTCGGATTTACTCGATCACATAAAGTTATACTTTATAGTCCTGAACGCTAAGTTTGACACTTATCCGATGCGCAAGACGCTCCCAGC
>CAYQFP010000141.1:0-3891 GCA_964416865.1 uncultured Methanotrichaceae archaeon
TGGTGGCTAGCCTTTCCTCAAGCTGGATTTTCACCAGCTGGACATTACAAGCTTATCTCGGCGCACAACTTTATGTGCTCAAGTAAATGCGAGCGTAAGCGAGCATTTTCTCGGTTATCCGGTGACTATTTCGGATTTTGGAACATCTGAGGATGGGCGGCCCTGAACTCTTCATCCTTCATCATACACCGGTCAGATTTCCCCTTCAGCCACCTGTACCTGCCAATCTTCTTCCATATATCGTTCAGGCTCTCGTCCTTAACGTTCCCGAAAGATATGGGCACGTAGGCACAGGGTAGGACGTCGCCCGAGGCGTCCACGTGGATCCACCTCCGACCGGCGAAGCAGCCGAACATCTCCGGGCCGAGGAGGTAAGGGAATGCCGAGACCTTTGGCCCCTCCAAAGACCGGTTCTTCTCTTTATGGAACCTGGCCAACCGGTCTACGTCGCCCTTGCTGAGGACCTCGTCCAGGTGCGAAGCCCACCTGCCCACGGCCACGATCTCGTAGAGGGACAGCTCATGGGCGCCGAGCTCGGCGGCGAGACCGTAGGCGTCCTCCAGATCGTCGATGTTGGCAGGAGATACCACCATGAATAGGTCCGCCATCAGGTCTGCGGATAGGGCGTTTCTGATGCCCGATAGGGCGTCGGCGAAGGCCCCGGTCCGGCCTCGGATCCGGTCGTGTTCCTCGGGGTGGGGGCTGTCGATACTGATCCTGGTGACGTAGAGCCCCGCCCGTTTCAAGGACCGGGCCAGGTCCTCGGTCAGGCCATGTCCGCTGGAAAAAGAGGCGGAGATGGCCCTCGGGCCCACGTGGGCCACCAGCTCCGGCAGATCCTCGCGGTGCATGGGCTCGCCACCGTCGAAGGTTATCATGTAGGCCCCCATATCGAGACCTTCGTTTATCACCCGCTCGATCACCCCTGAGGCGAGAACGGTGCCTGTTCTCTCCGGAGCGCTACAGTGGATGCACCGGTTGGGACATGCTCGGATTATGGCCACCGAGACCTGGTCCGGCACCCTGCGCCTGGTGAGTGCGGCCACCTGGGCTGAGATCATCCTGTCGAAGGCTTGGCTGGGCGCAGGAGGTATCCAGGTGGAGAAGACGATCTGGTCCGGTCCGGCGCTGATGGGCTTCTCGTTGGCGAAGGTCTTGTTGATCTGGTGGATCACCGGCTTTGCTACGAGAGCCAGTGGTCCTTTGGCCTGGAACTCTATCCTGTTATCCACGATCTCGGCCGCTATCTTCAGCAAAGGCTTTTCAGCAACTTGCATTCGTCCTCCCAAACCATCGCCATCTTGTCTACTATGTTGTCCAAACGGTCTTTGATCTCCTCTTCGCCACCGACGCTGGCTAAGGCCCTTTTGGCCGCAGAGCAGTGGTAGTGGATGGTATCGGCGCAGAGCTTCAGGGCAGCTTCGGGTGGATGATCTTTGTTGTGTATGATCGGGAGGGTGACCGACGATTTCTGGGAGCTCTTGCCCTGGTCTGCCCCCGTGTACTCTCTGAGATCGTCGGCAACCTGGTAGGCCAGACCCAGGTGCATCCCGTAGCTCTCGAAGCCTGCGACGTCTTCTTCACCGGCGCCGGCGATCAGGCAGCCGATCCCGGCCGACGCGGCCACCAGCGATGCGGTCTTCTTGGAGATGCAGAGATAGTATCCCTGAGGTGTGTTCTGGCGGGATAGGTCGAGCATCTCACCTTCGGACATCTCCATGCACGCCCGGGAGAAGGCCTTTATCACCGGTTGGTTGTAGCCGGATATGAGATCTATGGACCTGGATATCAGGTAGTCGCCGCATAGGAGGGCCGCATCCCTCCCGTACCTCTCGACGGTGCTGGGCGCGCCGCGTCTCTCTATCCCGTAATCGAGGATATCGTCGTGGACCAGGGAGGCGGCATGGACCAGCTCTATGGCTAGGGCGGCCTTCATCGACTCTGAGGTGGTGCCACCGAAAGCCTTAGAGGAGAATATCAATATCAGGGGTCGGACCCTCTTTCCCGGTGAGGAGATCGCGTAGTCTATGACCGTCCCCAGATCTGAGAGGGGCAGACCTTCTGCCAGCCGCCTCAGTTCTTTCTCGATCAGGCGGTACTCATCCCAGCCCTCGAACATCTTCACTGTGGTTGATGGGGTCTCTATTTATCTGTTGCGAAGAGAAAAATGTATCTCGGCGTTGCCGGTGTTTCTTTGCGTGTATTATTCTGCCATAAAAGATATTATATATGATGCGTGAGAGCTAGGTAGAGGTGTCATGATGAAGAAGAGGATCCCCGGTTTGATGGTGCTCCTGGTCTATGTTTTTGTCTTCGTCTTCGTCTTTGTCTTTGTACAGCCCGGATCTGCTCAGATCCTGGTGAGCGGGTTCGATGAAATTGTTGAGGGCTGGCGTTCCGACGATGCCGGCTTATCCTGGCAATCACCGGGCGGAAACAACGGCGGTTTTCTCCAGGGTAAGGGCGGAGAAGACTGGTATTACGCGTCCCCGAAGTCCTGGGCCGGGGACTGGACGCGGTATGCCTACGGCAGGCTGAGCTTCGATCTGAGGGTGATCGTCGCCGATGGTGATCCCTCTTTCGCAGACCTGGTGAGGATATACGGGTCCGATGGCACGTACATCTCCTGGTCCGGCGATCTTCCTCGCGGCACCTGGACCGACTACCAGATCTCGCTGACCCCCGCGACCTTCGGGATTGCCGAGAGCGAGTTTTTGAGGATCATGAGAGATGTGGACAAGATCGAGATCCTGGGCGGGTTCACCGACGGTAAGGATACGGCGGGGATGGATAACGTCGTCGTCGCTCCACCACCCACCCTCGACCTGGCAAGCGACTTTGATCTGGGTGACGAGGGGTGGCGGCCTGCCAACGATGTGGCCATCTGCTGGAGGGTAAGGGGCGGAGCTTCGGGCGGCTTTCTCCAGGGAGAGGATCTGGGTGCCGGAGATGTCTGGTACTACGTCTCTCCTCGATCCTGGTCCGGCGACTGGACCGCCTACATCGGCGGCGGCCTGAACTTCGACCTCAAGCTCCTCGACGACGGCGGAGGAGAGACTTATCCCGGAGACCTGGTGAGGATCTACGCGTCTGACGGTTCTTTTGTTTCTTTCGTCTCATCTCCGGGAAGATCTCCTGGTGCATCGTGGACCCGTTGGGAGGTCCCACTCACCCCGTCTCTATTCGGGACCACGATGGACGAGTTTCGCAAGATCATGGGAGATGTGGACCAGGTCTGGATCAGGGGTGAGTACAGCGACAGGATGGACGTAGAAGGGCTGGATAACGTGATGGTGACCCTGCCGTCGGCGGGTGGCCGGACCTCTCGCTTCGACCGAGGCTGTGACGGCTGGCGGCCGGGCAACGACGGGTCTCTCTCCTGGGGGGCGGAGGCGAGCGGAAACGGGTACCTCCATGGAGAGGACCTCGGGAAGGGGAGCACCTGGTACTTCGTCACTCCACAATCCTGGTCGGGTGACTGGACACCTTATGTCGGCGGCATTTTGAGCTTCGATCTGATCGTCATTGACGACCGAGACGGAGACGACATCGCCGGGGATACTGTGCGGATATATGGGTCGAAGGGTGCCCGTATCTCCTGGTCGGGAGATCCTCCCGGCAAGACCTGGACCAATTACCAGGTCTTGCTGACCCCTGCGACCTTCGGCGAGTCCGAGAAGAGCTTTCTTGGGATCATGAGGGACGTCGAAGGGCTCTGGATCAAGGGCGAGTACAGCAACATGAGGGACAGCGAGGGGCTGGACAACGTAACGATAACCCTCGGACCGGCGCAGGTTGTATAGTCGCCCGCCACTCCTGGAGAGAAGGAGGTAGTATCGAGTCATGCGTAAAATATCGTATCATGCACTCGTCACTCCCACGAAGGTGGGA
>CAYQFP010000142.1:0-3800 GCA_964416865.1 uncultured Methanotrichaceae archaeon
GAGATCGAGATCCAGCCTTGCTCCGTAGAGCCTGGCGATCTCCTCAGGTTTCAGCACATCTGAAGATATGTTAGTAACATATAGGTGATAGTACCAATCTTCTTCGTTCAACGCCGCGACTATGCGAAGCTGCTTGCTCTCTTTTTTCTGCGCACTTTTACGGCTTTGACGTCTGAGAGGGAGATCAATATCAAGGTCCAGCACCTGCCCTTCAATTGTTGGCAGCACTTCGCCCAGGCGTTTCCCCTTCACGTTGCCGCAGCCCCGTATGGGGTGGTTCGTGCCGGTGATGACCGCTCCATCTCTATTTTTTAATCGAGATACGAAGTAACCACCGTTCTCTTCGATACTGGTGATAAGCGGATACTTGTAGGACCCGATATCTGTGAGAAGGATTCGATCCTTCATCCAGGGGCCGATCTGCATATTTTCCAGGTCACGGGTACGCTCGGGGTAGAGGTCGATCCATTTTGGGCCGTCGGCCACAGCGCTCATCAGGCAGCTCACCTTGGCGCCTGTGGATATTCTTCTTTGAGGGGCAGGTGGCCACTTTTTGGACAGGGAGGCGTGGAGGCGCACGGTAGTGCTATTCTGGATCAAGATATTCTGGAACTGGTTGCCATTCTCGTTGAGAGGTCGGCTCTGCTCCTGGGCGAGGTGTTCAATGGCATGAGCGACGCATGTCTTGAGGAAGGAGACGAGTTCAGGAGTAAATCGATAGTACCAGGTAATATCACACACGGCTTCGTCAGGGACTTTTCCATAATTCCGCTTGAGGTTGGCCAGGGATTGCTGAAGACTGACTCCGAAGCTTAAAGTCATGAACCAGAACATAGCAGCCGGGTCTATCTCCGGATCGCGCTCGGTGAGACCGGTCTCCCGGGCAGTATTTCTTAACCAGTCGGGTGGGAAGATGGCGCAGAGGGCAGTCTCGATTATGTTTGTCTTAGGACGTGGGCGTTTTTCAGACATGCGGGATGCCTCCGTGATATTGAATGTGAGGAGATGGTTCATGCTATATAAAACTGAAGTGGGGCCGATGGTATTGGGAGCTGGATTGTTCAGATGGATCTTTGGCTCGTTATCAGGCTCTCGGCGATGGCTGTCTGTCGATGGTGGGATGGCAGGTCTCTGATGAGGGCATCTGGTGACGAGGCGCCCGGGTGCCGGACATATGGCGCTCGGGTTCTGACAAACGCCACCCGGCACGGGATCCAGACGGGGATCGGCACCGGTGTGGGTGGGCGTGCCGGGAACGCGAGTCGATCTGCGGGGCGCCCGGCGCGGGTTTTCGGTTTGGACGGGGATCCCTTCTTTTCTGTTGCAGGCGCGTATGACTGCCAACCTATCCATGGCTGAAAAGTCGTGGCCCCATTGAAACGATAGTTCAACAGCTTTGATAAATTCAAATTTATTCCAACCTATCCATGGCTGAAAAGCCGTGCCCCCGTCGAAGCCGAGAGGCCATCCACATCCCACAGCCCGGAAGATGTGACCGCAGGCCACACCCCGGCGCCCCCCATCGCCTCATCCTTCCCTGCGGCCGAAATACCAGGCCCACGCGCAATCCGGCGCCGGAGAGCCGGTGACTGGGCTGGACCAAAAGGTGGTGGGAAAGTACAGAAAAATCGTTGCACTAACCTTTGAGAAAGCGAAACACTTTCGTAGATTGTAATTTAGCCACTAACCAGGTGTAGCACTTGGATCTTAAAGCTGGTGACATTGTAGAACTCCGTAGTCGTCTTTGGCGAGTTGACGCCCTCGAGGGTCAGATCCTCACGGCCACGAATATAGAGGGTAACGAGATCGCTCAGCGTCGTTTCTTCTTGCCGTTCGACGTTCCTGAAAAGGCAAGCATCAATCCACCCAACACCCAAATCCTCGGCGAACCCGCCTCGAACAAATTCCTTATCCAAGCGTATAGGTATTCCATGCTTCACGGTGCGGCACCGCTACTCAGCCTCCAACGCAGCAGCGTGATCCCCACCAATTACCAGCTCGTCCCCGTAGTCATGGCCTTGAAACAGAGCGACAAGGTCAGAATGATGATCGCCGACGATGTCGGCCTTGGAAAGACCATAGAAGCAGGTCTGATCGCCGCCGAACTTCTGGCACGGAACTTGGCTTCGAGAATCCTAGTGGTCTGCCCAAGGAACTTAAGAGAACAGTGGAGAGAAGCCCTCGAGTACTTCTTCCACATCGACGCCCGGGTCATATCATCTTTACACCGTAAAGGTCTGGAACGCCAGCTTCCACCCGGAGCCAGCCCTTGGGAACATTACAAGTGTTTGGTTGCTTCCATCGACTACGTCAAGAGCGGCGTCGTGAAACACCAGGTTCTAGAAGTACCCTGGGACCTGGTGATCGTTGACGAAGCCCATTTGGCTGCAAAACCCCACCAAAGCGGCGAGAACCAGAGCGTATCCATGGAAAGATATGACTTTGTACAGGAACTTTCGACCAGAGCAAAACACCTCTTGTTCCTTACGGCTACACCCCACAACGGCTACACCGACTCTTACGCCAGTCTGTTGAGGATGATCGACGGCTCGGTCGTCTCAGGATCGATCAGCGAGCCATCAATCAACCGAACGTTGGCCATGGATCACATCTGCCAGAGACGAAGAAAAGATGTCGAGGGCTGGTTCAGAGACCATTCCGATGAGGAAAACCCGTTCCCTGAACGTATACAAGACGAGGTGCAGATCGACCTCATCTTCGACGAGGAGAAGGAGGTTCTCGATGTGCTGGGCAACTACGGAAACAGGATCCTCTCTTCAGCTGAAGGCGGCTCTCACAGGGTCCAGACGACGGCCAAATGGACCGTGATGCACCTGCACAAGAGAGCCTTGTCGTCACCAGCGGCCCTTCGCCAGTCATTGAAGAACCGAAGAGACCGGTTGCAAAGAGAGATCGAAAACCAGGAGATCGAAGAATCGTCAGGAGTCACGCCCGAAGAGGTGAAAGCCACAGCCCTTGACGAGGATTACGGAGACGAGACCACCGACGAGGGCGCATATTACAGAGCAGACAGGGCAACCTTTGGATCCATAGAATACAAGAAATCCGAGCTGGATGATCTGGATAAGATCATACCGCTTGCTGAAAAGGTGACGCCTGCCAAAGACAGCAAGCTCAGGAAACTGACCAGAGAGATCCTTAGGACGGCGATCGCAGGTCACTATGGCCCGGCCAAGATAATCATATTCACCCGCTACAAGGACACTTTAGAATATCTCAAAAGAGAAATCCCTCGCAGATTGCCGGACTCAAAGTCACTTGCCAAGATTGTAACCGTTTACGGCGACCTCAACGAGGCCCAGAGGAAAGAACGTTTGGAAGAGTTTCAGGAGCTTGATGTGGGTATTCTCATAGCTACCGACTGCATCAGCGAAGGGATCAACCTCCAGCATATGGCAAACCAGATGGTCCATTACGAGCTGCCCTGGAACCCGAACCGTCTCGAGCAGCGAAACGGCAGGATCGACAGGTACGGCCAGAAGGTCCCGACGGTTCACATAAGGACTCTGGTGATGAGCGATACCCTCGACGCTACTATTCTGAAAGTCTTGGTCCAGAAAGCTCAGAACATAAGAAAAGATTATGGGTTTGCCCCGCCTTTCTTCGGCGACGACGCCAACGTCATAGACATCATAAGGGAGATGGGTGTCGAGCTTCCTCGTACTCAAAGGACACTGGTCGACTTTGGTGAAGACGATCAAAGAGGAAAAGAGATCAACCCTTTCAACCCGTGTTTGACAAACTTTTGGGTACATGAGCTTCAAAACCAGTGCCCAGCG
>CAYQFP010000143.1:0-3650 GCA_964416865.1 uncultured Methanotrichaceae archaeon
ATGAACGCTAATGAACGCTAATATTTTCTTTTAATTCGCGTTCATTCGCGGTTTTCCCCTCTGATTTTGACGATCTGGCCTAAGGTTCATGACTATACTTGTAGATCCCGCTTCTGACCCTCGGTGCAGCCCAAGTTCGGACGATTGTCGTTCTTCTGCCCCCAAAGACGTTAAATAATTCATACACGAAGGGTCGACCAGTGGTCGATTATGACTTTCGAGATCGAGAAGATCCATGCCCGTGAGATCCTGGACTCGCGGGGTAACCCCACGATAGAAGTCGATGTATGGACAGAGTACGGTTTTGGCAGGGCGGCGATCCCCTCGGGCGCGTCCACGGGGACCCACGAGGCCGTGGAACTCCGCGACGGCGGCGACCGGTATGACGGCAAGGGCGTCCAAAAAGCCGTGAAGAACGTGAACGAGGTGATCGCGCCCGAGTTGATAGGAATAGACGTCTGCAACCAGAGAGGGATCGACAGGCTCATGATCGAGCTCGACGACACCCCCAACAAGGCCAACCTGGGTGCCAACGCCATCCTGGGCGTATCCTTAGGCGCAGCCAAGGCCGCGGCCGACACCCTCGAAGTTCCCCTCTACAGGTACCTCGGCGGGGTGAACGCCGTCCAGCTGCCTGTTCCCTCCCTGAACGTCCTCAACGGCGGTCAGCATGCGGGCAACGATTTAGCGATACAGGAGTTCATGATCCTGCCCAAAGGGGCGGACCGCTTCAGCGAAGGTCTGCGCATGGCCGCGGAGACCTACCATGCCCTGGGCAGGATCCTGGAAGGAAAGTACGGCGCCGGCGCCACCAACGTAGGGTTCGAAGGAGGTTACGCGCCGCCTCTCAACAAGACCACCGACGCCCTGGACGCCCTGATGAGCTCCCTGGACGCTACAGGATATGTGGATGAGATCGGCATCGGTATGGACGCCGCCGCCTCCAGCTTCTATAGTAACGGCAGCTACACCATAGACGGAAAGACCCTCTCCGGCGGGGAGATGATCGACCTCTATGCCGATCTTGTGGAGACCTACCCCATCGTGCTCATAGAGGACCCATTCGAAGAGGAGGCCTTCGAGGACTTCGCCGCCCTGACTGCCCGGCTCAGGGATACTATCATCGTCGGCGACGACATCTACGTCACCAACGTGGAGCGGCTGGCCAAGGGGATCGAGATGAAGGCCTCCAACGCCCTCCTGCTCAAGCTGAACCAGATCGGCACCGTCTCCGAGGCCTTCGACGCCGCCAGGATGGCCTTTCGGAACGGCTACAAGGTCATGGCCAGCCACCGATCCGCCGAGACCGAAGACTCGGCCCTTGCCGACGTGACCGTGGCCCTGGGCGCGGAGATGCTCAAGACCGGCGCGCCCGCGAGGAGTGAGCGGAACGCCAAATACAACCAGCTTCTGCGGATAGAGGAAGAGCTGGGAAGCGCTGCCTCCTACGCTAGGATCTGAGCACATAAATCTACGATTATCTACGATTTATGTGCAGCTCGAAAGATCTATAATCGAGTAACAACTAAGGGCAAACGCATGGAATACAGGCTCAAAAGAGGATTCAAGCCCGATATTGAACGGGTCAGAGGGGTGCTGGAAGAGGTATTCCCCACAGAGGTCCACGAAGAGGGCGATATGCTGGTGATCGGCTACGGTGCGCTGAAGAGGGTCGAGGTCAAGATCGTGGAGAAGAAGCTCTCCGTGATCACCGAAGCAAATCCCGAAGCGAGCGAAGAGACGATGCTGGAGACCAACCGGCTGTTCAGGGACTTCCTGTTGAAAGCCACCGGCTACACCGCCAAGCAGAGGATCAAGCAGGCGAAGAAAGATGCGTAGGAATAGCTGGTGCTGGCACCAGCCTCTTAGTACACCCTGAGCTTCCCTGCCGCGAACTCTTCGACCAGGTCACCCGTCTCCTCAGCTACCTGCTGGGCGATCACGTTGTAGATCTTCCCGACATGGTTGACGGGGTTCTTCCCGGCGATGGCCTCGATGGACATGGGACGCATGGGCGTTATCAGGCAGTTGCCCCGGTTTCCCCTCCCCGTGGCCCCGTCGTCTCCCATCTCCACCGAGGTTATCATCGGAACATCTGGAGATAAGAAGGGGCCCTGGATTGATATGAGAATCGGTCGCCGATCATGTCCGGGGGGGCATAATTTATATTCATGAAGATCCTTTTGCCGGACGCATGAGCGAATCGACGATTACTTCAGATCAGGAGTCAATTCATGACTTATATTTAAAAAGAATAAGCGCACTCGAAGACGAAAACAAACATCTAATTGAAGAAATCGAGACGACCAGGATGGAGAAGGAAGATACCAGGGCGAAGCTGGTCGAGACCCTCATCTCCAGCAAAAAGACCGCGAAGGAGGTGGAGAGGCTCAAGAAGGAGAACTCCCTACTTCGCAGGATGCCCCTCTTCCTGGCGACGGTCGTGGAGATAGATGACGATTACGTACTTCTCAGGCAGCACGGCAACAACCAGGAGTTCATAACCGCCGCCGCTCCTGAGATCATGGATAAGCTAGAGCCCAATACCCGGGTGGCCATAAACAACTCCCTGACCATAGTGAGGATCATGGACAAGTCCATAGACGTCAGGGCGAAGGCCATGGAGCTGATCGAGGCTCCTGAGATCACCTACGACGATATCGGCGGGCTCGTCGAGCAGATACAGGATGTCAGGGAGACCGTGGAGCTGCCCCTCACCAGGCCAGAGTTATTCACCGATCTCGGGGTGGAGCCACCCAAGGGGATCCTCCTTTATGGTCCGCCTGGTACAGGCAAGACCCTTATCGCCAAGGCAGTGGCAGAGCACGCCATGGCCACCTTCATCCACATGTCCGGGAGCGAGCTGGTGCACAAGTTCATCGGTGAGGGTGCCCAGCTGGTGCGTGACATATTCGACATGGCCCGGGAGAAGGCGCCTTCCGTGGTCTTCATAGACGAGATCGACGCCGTGGGAGGTGTCAGGACCAGCGACGGTACTACCGGCAGCGCCGAGGTGAACAGGACGATGATGCAGCTTCTGGCCGAGTTGGACGGTTTCCGGTCGAGAGGTGATATCAAGGTCATCGCCGCCACTAACCGCATAGACATCCTGGATCCGGCCCTCCTCCGGTCGGGCAGGTTCGACCGGATACTCGAGATACCCATGCCCGATGCAGAGGCCCGGCTCAAGATCATTCAGATACATACCCGCGGCATGAAGATCGGCTCTGACGTCGACCTCCAGACTATAGTTGATGAGAGCGAAGGGTACAGCGGTGCCGACCTGAAGGCGATCGCCGTCGAGGCAGGCATGATGGCCATAAGGAGAGAAGGCTCCTCAGTAACCAGAGCGGACTTCGAGAAGGCCGTAGATAAGGTGCTCGGCGAAGAGTCACATCAAATAGACGAGGCCATCAGGATGTTCACCTGATCGGCCTTGTCCGGCCTGGCTGAAGCGGCCGCGCCGACTATAATGTTTAACGCTATGGGGTCAAAATGAGGTAGGATTTTTAGCTCACTAAAATCCTACTACGGCGGCCCGTTCTACATCTATAGTTCTGAACGTTAATGTTTTCTTTTAATTGTACACAAAGTACAATTCCTATTCCGGACCCCCTCCTAAAAATGGCAATAATTTCCGACCAGAGTAT
>CAYQFP010000144.1:0-3633 GCA_964416865.1 uncultured Methanotrichaceae archaeon
ATACGTATCGTTGATTAGGATAGGTTTATAGGGGTGTAGCATCTTATACATTATTGTTTGTCAAGAACAATTTTGCTGGGTGATGATAACATGAAGCGGGACAAAACTCAGATCATGGCTGCCATCTTGAGTACATGTATCAACGGCGCAAATAAGACGAGGGTGGTCTATCAGGCCAACCTGAACTTCAGGACGGTTAATCCTTATCTGGATAGGTTAGTCAAAAACGGCTTCCTCGACGTGAAGAAGGATACAAAAGTATTATACGAAACAACTGATAAGGGTACCGAGCTGCTGGAAACCCTCGAGAACATAGAATATACGCTGGAATGATAAACGAAGGCACCAGATCACTTGAGCACACAAAGTTATACTTTACGTACAACAAAATATAGAGGGACGCATTTTCAGCAACAGCGCCCGTTTAACGCCCGGACCGGGAGTCGAACCCGGGTCGAAGCCTCGACAGGGCTTCATGATAGGCCTCTACACTATCCGGACACATTTTTGGTCCCGCCTCCCAGATTCGAACCGGGGACATCGCGGTACCTGCGCGGAGCACCTTCCGGCGCGATACAGACTACAGCCGCGCACTCTACCAGGCTGAGTTAAGGCGGGTCGAGCGCTGCAATGCAACTCTAATACTTAGGTCTTTCGATCAAAGAAGACGGCAGCGCCGAGCAGACTGCATGAAACGGAACCGATGGTTCAAAAAAATCATGGAGGTGACCTCCGGGCGATCACCCCTCGATGACACTTATTCCTGCATCCTTTATATTGTTCAGCCGGGAGATGTTCAGGAGGAGAGGCGTCAGGCCTTCCACCTGTGCGGCCATCTTCAGCGGCCCGCCGTCCAGAGGACGTAGATCCTCTACAACACTTACCAGATCGGCGACTACTTTTTTTGAGGCCTTGTCATCTCCGCAGATCACCACGTCTCCGGAAAGTGGTCGGTCGAGATCCTGGAAGACCGTGAAGGATATGGTGTGGAAAGCCGATACGTTCTTCACGGTGGAAGGTAAAAGGTCTTTGACCAGGAGGGCGGCGCTGCCCTGGGATGGCGGGGTATACTCGAAGTGATCCTCCACCCGGGACATGGGCACGACGAGTGAGATGACGATCTGGTCAGAGTAATTTTCTTCCAGGTCTTTGGTCACCGACTCCACGAAACGATAGGGAACTGCAAGCACCACCAGATCGCTGGAGGCTATGGCGCTCCCGTTGTCCATGCCAGCGACCTCGGCTTTTACACCGTGATTACCGAGATAGTCCATGATCTCTTCGGAGTACTTCTTGGCCTTCTCTGCATCCCTGGAGCCGATTATGATATCGTGCTCTCGGGACCAGTGTAAGATAAAACCGCGGCCGCAATGTCCGGTGCCTCCGACTACAGCGATCTTCATGATATGACTCTCGCCTTGATGATCACCACGTCCTCCAGCGGCCGATCCCCTGGACCAGTCTTCACCTTGCCGACGGCGTCCACCACGTCTATGCCGCTTACTACCTCGCCGAAGACGGGATGCATCTTGTTCAGGTGGTTGTTGTCCGCCAGGCTGATGAAGAACTGGCTCCCGCCCGTGTTGGGACCTGCGTTGGCCATGGATATCGTCCCACGTTTGTTCCGGTTATGGTCGGTGAACTCGTCCTTTATGGTGTACCTGGGACCGCCTCGACCGGTGCCCGTGGGATCGCCGCCCTGGATCATGAACCCGCCGATGATCCGGTGGAATATCACGCCGTCGTAGAAGCCCTTCTCCACCAGCTCACGGAAATTGCCGGTGGTGATTGGCATGTCGTCATACAGCTTGATGGTGATATCGCCCATGTTTGTCTCCAGCAGCACCTTGGTATCATCCGTTCTTGAATCTTTATCCATACAACCAGCTCCAAAGATCCCTAATATCATCAAGATGCCCACGAATAAGTATGGTTTGGTCCGCGTCATCGATGAAGGTTGTTCGTGTGGCCAGAGTTAAGCTTTCCCACAAGGATAAACAACGGAATGTTTGTGGGTCGGAAAACTCAAATTTAATTTACCCCATGAAATAGCGAAGAGCCGAACTTTCCATATCACCGCCGCCGTACCCTATCTGCCAGGCTCGCGGTCAGCCTCTGGAGCACCGGGGATGTGTCGTGGGGATCGAGGATGATCTCCAGGAGGCAGAACCCCTCGGTGTACTCCTGTGTCGCCCGTAGCGCAGCCTCGAGCTCGTCCTCGGTCTCTACGCAGGCGACTTCTCGGCGTAAGCCTGGGCGGTGGTGTTGGTCACTTTGAGCCCACCCACACAGTAGGTGATGCAGACTGCGCCCAACCCATTCAGGCGAGCGTATGCGTCTGCGGCAAACCCGGCACCCTGCTCGTCGCAGGTGGTGACGAACTCAAGCCTGCTCTCCTCCAGCTTTTTGTCAAACCCCAGGACGTAATAGCCAGGTATGCCGAAGACGTGGTCGACACCCAGATTCAAGAGCCTCTCTATTAGATAATCCCCGATGCTGATCGAAGGTTCCATGATACCACCTGCCAAAAATATTCTATCTTATCAACGGGAACAATTATCATAAATAGATGACGCAGTCCTCCCTATCGATGAGTCGCGCAAAGAAGGACGGAGGAGATGGAAGATATGGGAAATAGGCGCTCAATCGCGCGATTGTTCGCCGTCCTTTGCATCATCGTCCTCTTCGCAGGTCTTCTTATCTTTTCGGAGACCAGGGAGGAGTGGCGCGTTGCAGAGGACGGATCGTTGGAGTACCCACCGCCTGCGCCGGAGTACAGGTTGATATCATCCAAGGGTGCAAGCAACTCGAATCTGTACGAAGTCAGCTTCTCGAGCCGGGGCGCAGAGATAGCAGGCCTCCTGCGAATGCCTCAGGCTCAGCGATCTGAAGGCGTTCCAGGCGCAGTGTTGCTTCCCGGCGCCACCGTCACCAAAGAGCGGGAGCAGGGGCTTGCAGAGTATCTCTCGAGCCTGGGCTATGCAAGCATTGCCATCGATCAACGCAACCTGGGAGGCGTCGATATGCAAGGGGATTTGGAGATGTTTCTGGACGGCCAAGAGCCGACCGAACACGAGATGGTGCACGACGCACTGGCGGCCGCTGAGGTCCTGAGGATGCAGCCCGAGATCGACCCCGGCCGCATCGTATATGTCGGTGAGAGCAACGGCGGGCGCTTTGCCATCATCGCCTCTGCCCTGGATCCGAAGGCCAGGGGCGTTGTTGCGATCAGCACATGCGGTTACGGTGTGGAGGAAAAGATCGATTCTCTGAGGACGGGCGGCCCGGATACGATTAAGTTCTTCAGATCGATCGATCCTGATACATATCTTGGCAGAATTCCGCCCAGAAAGTTCGTGATGATCCATTCGCTGAACGATCCCGTCATCCCCTTCGATTACGCGAACCGCACATACGAAAAGGCGCTTGAGCCAAAAGATATGCACATTGTAGAGTGCGCCACACACGGCCGCTGCGGGGAGATGGATCCATATCTCGAAGAAGAACTGGCACGCATGGTATCGTGACGCTCGATCATCGAATTCACGAGGCATACCCGCCCGCTTAAGGTGGGTGGTGAACCAGTGCCTGCAACACTATCTTTTAAGCATGAAAGAAGTGATTTAGTAGCAC
>CAYQFP010000145.1:0-3586 GCA_964416865.1 uncultured Methanotrichaceae archaeon
CGCGTGAGAGATATATCCCAATGATCTAATGGAGGGCTTAACCGATCACCAATGGACCCGCGTTCAACTCGATGCCATGTGGACCTATGTAGGTCAAAATGTGAGCGCAAGCGAACATTTACTTGACGAGTTGGCCTCGTAAGAGATTAGTTCGAGGAGTTGTTTCAGATCTGGTGGCCGGCAACTGATAGATTTGCATCGAAACATTTTCGTATAATAAAACACGCCTGGTTGGTAGGAGATCATCATGGCACGTGCAAGTAAATCCACCAAGAAGCCCATCGAGCAATACGATCA
Source organism: uncultured Methanotrichaceae archaeon (assembly GCA_964416865.1). GTDB lineage: Archaea > Halobacteriota > Methanosarcinia > Methanotrichales > Methanotrichaceae > UBA204. The sequence continues at coordinate 298 of CAYQFP010000145.1, forward strand.
CAAGGACAAAACGCGGGTAAACAACCCGCCGGTAGGCCTCGTTACCCCAGAGACGGACAAAGAAGAGGCCAACAAGACCTACGCCTACGACCTTCACATCGACCCCACCCTCCAGTTCGACCCCAGGCGCAGTCAAATCGAGAAGATCATCCAGAACGGCCTCTGCGCCGAGAACCTGGAGGAGGCAAAGGCCGTTCTCTCGGAATTGGAGAAGCTCCAGGCCCCTTATTTAAACTGGGCGGGAAAGGCCGAGCACACCACCTTCGCGATCCCCACAGTCTCCCTGCACGTCCACGAAAGAATCGATCCCCGCACTATCATAGAGGCCGTCCGCAAGAAGAACGGCGAGGATAAGCAGATGTCCCTCTTCGAGTTCTCGGCGGAGAACCCGCCCCTTCGGGAGGCCATCGAGTTTTACAAGCACAAGCACAACTGGTCCAACCGCCTCGTCGCCGGAGACTCCCTTCTGGTGATGAACTCCCTCATCGAGAAGGAGGGCATGGCAGGCCAGGTGCAGATGATCTACATCGATCCGCTCTATGGGATCAGGTATGGCTCCAACTTCCAGCCCTTCCTGACGCTCTTGAAGGTTCTGCCCATCAAAATGCCTCCTGGTTTTTCTATAGTTCCGATCCTGCGATCTAAGCATTGCTTCAGTCTATCACCTCCCCGCACAACGAGGGCAAACCGAACGATCACATGACGGGCATTCCAGGTGTGACCCGGGAAATATTTTGAGAACAGGTCAGGGATACCCGGGTTATCCAACACACTGAAGAATAAAGAAACGTAAAGGCAAGGTCTCCGACCCTGCCTTCTGTGACAACCGGTTCGGGTACTGTGTCGTTATTCTACTCCCCGGTGCTCCAAGCACATCCTGGGTCATACCTCTTGCGCATAGCGAGGTCAATATCCGTCCGGTGCGTAGTTCCACGTCTGGGTATCGTTGTTATACGCCGGTATCTCAGTGGACAAGTCAATCTGGGCATACGGGTCCATGTTCCCCTCGGGCGTGTGGTATTTTGGCGGATTCGGCTCGCCGAGCATCTTCACCGCTGAAGAGGAGGAGAAATCATTGACATCGCCTTGCAATATCTCAATGTTATCCTTCGTTACGCTGATTACCATGAGATCGAAGGACCAGACGATAGTATTCTCATCCGGATTATTCTGATCCCATACGACCCACGGGCAATAGTTCTGAACACTTTGGTAGGCACATTCGACCGTGTCATCGGCCACCGGGAAGTGAGTAGCGACCGTGAGTCGCGGATGGGGCTCGATCTGGTTGAGGAGGTACCCGAAGGCCCCTTGTGTGGTGTGGGAACTGTCGATGACAGCCGTCGCGTCCTTCACGATTACTGTGTCATTTGGTATCGGTTCAGTGGCGCCCGGTATCATCTTCATAGGCAGCACGTCCGGCGGAATGATCATCTCATGGATAAACACGTCCACACCCCGGGCCACTCCATTCTCGTCCCTATTGATGGCCTGGTTCACGCAGTTCCATTCAGGTTTGGTGTCGCCTGTGTAGATCATGGTCAGGTTATTCCACTCGAGCTTATAGCCGATGGACCCTTTCCGGGTGTGAATTGTCGGGAAGTAGGTGATTGTTACGCCGGTGGCCGGGTTGCTGTAGGCGACACCCTCCTTCGCCACTTCAAGTTCGATGGGGATGAGGGCATAGCCGTCGTTTGGAGTATCATCACCAACGGGGATGGGATCACATGGCAGTCCCCAGCTCTCCCAGGTGGGCGGGGTGTAGATGTCAGGGGGATAGCTCGTGGGCTGGAAGCTAAAACTCTCCGTGTGCCACCGCATGGCTTCCCGGAGGTTCTTGCAGAACGCCTGGGTGCCATCATCATAGAGGCGGCTCGAGGGCATGGGGCTTTTCACGCCGGAGTTCCCAGGCCCCCAGACGTACAGGGGATACTTACGGTCCGTCGAAGGTCCCATGGTGTAAACGTAGTCCAGATCACCCATGTGGTCGGAGTGGAGATGGGTGAGGAAGATCTTGTCCATCATGCCATACCCAACCCCCATGGCAACATAATTGGCACTCACCCCCGAGCCGATGTCGAAGATAAACTGGTCCGCTTCCCGTTGGTCGTCTCCCCCCACCTCCACAAAGATGCTCATCGACTCCTGCGCACGGCGCGCGGGTGGGAACCCTGACCCCATGAACGTGATCCGCATTTCATCGGGTTTGAGCGGGGTGCCTGGCTTGAACGTTTCAAGGTTCTCAAAATAGGAATAGCGGTTCGCCTTGTCGGTATCTGTCCAGGAACACCGATCCCCGGAGGCATCCTGGGCACGGACCAGCCCAGAAGCACTGACAGCGATGCTGAATACTAGGATGGCCAGGATGATATAAATACCAACCGATCGCATCTTGTTTACATATTCATTGTTCATAATTTCCACCTCCATTTGTTAATTTTGGGGAACATGCTCAATAAGCCATGGATTCCTTATCCTTCACAAGTAGCTGGAACAACCACGGCGCAGAGCGCTTATTAGATATAATATCTTTTACATACTTCAGAAAGCTAACATTCTGCTTTCTGCACGTGTCGGGTTCAACGACCAAAAGATATTTTATTCGACTGTATCTACCCTCGGTCCACTTTTTTTCTTCTATCAATCCTTCGTCTTTAAGCTCGCTCATGACATCGTCAAAATCACGTGGCGCTGGACCATATGGGTATTTCAAGTAAGTTTCGCCCGTTAGTTTTCCCTCGAACAACTCATAATAATTAAAATCAATAAAATATAAAATCTTATATAGCACCGTCTTGCCTATGTTGTCCGTGTTGCTTGTTTTAAGGATTACATACTGAAGAACTTGCTTGAATTTTTCCATGTCGAACGATTTTGATGAGCTGCCATAAAGTGCGTCAGACGCCATAATATCCTCAAACTTTTAAAGTTATAATTTTCTAACAACAGTGTCAATGTTGTCATGGTACTTAAAATAAACTGGTGCCACCCCCAGATCCCTACGACCGCGCCCGACCCGACCTCCACATTCGTTGTGATAAATTCCGAAGTTACGGATCGACCTGATTGGAAATCCGAGGCATCCCGGCGCACGGGTGCATGAGGATATCTGTTGTTTATTCGTAACTACTCAGGCACCTAAACCACTATCGGGGGACTTCACTATGCAGTAACTACCAGGGACATGGGGCATACTGTAACCAAACACGGAATATAACCGCAGAGTACGCAGAAGGGCGCGGAGGGGAAATAAATGGTTAAATGCTCTGCGTTCCTCTGCGCCCTCCGC
>CAYQFP010000146.1:0-3564 GCA_964416865.1 uncultured Methanotrichaceae archaeon
CTCAATACCTTCTTGAACGCCGAGAAAGCGTAACGATCCATTGGATATAGATCAATCGAGGAGATCCCATAAGAGGGCTCCTCTCTTTTTCTTAATGTGAGCATAAGCGAACATTTTTTGCTCGTTGACGGAGGTTTTATAATACCGGTATACCCTTCTAACGAAGGCGCTTTACTTTATACTGATTATATAATGGTGGTTCGATGTTCATCGCGGAAAAGAAGGTCATCAGATACGCTCTGGCCATATTCATAATATTCTCCTTGAACTTCGCCATCCCGAGAGCCATGCCGGGCGACCCGGTGATGAACCTCTTAGGAGAGGACGTCATCGTAAGCGAAAGCTCGGTCGCAGATATGAGAACGAAGATGGGCCTCGACGAGCCTCTGCACATCCAGTACCTGAAGTACTGGTCAGATATCTTTCACCTGGACCTGGGATACTCCTACCACCTACATTCCGAGGTCTCCAAGGTTCTCTTCACCAAGATGAAATGGACCCTCTTGCTCGTCGTTCCCACCATCGTACTGGGAGCGGTCATCGGCACCCCCCTGGGAGCCCTCGCCGGCTGGAGAAGGAAAGATAGCAACGAGAAGATCATGACCATGAGCTTCCTCTTTGTCTACTGCACGCCACCGTATTTCTTATCGATACTGTTCATATACCTTTTTTCATTCAAGATCGGCTGGTTTCCTCTAAAGGGTTTCTACACCACCGGCACGCCGGGAGATATAGTATACCATCTCTTCCTGCCCGTCACCGTCATGACCCTCTTCGCCGCATCGAGAAACTACATGATAATGAGGGGCAGCGTCATCCAAGAGATGCAGATGCTGTATGCCACCTACGCCCGGGCGAAGGGGCTCTTCGGGAAGGAGATCTTGTTCGGACACATATTCAAGAACGCATCGCTGCCCATAATCACCCTGGTGGCCCTGGACTTCGGGTTTATATTTAGCGGGGCCTTATTTGTTGAGATCGTATTTTCCATGAACGGCATGGGCAACCTGATCTACGATGCAATCCTCGCCAGAGACTACCCGGTACTCCAGGGCTCCTTTCTGCTCATAACCGTGATGGTAGTCTTGGCGAACTTCGTGGCCGATATACTGTACGGCCTTCTCGATCCGAGGGTGAGATGGCAGGGATGAAAGGAGCGGTTGCGGTATGTTCCCGGATGGGCGAGATCCAAAGAGGTGCCTCTTCTCTGAGCAAGCTGGGCGCGGCGCTCTTCATGCTTTTTATAATCATGGCAGTATTTTCTGGACAGATCGCCCCTTACGATCCATGGGAGAGGTTCGAGGCCTATTCTCCGCCAAGCCGAGAGCATATACTAGGAACGAACGATATGGGCAACGATATCCTCTCGGAGCTGATCTGCGGATCGAGGGTCTCGATTGTCGTCGGGTTCGGCGCCGCCATCATGGCGGCGTTGATAGGCGTCGTGATAGGCCTCCTGGCCGGGTATTTTAGAGGGCTCGTAGACGAGATATTCATGGGGGCAACAGACGTCTTTCTCATGATCCCCACCATACCGCTCATAATAATACTAGCGGCATTTCTGAGGCCCAGCTTCTGGATCCTCGCCCTGATCATGGGGTTCCTGTGGTGGACCACCATGGCCCGGGTGGTGAGGTCGAGGGCCTTGCAGATAAGGGAGATGAACTTCGTCGAGAGCGCCAGATCACTGGGTTTCTCGGATTTTCATATAGTCTTCTCAGACATATTTCCCAATGTATACAATGTGGTCCTTCCGAAGTTCATGCTGACGATAGCCTCCGCCATGATAGCCGAGGCCTCGCTCTCCTTTTTGGGGCTCGGTGACCCCTCGATGAAGAGCTGGGGGATGATAATAAACTTCGCATTCTCCCGGGGCGGTTTCTTGAACGGATACTGGTGGTGGTACCTGCCCCCAGGATTATGTATAACGTTCTTCGTATCTTCTGTCGTTCTGCTGAGCTTCGCTGTCGAGGAGCAAGAAGATCTGACGATGACGATGAGGATCGAGTGATCTCATGGCCCTGCTAAAAGTCGAGAACCTGTCGGTGAGCTTCGAGACCGTTATGGGGACTGTCAAGGCGGCGGACGACGTATCCTTCGAGATAGAGAAAAACGAGATCCTGGCGCTTGTAGGAGAGACCGGTTGCGGAAAATCTGTTATCGCCAACACCATACTGAGACTCTTACCGAACAACGCCAGAGTAGGGGGCAAGATAACCTATGGAGGGCAGGACCTCCTCAAGATGAGCGAGAAGGAGATCTCGGGCATAAGAGGAAAGGAGATCTCGACCATATTCCAGAACCCATCTCTTGCGTTAAACCCCGTCTATCCCGTCGGATGGCAGATATCAGAGCCCCTCCGAGTACGCGAAAGGATCTCCAAGAAGATGTCGATGGAGATCTCAAAGAAGCTTCTCGGGCGGCTGGGCTTCCGAGATCCTGCCCGAGATATGCAGATGTACCCTTTCCAGTTCTCCGGCGGCATGAACCAGAGAGCGATGATCGCAACGTCGGTTGTCCTCGGTCCCAAGATCATCATCGCCGACGAACCGACAACGGGTCTCGACGACGATCTGGTAAGAGAGCTCATCGAGGAGATCGAGTACATCCAACAGATGAACCGCTCGTCGATACTCCTCATAACCCACGACATAAACTTCGCAAAGGCGCTATCTGACAGGATAATAATCATGTACTCAGGAGATATCGTCGAGGTCGGCACAACAGAGGACTTCTTCTATGAACCGCTCCATCCTTACTCGAAAGCGTTGTTGGAAAGCCTCCCCGAGCACGGGTTTTTGCCCATCCCAGGATCTTCGCCTTCCATGATTCACGAACCTGATGGATGCAAGTTCCACCCGAGGTGTCCGAGAAGGATGAGCGGTTGCGCCGCCGAAAAACCGGAGATGTTCAGGTCTGGCAAGAGCATGGTGAGGTGTCTCCTATTTGCCTGAATGCGGTTGCGGTCTCCAAGACCTACGATTCAGGCCTGATATTCAAGAAATACAGGAAGGTCCTCGACGGCGTGTCCTTGGAGATCGAAGAGGGTAAGACCTTCGGCCTGGTGGGTCCTTCCGGTTCGGGGAAGACCACCCTCGGGAGGATAATGGCAGGTCTGGACCGGCCATCGGGTGGGGACGTATTATTCCACGGAAAGAAGATCACAGAGATGGACAGAACCGGGTTTTCCCATTTTAGAAGACGGGTGCAGGTCGTCTTTCAAGACCCTGAAGGTTCCCTGAACCCGAGAAAGAGGATAGAGACGGCCTTCGACGAGGTGCTCAGCCTGGTCAAGGTGCCGAAGAAGGCGCGGGAAGAGAGGACGCTGGCCATCCTGGACGCCGTCGGGCTTTCTGAAGACCTGCTCTGCCGGTACCCAAACCAGCTATCGGGAGGGCAAAACCAGAGGGTGGTGATCGGGAGGGTCCTGCTCCTCGACCCGGAGGTCATCATCCTCGACGAGCCCACCTCCGCTCTTGATATATCTGTCCAGGCGCAGATATTGAACATGTTAAAGGACCTGCAGAAGCAGAGGGGGATCGGCTATCTTCTGATCTCGCATGA
>CAYQFP010000147.1:0-3497 GCA_964416865.1 uncultured Methanotrichaceae archaeon
ATCGACCCCGGGCGCATCTTCGGAAAGCCACCAACAACCCCGCGCCGCGAATGCGACGGACCCGCCAACCCGGCCACGAAGGGGCCGGGCGCCACCCGCGCGGTTCCCCTCTTCTTGAATACCAGGGCGAGCTCGTTCATCGCAGAGAGCATAAGCGAATTTTGTCCCGGGGCCGTGCTACCAGAAACGTTGATATACGAGTGCTCCAACCAAGACTGCTGTGGGCGTGTAGCCTAGCCAGGACAAGGCGGCAGCCTCCTAAGCTGTAGATCAGGGGTTCGAATCCCCTCACGCCCGCCATATTATTCTCAAGCCATCGATTCTCAGGGCACTATCTTGGATATGTCCAGCTCCAGGATATCTTCTGCGCCGACCTTCTTCAGCTCCGGTATCAAGAGGTTGACCTGTGACCTGTCGACCACGCTCTGGACCGCACAATACCCGGTGTTGTAGAGCTTGGACACCGTAGGCCGCTTCATGCTGGGCAATAGGGCTATCAGCTCATCGATCTTCTCCTCGGGTATGTTGAGGACTATCAGCATCTTGCCCCTAGCCCTCACCACCGAGGATAGCATCGTCTCTACGGCCTCGATCTCTTCCCTCTTTACGGGGTCGGCCCAGCTATCTTTGTTGGCGATCAGCTCCGAGGTCGACTCCAGCATCACGTCGATGATCTTGAGCCCGTTTCTCTTCAAGGTCGCACCCGTCTCGGTAAGGTCCACCACCACGTCGCTCAGCTCGGGTACCTTTGCCTCAGTGGCACCATAGGAGTACTGGACCTCGACTGGGATCTCCAATCGGTCGAAGAACCGCTTAGTCAGGTTGGGGTACTCCGTAGAGACCCTGCTCTTCGGCTTGACGTCTCTCGCGCTCTTGGCTTTTTGATTCTCCGAGACGGCGATTACCACCTTGACCTTTCCCGGACCCTGCTTTCCGTAGTCCATCTCGGTTACGGTGACCACATCGGCACAGGATTCCCTGATCCAATCGGTCCCCGATATCCCCAGATCGAAGTAGCCTTCGGCCACGTAAGTGGGAATCTCCTGGGGCCGGAGGATCTTTATCTTGCCTACCCGGGGGTCGTCGATCCTGGCGTTGTACTCGCGCTCGGTCCGTTTGATCTCCAGTCCGGCCTGCTGGAAGAGCCTCAAGGTCTGCTCCTCCAGACTGCCTTTCGGAATTGCTATGTCGATCATGAATAATCGTACCTCGCATCTGGAGAGAGTTCCGGTGTTTATATCTTTGCTCTCCGGCTTGCAAATCGTTATATCCGGCAAGGAGCCTTCTAGAACCGATGAACCTCATGGATGCTCTCAATGGACGCAGGTCGGTGAGGAGGTACAAAGATGAACCTGTGTCCGGAGACGATATCCGCGCCCTGCTGGAGGCAGCAGAGACCGCGCCATCGGCAGGAAACCTCGGGTCCAGAGAGTACATAGTGGTCACCAGACCTCATCTGGTGGCCATGCTGGCGGCGGCCGCGTACGGTCAGTCTCAACTGGCGTCGGCACCGGTTCTCATCGTGGTCTGTGCAGATCCCATCAGATCCGGCCGGAGGTACGGAGACCGGGGCTGGCTATTCTCCATCCAGGACGCCGCCGCGGCCACGACCACACTCTTACTGGCGGCCCACGATATGGGTCTGGGCGCCTGTTGGAACGGTGCCTTCGACGACGACATGGTCAGAGAGGTCCTCGACCTGCCGGATCGTCTGGTGCCAACGGCAATAGTCTCCGTAGGACGGCCTGACGAGAGTCCCGCCCTGCCTTCCAGGAGAGACCTGGCGGAGGTTGTGCGCTGGGAGACGGACTTGAAGTGAAGGCCGCCCTCAGAGAGATCGTGGAAGCCGTCCTGGACGGCCGGATCACCACTCAACCCGAGCTGGAGCAATGGAAAAGAGAAGTCAGCAAGAAGTTCGGGCTGGATGGCCTGCCCAGAAACGCCGACCTGCTGGGCCAGGCGGCTCCCGAAGAGCGAGACCGTCTCAAGCTACTGGTCAGGAAGCCTACCCGTACATTATCCGGGGTGGCGGTCGTGGCAGCCATGACCTCGCCCGCGCCCTGCCCCCACGGGATCTGCATCCCCTGTCCCGGCGGGCTGAGCAGGCAAAAAGCCACCCCCCAGAGCTACACCGGCAAGGAACCTGCCGCCCTGAGAGCCGGCCAGCACGATTATGATCCCTACGACCAGGTCCGGGCGCGCCTGTCGCAGCTAGCGGAGATAGGCCACCATCTGGACAAGGTAGACCTGATAGTCATGGGAGGCACCATCACCTCGCGTCCTTTGGGTTACCAGTACTGGTTCGTGAAGCGGTGCATCGAGGCGATGAACGACTACCCCTCCCAAAGCGATGGGACGGCGAAGGCAGAGAGGAAAAGCTTCTCGGAAGTCGCCAGGGAGAACGAAGCCTCCACCGTAAGAAACGTTGGAATCACCTTCGAGACCAGGCCCGACTGGTGCGGTCCCGGCCAGATAAAGAACATTCTCCACCTGGGTGGAACCAAGGTGGAACTGGGCGTCCAGAGTACCGACGATGCGCTCCTGGAAAATATGAGGCGGGGCCATTCCGTCCAGGATGCGGCGTCCGCGAACAGGGCCCTTCGCGAGGCCGGTCTCAAGGTAGGGTTCCACATGATGCCCGGCCTTCCCGGATCCGACCCCAAACGGGACCTCAGAAGTTTCCAAGACCTATTCGAGAAAGAAGAGTTCAGGCCCGATTACCTCAAGATCTACCCCGCTCTAGTCGTCGACGGGACGCCTCTTTGCGACCTCTACCGAAGAGGCGAGTTTCTCCCAATCGGCGACGAGGAGGCCGCAGAGCTGGTATCCCGTATCAAGGAGATAGTCCCGCCTTATACCAGGATCCAAAGGGTGCAAAGGGACATCCCCGCCCACCAGATCGTGGCCGGGGTGAAGAAGAGCAACCTTCGCCAGCTGGCAAAAGAGCGGCTGAAAAGCAGAGGCCGCGAGTGCCGGTGCATCCGCTGCCGGGAGGCAGGTCTCCGCGGGGTGGAGGATATGGAAATCTCCTTTGGAGACCTGGTTTACCGGGCCTGTGGCGGGACGGAGCACTTCTTATCTTACGAAGGCGAAGACGGTACCCTGGCGGGTTTTCTCCGTCTCCGTCTCGGTGAAGAGGCCAGGGTGAGGGAGCTTCACGTCTACGGCCCGATGGTGCCTCTTGGCAAGAAAGGTGGCTGGCAGCACCGGGGCATCGGGTCGAAGCTCCTGGTCGCCGCAGAGGAGATGGCCAGGGATGCGGGGTACGGCTCGCTCTTCGTTACCAGCGGGATAGGAGCGCGTCCCTATTACCGGCGGCGCGGCTACGTCCTGGCAGAGCCGTACATGACGAAAGACATGCGTAAATCCGACCGAAGGGAGGATTTACTCTGAGGGAGCTAGACACATACAATCTCCATATATACAATCTCTATATATACAATCTCCTTATTTCAACCGCGAATGAACGCGAATGAACGCTAATAAAACCAGTATCA
>CAYQFP010000148.1:0-3432 GCA_964416865.1 uncultured Methanotrichaceae archaeon
TCCCATGATATGCCCACAGAGTGGACTCCTTAATCACCTCAACTGGCTTTTCATCGGCAGATCCTGATATTTTAATAGTTTTTTCAATAAGATCAATCTTCTCGGGAATCGGATAATGAATAAGAATCTTCTTTGTGATACTGGTGGGCACCCCATCTTCTAGTTTCAATGACGTATTTGGGAAATCTATCCTCAATATGACCTCTTTAAGGTAGTTTCGCTTATATTCATCCGTCATTTTGATCCCCATCACCATATTTAGAACAGTCTCAATAATGGTTGCGTCATCAATCGATATAAATCTTATCGTGCAGAAAAAAAAAGTTTAGTCAAATTGCGGCAGCGCATCCCGCAGCAAGCTATGGGTATTCAATTTAAAACAAAGATCTGAAACTACAAACCAGAAAACCCCACCCAACGAGTTATCTGCAAAAATAGAGCCTCGCGCCAGACCCATCGGCCCGGCGCCCTTTTCCTTCACTCGATAAATATCGCCGGCCTTCCCGGCTCAGCGTTCCTGGACTTGCCCATGGAATCTTCCCCGGGCTCGTCCGCAGAGCATACCTCGACTATGCAGCCCAGCGCCGTCTCTAGGTACGCCAGTTCCCGGCCCAGGGTCTCTCGCTCGTCTAAGAGCAGGTCCTCGCCAGTGAGCGCATGAGCGCCTTTCATCAACTTCAGGGCGTACTTGGGCGCCTCCTTCTTGTGATCTCTGACGCCGGGGTCGGCCATGGCGGTCTTCATGATCGAGCCCACGTTCAAATCGCCCTTCTCTTTTAGATCCAGAGCCTGCTTGAGCATGATCCGCTTCCACTCCGGCGCGGTGTACAGTGTAACCTTCGTAGGGGTCTTGTTTGTCACCCTGAGGATCTCCTCCACGTCGCCTAGGGTTCTCTCCAGGAGGGCCTCGGCCATCTCCGCCTCCTCGTCTATCAACGCAGGATCTGGCACGGGCCACCCGGCCAGAGAGACGTAACCTTTGCCCAGCTCCTCCCAGATCTCCTCGCAGACGTGGGGCGTGAAGGGTGCCATCAGCCTCACCCAGACGTCTAGGACCTCCCGGAGCCTGTTCCTTCCGCCCCGCCTCTGGTACCATCGGATATCGTTGATCATATGGTAGAAGGCGTTCTGGAGAGCCCGCCTGGTCTGAAGGGACTCCAGCGCCTCGGCAGTCTCGGCGATCCTGCGCTGGAGCCGGCTCAGCATCCATCGGTCGATCAGCACCAGCTCGGCGTTCTCGTCGATCGTCTCGTCGGATAAGATCTCCCTCGCCAGATGATAGAACCTGGCCACCTGGTTCCTTGTGGCCTCCACGCCCTCGTTTCGCCAGTCCGCGTCCTGGGTGTGCTCGGCGCTGGAGAGGATGTACAGCCTGGTCACGTCGGCTCCGTTCGTCTTCACCGCCCGGCTCAGGGTGAGCAAAGGACCCTTGGACTTGGACATCTTTTCCCCCTCGAGGGAGACGAACCCGTTCACCGCCATGGCCCTGGGCCAGAGCTCTTCTGGGAATATGGCCACATGATGGTAGAGGAAGAAGAGGAGGTGGTTGGCCACCAGGTCCTTGCCCGAGGACCTAAGATCGACAGGATACCAGTAAACGAAGTCGTTCCTAACCTGCCGGACCGTCTCTATAGGTATCTCTGTTTTCTCTGAGACCGATTCTGCCGTGCCCTTACCGAGGAAGACGTAGTCGAAGAACTCCGGGCAGAGGTTCTCGATCAACATGCCGGAGTTGACGTATTTGGCCAGGATGTAGTAGGCCATGTAGATCGTGGAGTCGCCCAGAGACTCGATCAGCCAGTCCTTATCCCAGGGCAGGTGGGTGCCAAGCCCTTTTCGCCTGGCGCAGGCCTTCTCCTTCAGCCAGTCTATCTTGTTCTCGAACTCTGTTCTTATTTCCTCGGGGATCAGTTTCATGCCGGCCAGGCAGTCCAGCACCTGCTTCTTCCAGCGAGGATCTGAGTAGTTGAGGAACCACTGGTCCTTGACCATCTTCACCACGCAACGTGATCCACACCGGCAGATCACCGGGGTCTCGCTGAACTCGTAGAATGTCTCGGCGATATTCTGGTCGATCAGGTCGGCCAGAATGATATCTTTGATCTTGGATACTGCCGTGCCGGCGTACTTGCCGGTATTCTCTTTGAGCAACCCGTGGTGGAACTCTCTCCTGTAAACGAGCTTGGTGGCCACTTCGGCTTTGGGATCGTTCTGGTTCGCCACCTCCAGCTCCTCGACCGCCTCCACGGCCGGGAACTCGCCGTAATCCGGCACCTCGATCAAGGAGATCATATCGATCTTCCGGAGATCCTCGGTAATGCCGTAACCGCTCAGGTCCTGATCGTAGAGATCTTTCAAGGCAAGATAATCGTAAGGGGCATGAGCCGGGACGCTCATCACGATACCGCTGCCGTTATCGGGATCCACGAAGATGGCGGGCAGAACGAGAACCTCGGTCCCGGTCAGAGGGTTCGTTACCTGCTGGCCTATCAGGTCCGAGCCTCTGACCTCGCCGGTCCGTTCGACCTCTCGGTCGGTATGGGTCAGCTTATCATAAGCCTCGTTGCTCACGATCCAGGTTTCATTGTTCACCTCGGCGACGACATGCATCACCTCGGGGTTGACCCAGAGATTGGTCACCCCGAAGACGGTTTCCGGCCTCAGGGTGGCGCAGGGGATAACCCAATCTCCAAGCTTGAACTTGATCAGGGCGAAGTCTATGATGGTGGCTTCCTCGCCCTTGAGGATGTCATGATCTTCCACCGGGTTTCTGTCGTTGGGACACCACCTGACCGGATGACTGCCCTTGGTCACGTATCCCTTGTCCTGGAGGATGTAATACTGCCACTCTATGAACTTGTGGTAGGCTTCGTCGGTGGTGGTGAACTCCCGCCGCCAGTCGATGGAGTACCCTATGGACCGCATGGCGGCCTTGGCTTCCCGCTTGAAGTACTCCACTATGGCCTCCGGGGTGGTCAAGGTGCAGAAGATCTCCGGCGGGATGTCATGATGCTCGGTGTACACCTTCTCGATCTCGGGGTTGTGGTTCCGTATAAGTTCGCTCAGGCCTACGATCGGGGTCCCGGTGACGTGAAACGCCATGGGGTACAGCACGTTATATTTCTGCATCCGCCTGAACCTCGCCACCACATCCCCGATGGTGAAGGTCCTGGTGTGACCCGCGTGCAGGTTGCCGTTTAGATATGGGTAGGGGATGGTTATGAAGAACTTGTCTCGAGGGTCGGGTTCGGCCTGGAATATTCCCTCCTCTTCCCATATGCGCTGCCATTTGGATTCGATATCAGAAGCTGAATAATCTCGGAGCAAAATTCTCTATCCTCCCTCTTCGGCCACCATCTTTTCTATCCTGGCCACGGCCATCTCGATCCTCTCGGTGGGTTGGGTCACGGAGAACCTGACATAACCCTCGCC
>CAYQFP010000149.1:0-3373 GCA_964416865.1 uncultured Methanotrichaceae archaeon
TGGCGTTCAGGTACACCGACGTCGTGGCCAGGTTGGAATGCCCCAGCTGAGCCTGTAGATCGTTCAGAGGCACTCCAGTGTCCAAGGCAGTGACCGCATGGGCATGCCTCAGAGAGTGAGGCGATACCACATACAACGGCCGCCCGCTCTTGTCGTAGCCGTATACCCTCTGGACCCCGGCCTCTTCGGCTGCTTGGTGGACGATCTGCCTAACCCGCCGAACGGTGATATGGCCTCCACCCTGGCCAGGGAAGAGCCACCTCGATCCTCTCGGCAGGCTCAGGATCCACGCCTCGAGCTGTGGTAGGACATCGGAAGGTACCACCACCGACCTGTACCGCCGGGTCTTCGTCCTGGTGGCTTGGAGGTGGATCAAGCCTTCCTGGAGATCGACGTCTTTCACCCTGGTGAATACCAGCTCACCCACCCTGCAACCCGTGCCGTAGAGCAATATAATAATCAATTTATCTTGACTATTGTCGAGACCTTTATAAACGATCTGGAACTCGTCCGGGGAGACGAGTTTTGGGATCTGCATGATCGATATGTAGCGGTCTAGTAGGATGTGTAGTTTCCGTTTTAGCCCACAAACAGCAACCACTTCCCTGAGGACCGCCTCTCCGATTCCGGGTTTGAGGGTCTTCTTCATCACCAGATCTACCTTAACTCCCAGTTTATCGCCCAGCTCTCGTTCAAGCCGGATGAACTCCCATAGGGTGGGTGCTCGTTCGAACTCCACAAGAATATCAAGGTCGCTCTCCCCATCCGCTTCACCCCTAACATAAGAGCCAAAGATACCCAATCGCTTCACGTTGTAACGCTCGGTGAGATCGGGCATGCTTTCTCTGAGTATCTGGACGATCTCATCGAGAGAGCAGCGATCTGGCTTTGGAAACTCATCGGTCATGGTATCACCAGAAGGTCGTTCGTATCCTAAAATGCGCCCAGGGGATATATCCCTTTTTGAAAAAAGGTGAAGGGTCGATCTTCAGATCCAATATGAGATCGTCCACTGCCCTACGATGAACCCCACCAGATCCGGCGCGATGACGATCACCCATTTTCCCCACGATGACCCATGCTATCGATTCCGATAGCCCAAAAGTTAGCGTTTCGGGTAAAAGCGCTTGTGGGCCTGGAGACGAATGAGCCAGCTCTCGATCCCCTTGTGTGAGAGCTGCCCTTCGTATGTAGCATCCGAGTTTGGTCGTGGATACCAGTAACATTTGGTGGGGAACTCACCACCGCACATTAACCCTACGAGCTAAAAGTTGCCTGGTACAATCACCGCATCCTATCATACGCTGGGTTTTCACGTCCCTACCACCCCCAGCATACCGCGGTCGATCAGAGAATGCGCTAGGAATCCTGGAAGGCCTGAGATGAGATCGCCCTTCAACAAGGTCCGGGACCGCGCCCATCGGGAACGTCGGTATATCCATGAGGGCGAGGTGACAGGTCGTCGTGTCGGTGACGATCATTTATTATTATTTTTCAGTCTGCAGTACTTATCGTAGAGAAGTATTCTCTGCTTTAGGTGCTCGGGGTTTTTCTGGAGACAGCATCTGTTCTCCAAAGGTTCGCCGCTCATTCTCCTCAGGGGGCATCCTCCCATACAGATGGGAAGCATGTTGCACTCCGTGCAGCGTTCCTCGAAGGGGTCGAACTCCAGCCATCTCCGTCTCAATTCCGGATCGACGCCATCCTCGACGTTGCCAAAGCTCTCACCTGGAAGGTTCATCAGCTCCACACATGGGTATAAATCTCCTTGGGGATCGATCACGAAGCTGTCGGCCCGCACAGCGCCGCAGCCCCCTTTTCTGGGAACGAGGGGCGAGTTGACGTTGAATCCTCTCTCCATTGCTTGCCCCCATAAGGAGACTATCCTGTGGGAGTACCCCCACGGAGTCAGGCAGTTGCCTATCTCCGGGGAATCGGGGTTGGCCCGAAAGTTCTTGGAGACTGGGGCCAGGGCCAGGCCTATCTTTCCATCCAGCCCCCGCTGAAACAAGAGATCGATCAGCTCATTGATCTCGGATATGTTCGAGGAATCTATGTTAACCCGAATCACCACGTTATTAATGATATCGCAAGCTGATTCGACGTTCTCCAAGATTCTGTTAAATGTCCCACCACCACCCTTCAGGGTCCTGCGACTGTCATGCACGGGGGCCGGTCCGTCGAGGGTTATCATCACAGAGTCCAGTGCATGCTCCTCGAGAGTGAGGGCAGACTCCTCGTCAAGTAGATAGCCATTTGTGGTCATGGAGGCTCCGAATGAGCCACCCCTCTCCTCGGCCACGTCCATGAGATTACGAGACATTCGCAATATGGCTCTCTTCATCAGGAGAGGTTCGCCGCCAAACCAGCATACTCTGAGGTGGGGGTTATCAGGTAGGTTTGTGGCGATGAAGGATACTACCTTCTGCTCCATATTACGGTCCATTGATGCGTTGCTCCTGTGCTCGAAGCAATAGTAACAGTCGAAGTTGCATCTCAGGGTCGGGGATATTATGTAGCCAGGAGCGTTGGCGATCTCATTTATAGTACTGTACTCCCTCTTGACTAGGGAAACCTCATTAAGGCCGTCAGGCACCAGAAATCCGCAGTCCATCAAGAGGCTGTCCAAAGGTTTTGGCATCTCCTCTACAAGCAGGCCTTGGCGGTCTTTATGTCCCCAGATCCACTCGTACAACTCCTCATTCAACTTCAAGAGGGAGCATGTCAGGGTGCTGAAAACATAGTATCTGCCCTCATCCTCCAGCAACTGTACGTATCGAGAAAAGCGCATATCAAAGGACCTACATCTTGGCAGCCATAAGACTCGCCGCTATAAGAATGCTGACCGGCCAAATTATCCTGACGAATTCCACCCTAAAGCCATATCCAGAGACTTAAGCTGCCTCGTCATGGAGCGAAACGATCAGGATCAGGGCGATAATCTTCCCATACGCCATTGCTCATCAGATCCGCGGGGCTCACTTGAAACCCCGCGGATGATACGTCCTTCATCGGGGCATGTAGTCTTCCATACAGGGGTATGGAGAATCGAGAGCACATGTGACAGGAAGTTTCCCCTTCTCCCTGATTATATGGATCCCCTTTATGTCACTGATCCCCTTTTCCTGGATGTTCTTTACTATCTCTGGATCGTTGATATCCAATATAAGAAGCAGCCTATCCTTATCCCCAGCCATCAAGATCTCGTATTTCTCTTTGCTCATGTTTCCTCACCAATATCTAGCGATTGCTCATCTTTTTTTCAATCATGATATATAACTTTTTCTACGTTATTGACGCCACCTTTCTGCACTATCCCTTTCTTTTATATACATCTTACCATGCCGTCGATATGCGTGTGTTTGTATTCGGT
>CAYQFP010000150.1:0-3320 GCA_964416865.1 uncultured Methanotrichaceae archaeon
TGCTGCACCAGCGAGACAACGACCGGCTGATCAAGACCCTGAAGACGCTCCGGGATCTTGGAAACACCCTGATCGTGGTCGAACACGATGAGGAGACGATCCGGAGCGCAGATCATGTGCTGGACATGGGCCCGGGCGCGGGCATCCACGGTGGATGGGTGGTGGCCGAAGGAACACCAGAAGAGATCGAACAAAACCCAGAATCTTTGACAGGGCAGTACCTATCTGGGAAAAAAAGGATCGATATTCCGGCTTTTCGAAGAGGCAGCGAGGCTTTTGTCAGGATCATGGGCTGCCGGGAAAACAACTTGAAGGAGATCGATGCGAAGATTCCCGTCGGTGTCTTATCGGTGATTACAGGAGTTTCGGGCTCGGGCAAGTCCACGTTGATCTACGATACCCTTTACAAGGCGCTGATGAAGAAGATCAACAGGTCTAACGTGACCCCTGGCGAACACGTTGACCTGGTCCTGGATTCCGAGATTGACAAGGTCATCGTTATTGACCAGAGCCCCATCGGCAGGACGCCTCGTTCGAACCCCGCCACTTACACCAAGGTCTTTGACCCCATCAGGAAGGTCTTTGCGGAGACAAAGGAAGCAAAGATCCGAGGATATAAGGCCGGACGCTTCTCTTTCAACGTGAGGGGAGGGCGCTGTGAAGCCTGCCGGGGCGACGGACTGATCCGGATCGAGATGAACTTCCTCCCGGATGTCTATATCGAGTGCGAGGAGTGCAAGGGCACCCGTTACAACCAAGAGACTCTGGAGGTCAAGTACAAGGGCAAAACCATCGCAGAGGTCCTGGACATGACCGTCGAGGAGGCAAGAGAGCACTTCAAGAACATTCCTGCAATCAGAAACAAGCTCGACACCCTGGCGAGGGTGGGGCTCGGTTACATCAAGCTGGGCCAGAGCTCGACGACCCTTTCGGGCGGCGAAGCCCAGAGGATCAAACTGACCAGGGAGCTGTCCAAGAGGGCCACCGGAAAGACGATCTACCTCTTAGACGAGCCGACCACTGGCTTGCATTTCGATGACGTGAAGAAGCTCATCGCGGTCTTGAACGACCTGGTGGACAAGGGCAATACCGTGGTCGTGATCGAACACAACCTGGACGTGATCAAGTCTGCAGATTACATTATCGATCTTGGGCCCGAGGGCGGGAACGCAGGCGGAGAGATCGTTGCCTCCGGGACGCCCGAGGAAGTGGCGCGGGTTTCGAAAAGCCATACCGGGAGATACCTCAAACAGAAGCTTTCTGGATAGGTTGGTTCTGGCGGCCGAGAAATCAAGCATAAGAATAGAAGGATGCTCTCCGGTCGGCGCTCGTCTTGGATGCCCATCAGGACCGGCCGCAGGCCCTGGGCCTGAGATCTATAAGGTCCAGTCCATCAATTCTCGATTACTTCTTCCACCACACCTTGACCCTGATAGAAGCGACCGGCAAAACCAGAGAGCCGTTTTCTTCTTTCAGAACGCGGCCTAGATGATCCCGGAGGATGGACTCTTGTTCATCCGTTGCGATCTGGTATTGGGGCCGGAGGTTGTCCAAGGCTTCTTCCAGGGAGTCGAACCGCTGGTTATGTTGAAGCCGGAAGGTCCTCATGTTGGGGTAGATTCCCATCTGGTAGAGAACGTTGTATAGCACGTCGCTCTTGGGACCTGGATGATACTCCTTGCCGTGCAATTTGGGCCAAAGCTCTCGGGATTGCCTGTCCCAGTGGGCCTCACCGGCAAAATGGTAGAGATAGACGTATTTGTTGGAGGCATCCATCATCTTCTCGATGGCCCCTCTGATGTCGTGCATCCCCAGGGAGAATGAGGCCATCACCACATCGTAAGGCGGCTGCAAGTCTGCTTTTACATCCACGTCCTCCCAGCGTTTCTGTACCAGGGTGATGTTCTCAACTTCTTGCTCTGTCATATTCTCCCGAAGAACGCTCACCATGCCCTCGGCTGGCTCCACGGCGGTGACATGGGCGACTTTCTGGGCAAATGGGATGGCTAGGGATCCTGGTCCTGCACCTATGTCCAGAACTCGGGAATCGAAATTGATGTCAGTTCCTGCGATGGTCTTTTTTACACGGTCTTTGTTCTCCTGGGACGTGTCCCAGAATTTCTGGGCGCTTTTCTTGCTGTCCCAGATGCGGGCACAGTCTCGGCCTGGGGTCGGGCTGGCTCCTCTGTTCCTCTGCATCTGGGTCTTCCAGACCTCATTCCAATCGATGTCTATCAAGGGATCTGCCATGAAAATGACCTCTATCAAATCGGCGGAGCAATCGGTTTTTGATCCCGCGGTTTATGAAGTTTACGATTGCTCGTATTACTGCGATTACCGAAATGCCCGAATGAGTATTTCGGCCGCAGGGAATAATGGGGTGATGGGTGGAAGCTGTGGTGAGTCGGGGGCGTACAGACGAAGAAGGGCGCCGGGGCGGAGCATGCGGTCACATCTTCCCGGGCCATGGCTTTTCAGCCGTGAAAAGCGGCATACCTCATGGAGAGTGGGTGAGGAACGGCTACCTGGGATTGGTCCGGCGGATGACCAAGGCGGTGGCATTGAATAAGACAAAAGATATGAAAGTAGGTGCCTAGGGTCTATCTGCCGCCGGTGTGTTCAAAATTCCATATTTCTGAACTCTTCAAGCTCTTCTGGTGTGAAGAACTCCTGCCATCTGATGGGGCTAATCCGTAGGATTGCCCGTCCTCTGCTCAGGGTCTTCTCTAAGCACACGAGCCTTTGTTTTTCCAGTCGTTTGACTGAGCCGTATACTTTCCCGGTGGACCACTGGCTCTCCTTGGCGAGCTCGTATACGTTCAACCCAGGTTTCTTGTTGATTAGTTGATATAGTGCCCAGTCGGTATCGGTGCCTTTTCTTCGGACAGCGTCTATGGCATCGGTTGTCTTTATTCTATCATCGGGGGTGACGAGCTGCATGGTCATGATATAGAACCTCTTCCAAGTGCATCTGATGACTTGTCTGTAACTTGTATGCAAATTATATGCAATATACAGGTAGCTTGGTATATAACGTTTTAGGCTATCATAAATTAAATGACATAACGAATTACACCGTTTAGAATATTCCTCTGCTTATTTTGAACATATTTTACTGCTAAGCAAAAGAGTTATAGCATTCTAGAATATGTTATTAGCATGTTAAATGAGTTAGAAACGGCTATTCTAGTCAGCCTCTGCAAAGCTACTCAAACCAGCTTATCGGCTCATGTTCCTCAGCCTTATTTTATGAAGAAATTCCAAAACCAGAAAAAAATGACCAAAAAGGCGTTACATTCTCTAATAGCATTGGGTTATGT
>CAYQFP010000151.1:0-3272 GCA_964416865.1 uncultured Methanotrichaceae archaeon
ACAGGCAGGTTCAGGAGGCGCAAGGACAGCTTCATAGACCGATTCGAGTAATCCCAGCCCGAGATCCTGATGAAGGTAGAAAGCCGTATCCACCACGACGGAAGAGACTTCTTCCACATTCATCGACGAGTCACCTCCCTTCGCGTCTTCGCGTCTTCGCGTGAGAGCCTTCCCCCAACGATCATAGCGCTCCATCCTTCACCGCGAGGTAGCGGCTGTAGGCGTGCCTGAGAAACACCGGCCCCATCACGTACAGGAAGTACTCGTTACTGGCTATCCTCCCCGTCCTGGGGCGTTGCCGATAAGCTGCCGATGTATTGCCGATAAATTGCCGATAAAGAGTAGCTTCGAGCGCGCCTGGAGGGGTTGGCCACCTTTAGCCAGCCTTGATCAACCCATTCTCTGAGCAGGTTGCGGGCCATCCTATCAGAGAGGGCCAACTCGGAGGCCACGTCTGATGCGGTGATGGTCTCCTTTTGGGCGAAGAGACCCAAGATCCTTCTGGCCCCGAAGGTCGAGCCGGCGCAGCTCCTCAGGCGTTGCTGGGACGCCCTCCTCTGCACATTTGAGGGCCTGCTGCCTGACAGCCTCGAAGACCTCTGCTAGGGACCGGATGAAGTACTCCAACCAAGACGTCAAATCGGCCTTGCTTCGTCCGAAGTAGTAGTTGTGGTGGGGATGAGTCGAAAGAGCGTGGTAGTAGCCTTGCAGGTCGAGGGCGTAGTGCTCTTCCAAAGAGAAGAAACCGTTCAGCCCAAAACCGCTCCGGTGAAGGATGAAGGTGGCCAGGAGGCGGGCCGTCCTGCCGTTGCCATCGTAGTAGGGGTGGATGGTCACGAACTGGTAGTGTATCAGCCCGGCGATCAATGGGGCGGGCAACCCCTCCTTCTCCGCCTCGCCAGCCCATTCTACCATCGAGGCCATCAGGCAGGAGACGTCCTTTGCCTCTGGCGGCAAGTAGATCAGACTGCCAGTTGCCGAATCTCTTATGGCGTTCTGGTTGTCCCTGTAGGGAGTGGACCTGGCCTTTGGGCCGTGCTCCACCAGGCTGTGAAGTTTGCGGATCAGATCTTCGGTCAGAGGCTTATTCCTCAGGGCCCACTCTTCCACGCGCAATAGGGCGTACCAGTAGTTTCGCACCTCGACGACGTCCCTTTCTCGGTCTGCGATCTCTGCCTTCTCGTCGGAGATGACCTTTTCGGCCTCGTCCAGGGTAAGGCGGTTTCCTTCGATGAATGTGGAGTAGTGGGTGGCCCTGACGCGGGCGAGGTGTCGAAGCTCGGCTTCTGCTGCAAGGGTCAGTGGCGTGTGGTCTACCAAGGCACGAGCTGCCTCGATCTGCATCAGGCCCTGGAGGATGGCTGGAGTCAGGGAGTACACGGGGGTCCAGACGAGGGTTTTCATGTATAGGATCCTGTGATCTTCCGGTCTGGGCGCCTTCGGTCGCTGTACTCGTTGTACTCGTAATAGTGATCCCGATGCACGGGGTCGACATCCTCCAGAATACTACGACCCAATGCCGGCTTGAGGGTGCTCATCTCCACCAGATCGACCTTCAATCCCAAGAGATCGCTCAAATGGTTCTCCAGGGCGATGAACTGCAGAAGGGTCAGCGACCCCTCTTCCATGTCCACTAGAAGATCTAGATCGCTCTTCTCATCTGCCTCGCCCCGAAGATATGAGCCAAATACGCCAAGAGCCCCAACCTCGTAACGGTTGCACGGCTCAGGCATCTGCTGCCGAAGAATCTGCAATATTTCGCCCAAATGCAGCTCTTGGTTCAGGTATGATAAACGTGCCATTGTATCCCCCGGATTGCGGCCGATGATCTTTATTAGGTATTATAGACACGAGTATATAAAACTTGATGTAAGCCCCTTGAATCGAGATATTCTTTGTCTGTCTAAACTCGGGCGCCGGGATGCCACATACAAGAGCGAACGGTGACCGTGTCCCCTACATTCTGACTCACGCGAAGGCGCGAAGACGCGAAGTCCCTCTCGTCGAAGTGCGTGTCATTGAAGGCAAAAGCAACAAACAGACACTTGACGTTCCACCCGCAAGACACGAACCTTTTATGCTGTGTTATCTGCCGTCTGGCTGATCAAGACCGACTCAAAAGGAAACGTCGATTCGAGTTGATCTCATGAAGCTGCGCCATCTCTTCTTTACACTGGCCCTCTCCAGTATTCTGTGCCGACGATTCTTTCGTATTCGGCCATGGTGGCCTTCGGCCTCTGGACTACGCCCAGATCACCGAGTGCGACGCCTCCGAGATCACCGGGATTACCGCCAGTGGTAAAGACGCTGCGGCATCTTCTCAAAAGAAGATCGGCTAGCTCAGGGATGAGATCAACGAGAAGATCGATGTCGATAACCCGATCGCCCGGAATAGGGCGGTGGTGCAGGGTGGCCAAGTGCCCTGGAGAGCACATCGTCGACCAGCTCAGACATCTTCGCTGAACTTATATCTCTTGAAGACCTTATCATCCCATGTCGGTGAGAGGATGAGCGAGACTGTCGAAGTATCCAGGGAGGTTTTCGAGCCTTTAGCCATGCTCGTAAGAGACGGCCTCTTCAAGGACGAGAAGGACGCCCTGAGAAGTCTCGTTCTGGATCAGGCCGCATCGAAGATCCGCCACTTCGACTCCAAGATCAAAGAGATGGGCGCCAAGTACGATATGAGCTTTGAGGAGTTTAAAAGCCAGATAGAGTCGAGGAAGGGCTTTGAGTCATTCGATGAATGGGACGACTTCATAATCTGGGAAAGCTACGAGTCGGCTCGCGAATATTGGGTGAATGTCGAAGACAGCCTTAAAGGCCTCAAGGCATGAAGGTCCAGGATATCCTCGATGCCCTCTCATCCAGTGAGATCGTTGAGGAGATGACAGTAACTGTATTGGTCCAGGAGCCAGGAAGACAGGCGATCCGGGCCGTTGCATCATTGAAGGGCGGATACGTCCTCCACATCAACGAAGCATTGGGCAGAAGCTTCAGGCGCTATTCTTACCATGTACAGAAAGGGGGGCGAATGGTGCGAAGGTGGGACAATGCACCCCACTGGCCCGATATGAAAACATTCCCGCATCATCTCCATCTCGAAAACGAGACGAATGCATTGGAGTGCCGGGAGGTCTTCGTTGAGGATGTGCTCGACGAGGTGAAGGCCATTATCAGACGTGGGGTTACTGATTCCTCTTGAGAGGCTGTCTTACAATTCCAGCAGAAAGTTTTCCATCTCACGGAGAATGGCGTCTTCGCGTGCCCCCTAC
>CAYQFP010000152.1:0-3250 GCA_964416865.1 uncultured Methanotrichaceae archaeon
CCCAGGGCGTTTACCACATCTCCCTTCTCCAGCCACCCCCGCCGCGCGGTCTTCACCCCGTACTTCATCACGTCCAGGCCCTGGATGCTGTGGGCGTCGGTATTTATGGCCAGCTTTACCCCCATATCCTTGCATATCCGGGCCCAGCGGTCGTTCAGGTCCAGGCGGGCAGGATAAGCGTTGATCTCCATGACGGTGCCGGTCCGGGTCGCCGCCTCCAAAACCGCCCCCATATCCACATCGTAGGGTTCCCGCACCCCGATAATCCTTCCAGTGGGATGGGCTATTACGTCTACGTTCTCGTTCTCCACGGCGGTTATGATCCGGTTGGTCATCGTCCTCGACTTCTGGTTACGCGCCGAGTGGACGGCCGCCACGACGATGTCGCATTGTGCCAGGACCTCGTCCGAGTAGTCGAGCCTGCCGTCGGCGCGGATGTCCACCTCCGTTCCTGCCAGGACGGTGATATTCTCCAAAGACTCGTTCAGCTCCCGGACGAACTCGATCTTCTCCAGCAGACGCTCCTCGGAGAGACCATTCGCTATGCTCAGCCCGGGAGAGTGATCGCAGATGGCGATGTACTCGTAGCCTGTGACCCTGGCCGCCTCCGCCATCTCCTCGATGGAGTTTCGGCCGTCCGACCAGTCGCTGTGCACGTGCAAGTCGCCTCTGATCCCCGAGCGCTCGATCAATTGTGGGAGGGCGCCTGTCATCGCCGCCTCGATCTCTCCCATATCCTCCCGGATCTCCGGCGGGATGTACGGCAGACCCAGCCGGGCGTAGACGTCCTCCTCCCGCTCGAAGAATAGCTCCTGCTGGTCACTCAGCCTGGTCAGAGAGTACTCGCTCAGAGAGTAACCCTTCTGGAGGGCGATTCCTCTCAGCTTGACGTTGTGATCCTTGGAACCTGTAAAGTACTGGAGGACCGTCCCGAAAGACCTGGAATCCACGATCCTCAGGTCCACCTGCACCGTCTCGTTCACGATCACGCTGGTCTTGGTGGACCCTTTGACCAGGACATCCTCGACCATGGGCATCTTCACGAAGGCCCCCATGACATCTTCCGGCCGGGATGACGTAGCCAGAACGTCGATATCGCCGACGGTCTCCCGACCTCGCCGGAAGCTGCCCGCGGTCGAAAGTCTCTCCACCCCTTTTATGCCTTTCAGGTAGGCCAGAACCTTCTCGACGATGGGAACCGCCACGTTGAGGGGTATCCGAGAGCTCCGCTTCTTGTACCTCTCGATGGCTTTGAGGATATTGGCCTCCGAGGTGGCCCCCATCCTTGGCAGACGCCTGACCCTGTGCTCCCGGGCCGCCTTTTCCAGCTCGTCTATGCGAGAGACTCCCAGCTTATTGTGGAGCCGATAGATCGTCTTCGGACCGAGTCCCGAGATCAAGAGGAGCTCGACTAGACCTGGAGGCGTTTCTTCCACCAGCCGGTCGTGCGTCTCCATCTTGCCGGTCTTCAGGTACTCTTCGATCTTATTTGCGATGGCCTTGCCCACTCCTGGTATGGTCTCCAGCTTGCCCTCTCGCCAGACCACTTCGATATCGTCTTTCATCGTCTTCGCGGACCTGGCTGCCTTCCGGTAGGCCACGACCTTGAACCGGTTCCCGTCCCTCAGCTCCAGAAGATCGCCCATCTCCCAGAGCACGCGCGCAACCTCGTAGTTCTTCACACCAGCTCCTCGATATGTCTCATCTCGCTTACATCGGTCAGACCGCTTATGGACTCGGTCTCGATCTTCATCCCCCGCTCCACCGCAGCAGCCACGATGTTGGTACCTCCCACCAGGGCTATGCCCAGTCGGTCTCTTTCCACAGAAACCCCCAGCACGTCCATGTTGGGCTCGCCCATCTCCAGCACCCCGGCGAACTCCGCCTTCGCCAGGCTCTCTAGGACCTCCTCGATCGTCTCCCTGGCCAGCATGGGCGCCTCCTGGAGGTTGCCCAGTATCCTGCCGTTCCCGGTCTGCATCATGCGAACAACGCTGGTCAGCTCCTGAGATATCAAGACGTCTATGGGATCGATGGTGGTGGCCCAGTACATCAACACGTCCGTGAACCTCATAGGTTCCCTCTCCATCACCTCGATCACCCCGCCACCCTTCGGCCTCATCGGGACACCGCTCTTGAGGAGAACGCCGTCGATGGTGATGCTGCAGGCGGTATCGATCCTGGCCCGCCTGCCGTCGCTCTCGACCTTGACGAGGGGGCTGACGGAAAGCCCGCTTACCATCGCCTCCCAGAAGGTCCTCAGGATGGGATCGAGCATCTCCAGATCCACCACAGATGAGTTGGTGATGATCCTGCCAGTCATTTCCAGAGGGTCGAAGCTCACCTTGTACATCAGGTTCTCTATCCTGCTCAACGAAAAGATCAGGGGTTCCAAACGCGTCGTCGTCAACTCAATCGCCCTTTCGAGTACGCTGAAGGTCAGAAGTCGTCTTATATCACTTGTTACATAAACCATCCCGATGTTGCGCCAGAGGTTTGTGCTGGACACCACTGCCCTAACCGATTCCATGTCCTGGGAGAAGGAAGGTTGCACCACTGTATGTGAGGGTATGAGCGCCATACTGGACTGCGTTGCCGAGGCCAGGCTCCATCTGGGGATCAGCTGCTACATCCCTTACCCTTCGGTCTTCAACGAGATCAGGGACTTCGTGAAACATAACGAGTGCGACGAGAAGGTCTTGATCAAGGCAGATACCTGGCTTATCAAGATGACTCCTGACCGGTATGAGGTTAAGATCCCCTCCAAAATATTCTACGATTACGTCGACTACATGCGATCCCGGATGAACAAAGGCATGAACGTGGCCGAGGGGGCCGTCTGGGAGTCGGTCTCCAGATGCATCGAGCTGAGCTCTTCGGAGGGCGACCTCGGGAAGATGAAAGACGAGATAGAGAGAGAAGTGATAGGGGGCGTAATACGGAAGTTCAGGGAGAAATACAGGAACGCCCTGCGTTATGGGATCCTGGACAGCGCCCCTGACATAGATGTTCTCCTCCTGGCAAAAGAGCTCAACGCTGCGGTGATATCTCAGGACCTCGGCGTCCAGAGGTGGGCAGAAGAGCTGGGCTTGAGGTATCTGGAGGCAAGGTCCTTTCCGGTGATCGTCAGAGAATACCTGCGCCGGGCCAGGGCCATCCACGAGAGCGGAGGCCTGCCCATAGACATATCCTATGACGTGGGGCCGTAATCTTCCTATTCCGGACCCCCTCCTAAAAATGGCAATAATTT
>CAYQFP010000153.1:0-3241 GCA_964416865.1 uncultured Methanotrichaceae archaeon
GTGTAATACCTGCCAGCCTGGGCGGCACCGTGAAGACGCGCCGCGAGCAGTACCTGGCCTACAACGACGACCGGGGTGCCGCCCTGGCAAAAGCCTTCATTCGCGGAAAGCTGCGCAACCAGGCCTCGCTCTTGAAGTCCTTCTCCAAGAAGTGGAAGGGCGAGAAAGACGACTACTGGCGCCGGTTCAGGTCTGTCGCAGACGAGATCGAGGCCTTGTCTGCGAGGATAGACGAGATAGATGGTGGCCTGGAAGACGCCAGGATGAGGATCATGGGCGTAGAGGGCCACGGCGCAGAGCTCTACTGGTCGACCTGGTCCTGGCTCATCCCCGATGAGTGGAGCTTCCCCGGCAGGGATTATCCAGCGGCCAGGGATCCCATAAATGCCCTGCTCAACTTTGGGTACTACGTCCTGGAGCAGGAGACCTGGCGCTGCGCCTTATATGCAGGCCTCGACCCCTACGCTGGGTTCCTCCACGCCGACCGGCCCGGCCAGGAGAAGCTGGTATTCGATCTCATGGAGGAGTTCAGGCCCATCGCCGTGGATCGCGTCGTCGTCGGTCTGGCCAGGGAGATGAAGCCCGGCCACTTCACCTCCGAAGGGAGGATGACCAAGGACGGGATCAAGATCGCCTCCGGTGCGTTCTACAGAAGGCTGGACGAGCGGATAACCTACCGCGGCGAGAGGCACCTCATAAGGAATATCATCCGTTCCCAGGCCTCGGCCATAGCTACCTTCCTCCGGGGCGAGCGGAGCCGCTACGAGCCGTTCACCCCTAGATGGTAGGTCGGTGCCGGGAGAATAAGCGAGACTGTGCCAAAGTGATCGGAGCTGATCCCGTTGGACACCGTGATAATATACGACATATCCGATGACAACCTGAGAACCAAAGTGGCGAAGGCCCTCATGGACTACGGTTGCATGAGGATTCAGAAGAGCTCCTTCTACGGGGTTCTCAACCGCAACAACCGGGAGAAGCTGAAGCTCAGGTTGGAGAGGATGATGAAAGACGAAGAAGGCAACATCCAGTTCTACCCCCTCTGCGCCAAGTGCTTCGCCCGCCGGGAGACGATCGGAGATATCTACGAGGTCAAAGACGGCGACGAGGTAGAGGTGTTGTAAGGTTGGAGGTGAGAATCAAAATGCTCGACGATGGAGACGCGAAGACGGCAGGGGGTGTTGTTCTCTCATGGTTACGGTGAGCGATGTCAAGCAGTACCTCTACTGCCCCAGGATAATCTACTTCGATCATGTCCTTCACGTCCCCAAACCCCCTGACCTCAAGCTCGATATCGGGAAGGAGAAACACGACGATATTACGGCTAAGGAGAAGCGCAGGAAGGGCGCGATCTTCTACGATTCTTTCCTGGACAAAGCGGAGAAGCTCTTCAAGATCTCTCTGGAAAGCGAAACGCTGGGGCTCAGAGGCGTGGTGGACTATCTGATAAAGGCCGAGAAGGAGTACATCCCCGTGGACTACAAGTTCGGCTTCTCCAAGAAGGGCGCGGCTCACCTGAACCATAAGTACCAGCTTGCCGCCTATGCGCTGCTGGTCGAAGAGAACTTCAGTACCATAGTGCGCCGGGGCTATGTCCACTACAGCAGGGATAGGGTGAACGTCAGGATCGATATGACCGACGAGATCCGGAGGCGGACCTTGAAGCAGATCCGCGAGATAAGGGATATAGTAGAGGAAGAGATCGAGCCGGGGCGCACGCGCGTGGCGGCACGGTGCAAGGACTGCGAGTACAAGAGGTACTGCGAAGGTGCTTGATCGGATTGTAACGAACTAACAAACGCAGGTCCTTCGCGAAGTCTTAAATCCTTTCAGAACGATAACCGGGCTACAATATGTTTTCGGAGTATATCGAGGCGGCGCTCTCCCGAGCGGTATATAAGGTAATCGAGAACGACGAGCCATATTTCGCATCGGTCCCCGACCTGCCCGGTGTCTGGGCGGCGGGCAACACGATAGAAGAGTGCCGTCGGGAGCTCATCGAGGTCATCGAAGAGTGGATAGTAGCCAGGCTACAGAGAGGTTTATCCATCCCGTCGATGGGTGAGCATACGATAGGGGTCTCCGAGGAGCCGATGGCCGTTGTCTAGAAGCCTGTTTTCGCCAGAGAGGTGGGTGTAGTGTATTTCTTTTCGGACGATGAGAGGAAGTATCTCCTGAAGAAGCTGATCCCGCAGGCTCGGGATAGAAACGTTGCCGAGGAGCTGAGAGGCTGGTGCTGGCATTCTTCAGATCTCTCGCCGCCTCACGACATAATCCTGCCTCTCTGGGAGGTGGCGGGCGGTTACTGTGAGACTGGTCGTGATGTATATCTCAGACATGTGGAGAAGGTCAGCGTCCCGTCCAGCGAAGAGATGATCGCAGGTGCGATCTACCACCGGGCCATCGCCGAGCTCTACCCTATGGCCAAGAGGCTGATCTATGCCAACGGCCTGGACATTTGCTCCGAACTGGGGGACCGCCTCAACGAAAGACGAGACGAAGCAGTTCTGGAGGCGGAAGAAAAGCTCGCCTCCGCAGGCGCGATCCATCCTGTAGCCACCGTCGATGCCGATACAAATAACCGGCGATCGGCAAAAGGCGCAGGACCCCGGAACAGCGCCGAGGTCGTGGCGGGAAACCTGAAGAAGCTCTGGTCCTTCGAGGTGAGCAGGGTCGTATCCGAGATCTACGCCTATCTGGGGAAGTACAGGTACCTGAGCGAGGACTCCCTGGTCAACCATGCCCTCCCCTTCGTGGTGGAGCACAAGCTAGACGGCCGGTATTTGGGGCTGAGCAGCAACCTGAGCGCCGACGCCGTCAATATGAGCGGCATGACGATCTGCGATCTGAAAACAGGCCTGAAGAGGGACTTTCACAGGTTGTCGGCGACGGGATACTCCATGGTTTACGAGAGCCTCTACGAGGTGCCGATCAATATCGGGTGCACGGTCTACCTGAACTTCCCAAAGAATCATCCCACACCTCATGTCGAGCGAGACTTCTTCCTGATCAGCGACGAGCTGAGGCAGTGGTTCATCGAAGAACGAGACCGAAAGCAGGACATGATATTCTACGAGAAGGATCCTGGAAAATGTCAAGATGCGGGGAGATGCAGGTACAGGAAGTACTGCCGGTAGAAGAGATGAGCATCGATGATCGTCTCAACCGGTTCTTGTGAGGGTACCGATCTTCCATAAGCCACTACTTTCAGTTCCCTTTTCATCGGGATGCGCCTTGCAAT
>CAYQFP010000154.1:0-3239 GCA_964416865.1 uncultured Methanotrichaceae archaeon
TACTCTGGTCGGAAATTATTGCCATTTTTAGGAGGGGGTCCGGAATAGGAAGTATATAACGCCAACTCACTGCAAATGCACTACCAACACCTAACGGCAGATCCTCCAACTCTGGTGCTAGGGTGAGAACCAGCGTTGTGGCGGCGATCGCTACTGCTGCCAAAAGATCGACCGATGCCAGCTCTCTGCTTATCCGGCGTTTCTCTTATCCCCCGTCATGGCATCCTCGCCTTACTTCGCCAGACCCAGGATACCGAGTATCTGGTCGAAGATCTTCTGGATGAAACTCCTCTCCTCGACGGGTTCTGTTGGTAGATATTCGCTTGCGTTTTGCACAGGGTAACCTGAGGACGCTAATTCCTCGGAGACGCTGGCATCTTCTGCAGAGACGTGTCCGGCAAGGTCTAAAGCGCGATCTCCTGGCAAGGTTTCTTCCTCGGAGACCTCAACCTCATCCACATAGACAGGCCCGACAGCAGATGAAGCACGATGAGCCGGCAGGTTTTCTTCTTCAGGCGCTTCTTTTTTAGCGCCATAAGATACCGCTTTCGGGACAGATCCGCCGATGCTGAGCACCAAGACGTCACCAGCGCCCCGGATCCGGTAATCACCCACAGGGACGCCGGTGGTATCCATGGACAGCTGGTATCTTCCATCGGGACCTGCATAGACCGTCGTCTCCGCCTTCACCTGGACGGGGACCACCGAAGCCCCCTCCTGAGCATCTCCGAAGATCTTGAGCGCATATCTGCCGGAAGGGACGTCGGATCGGGATATGGATGCTGTCCCCCCGCTAGCCGGAACCGGCAGGGTCAGCCAGATCCCCATCTTGACCCCCACTCTGAGACTCTCGACGTTCCTGGCGGTCACCGCGAAGTTGTTCGGCTTTTTGGGAATCTCCACGTTTTCGGCCAGATACTCGAACCGCCCGTTCTCCACGGGCAGGTTCATCTCGAAGCTAGAACTCAGCCTGACCGCCTCGCCCGGATCGGCGAAACCGGTGATGGCTACCGTCTCACCGGGGCGGGGGTTCATGGGCGATGCCTCGAACGCCGCATCAAGGGGCATTAACATTAAGATCAATACGAAGAATAAGGCAAATACTTTCATCATATCAGCTCCAGTTCGACCTGCTCCAGTCCGATTATACCACCCTCGACCAAGACGATGGATGTTAATATATATGTTCCTGGTTCCCAGTCTGGTTCGGTTATAAGATAAAGTTCTGCATCCTGTTTTGGGGTATCCTGGAGGGCGACAGCGCTGTTCGAAGGGAATAACACGAGCAGATCCACGAGAAGGTCCATGGAGACATCGAGATCTCCGGGTATCTCTACGGAATCCACGCCCGTGTTTATCGCAAACCAGGTTCCCTGGCGGGTTCCGTTGCCGGTCATGGTCAGGTTCGCCGCCTCGTAATCGTTCGCGGGGACGAGGAAGGCGCCGTAATGCCGAGAACGTCCATCCGATCGGTTGGACGTCTGCACTTTCACCTCCAGAGGATAACCGGCCGGTATCTCTGAGGGCACTTCGACGGCGATTTTCTCTTCCGCGACGATGATCAAAGATGCCGATAGAACGACGGTGGCGTTCCTCTCTATCACATAGAGGGCATAGATGCCAGGCGACCTCCCCTGCACGGCAAATGATGAGTCGCCACTGCTGTTCAGCCTGAACGAATCGCCACTGCAGTTTATATCCACAGGCAGGTCCAGAACGTTTACCGCGCTCAGGAAGGCGGAGGAGTTCAACGAAGCGATGCAGATCTCCACCGTAGCGTTGGCCAGACTGGAAGAGCCGAAGAAGATGCCGGATATGGTCTCGTTTGATGAGGTGACCGGATGGTGGTCATAAGGATAGGTCCAGTTCGTATCGGGCCGAGCTAGGCCGATCACCGGCATCCTTATAAAGTTCGTCCCCTCGATCTGGGTCCAGTTACCCTCTACAGGATCACAAGAATGATATGAAGAGCTGTAGTTCTGGGCAGCCACACCGACACTCAGGAAGAGGAAACATATGAGCATCGCTCGCATAAAGCTGTAAGAGATGCGAAGTGTATATATTGTTATCCACAATCCATGACGACGGTGTAAAGAGTACGAGGTGAATATCTGATCGCCGGGCAAGATAACGAAAAAGGATATATTATACCTGCAGACTTACTGGCAGCGGTTCTGCTAGCGGTCCTGACCCTGATATTCACCCTGGTGCCAGAGCTGGCAGCTACACCGGTTCGCGTGCCTCTGGGTCTCTTGATGGTCCTATTTCTGCCCGGCTATACCCTGATCGCGGCGCTGTTCCCCCGTAAAGATGATCTGGACGGTATCGAGAGGGCGGCGCTCAGCTTCGGGCTCAGCATAGCGGTGGTTCCCCTGATTGGACTGGGCCTCAACTATACTCCTTGGGGCATCAGGCTCGCGCCTGTGGTGATCTCCTTATCCATATTTACCATCGCTCTCGCGACGGTTGCTCATCTTAGACGATCTTCGCTGCCCTCGGACGATAGGTTTCGGGTGCCTTTCAGAGAAGGCCTGGGATCGCTCCATGAAGAGCTAATCGCCGACCAGAGGAGCCGGATCGACAAGATACTGACCGTGCTGCTGATAATATCGATACTCGTCTCCATCACCGTGCTGGTGTACGTGATAGTAACCCCCAAACAGGGGGAGAAGTTCACCGAGTTCTACATCCTCGGCCCGAGCAAGATGGCATACGACTATCCCACCGATGTGGTTGCGGGCGATACGAGCATGGTGATCGTAGGGGTGGTCAACCACGAATACCGCCCGGTGAACTACACCTTGCAGCTTTCCTTCGACGGATCCGTCTTGGTGCATAGAGACCTGACCCTGGACCATAACATGACCTGGGAAGAACCGGTACGTTACGTTCTGGAATATCCCGGCGTCCGGTATAAGCTGGAGTTCTTGCTCTACCAGGAAGGCAACTTCACCGCACCGTACCGAGACCTTCATCTCTGGGTCAACGTCACCGAGCCGGAGCCGCACCATATAGATTCTCTTCAGAAATTCACCTCGATCACCCTTCCACAAAGCACGTCCTCCTCGCTCACCACCACCTCCTTGACTATACCCCAGGTGCTGACCTCCTCCACGGGCCCTACCTGATAGGCGCCGACTGCATGAACCTCTGACCGGTTTTCGGTCGAATAGGGCACCGTTATCTCGTAGCGTCCGTCCCGGGGCATAACCGAGGTGAAGTACTGGAATATCCTGCCC
>CAYQFP010000155.1:0-3142 GCA_964416865.1 uncultured Methanotrichaceae archaeon
GCAATCCGGAATACAGCTTCTTGTCGCACTTGTACATAAAGTATGTACATAAAGTATAACTTTATGTGCACAAGTAAATGTGAGCGTAAGCGAACATTTTCTTGGCGGAACATGCGAGGCTGTCCGACAATTCAAAATCGAGTGATGGAGAAGGCCAGATAGGGCTTTAAATCCGAAAAGAACGATGATTTTCGGCGTCGGAACCAATTGTGAGACGGCCTCATGCAGATGACTTCTTTGAGATGCTCCATTAAGTATCAAGTCTAAGGTTCATGACTATATTTCCCCTCCGCGCCCCTCTGCGTACTCGGCGGTTATATTACCGTGTTTGATTACAGTATGCCCCATGTCTCGGGTAGTTCCTGCATAGTGAAGTCCCCCGACAGTGGTTTAGGTGCCTGAGTATATTGTCTAATCTAACCTGTCGATAAAATGGTAATCACCGAAAGTCATGTTTTACCAGATCTCCGGACGGTATGGGGCAGAAGCCCACCATTCAGGAGGATGTCTCTCTGACGTCTGCTCAGGTGCATCTCCAACCGGATACTTTCTCCCCTCGTACGATCTATGGCCATTATCTCCTCGTCGCTGCCTTCGAGGGCCCTGCTCATATCCGCAATCTCGATCTCGTCGCCTTCTTCTATGGTCTCGTAGTCCGGCCCGGTCACGAACGCGAGAGGCACTATCCCAAAGTTTACCAGGTTGGCGGCGTGGATGCGCTCGATCGACTTGGCGATCACCGCCTTGACCCCAAGGTACATGGGACAAAGAGCAGCGTGCTCTCTCGAAGATCCCTGGCCGTAGCTTGCCCCGGCCACGATCAGGTTGTGGATGCCTTTATCTCTGTACTCTTCGGCCCGGGTGCTGAACTCGTCGTCCAGGGGCTCG
Source organism: uncultured Methanotrichaceae archaeon (assembly GCA_964416865.1). Taxonomy (GTDB): domain Archaea; phylum Halobacteriota; class Methanosarcinia; order Methanotrichales; family Methanotrichaceae; genus UBA204. Next base: position 889 of record CAYQFP010000155.1, read on the forward strand.
AAGACGAACTGGGAGTACTTGGGCACGTTGGAGCGGTACTTCAGGCGTGCGCCCGCGGGCATGATATGATCGGTGGTCACGTAGTCTCCCACCTTTATGGCGACCACCCCTTTGATCTCTTCATCCAGAGGCTTGTTGGCGGGCGGTGCGCCTATGTTCGGACCGCGGTATATGGTCACTTCAGGTCGTTTTTTGGCGGGCAGGGGGGGCGTTATCATGCTGTCGTCGATCAGGAAACTCTCTGGCATGGCTATCCCGGGGAAGGACATCTCCAGGTTCCTGGGGTCGGTGATCTCGCCCTTGAGGGCTGCCGCAGCCGCCACCGCCGGGCTGGCCAGATAGACGTTGGCGCCTGCGGTCCCTGACCGGCCCTTAAAGTTCCGGTTGCTGGTACGAACAGAGACTGCATCGGTCTTGGGGGACATGCTGTTGCCGATGCAGAAACCACAGGCAGACTCCAGGATCCTCGATCCGAAGGCGATCAAGTCGTTGAGAGCGCCGTTTTCGGCGATCATCCGGAAAACCTGTCTCGATCCTGGAGCAACTCCCAGGGATACGCCGAGGGGCAGATGACGCCCGTTCACCATCCGGGCCACGGTCATGAGATCGACGTAGGACGAGTTGGTGCAAGACCCGATCATCACCTGGTCGACTGGCATACCTTCCAACTCACTGACAGGTACCACGTTTCCCGGGCTGTGGGGGGTTGCGATCATTGGTTCCAGGTCGGATAGGTCTATGTCCAGAACACGGTCGTAGTCTGCATCGCCGTCAGCTGCCAGACCCCTCCAGATTTCGCCCCGGCCCTGGGCGACGAGGAACCTGCGGGTCTGTTGATCGCTGGGAAATATGGAGGTGGTAACCCCCGTCTCCGCGCCCATGTTGGTTATGGTGGCCCTCTCGGGTACGGTCAGAGTGGCCGCGCCTTCACCACCGTACTCACAGACGCAGCCCACGTTACCCTCGGTGGTCAGGATCTCTAGGACCTTCAGCACCACATCCTTGGCCGATACCCACGGCTGGAGCTGTCCTTCCAGGTTGACCTTGATGACCCGGGGGCAGGTAAGGTAATAAGGACCGCCGCCCATAGCCACCGCGACATCGAGCCCGCCCGCTCCGATGGCTATCATCCCCAGACCGCCACCGGTTGGGGTGTGGCTGTCCGATCCCAAGAGGATCTTGCCCGGAACACCGAACCGTTCCAGATGTACCTGGTGACAGATACCGTTCCCTGGTCTGGAGAAGTGGATGCCATACCGCAGGGCGATGGTCTGAAGGTAACGGTGATCGTCTGCGTTCTCGAACCCTACCTGGACTGTGTTGTGATCGACGTAGCTGACAGATACCTCGGTCTCGATCTCAGAGAGGCCCATCGACTCGAACTGGAGATAAGCCATGGTGCCTGTGGCGTCCTGGGTCAGCGTCTGATCGATCCGTATTCCAATCTCGTCACCGGGTTCGTAGGACCCGTCAACGAGGTGTTCTCTCAATATCTTCTCGGTTAGGGTGAAAGCCATCAAAAACCTCCAGAAGTGATCGAAGTATTATTGTTGTACATAAAGTTATACTTTGTGTACAAGAACAAAAAGAGCACGATCGTGGTCGAGCGCGGCCAGATCGTCAAAATCGGAGGGGGGTCCGGAATGGGAAGTATATCTCATTTTGAAATCTGTAATCGGGAGAGGGGTAGATGTTTAACGCTCGATCTACATGTAGACGGAGCGCCTTTTGTCCACAACCGTAGGATAAAGCTAATATGGCATATGTTGACCTTGTTATGCATCACCTCCAAGGAGGGCCAACGATTGAAAAATCATCTTACGCTGGACGACCTAACGACATGCGATAAGCGCGTTTTGATGAGGATCGATATTAATTCTCCCATGGAACCGCCTGGAAGCATCCTCGACGACAAAAGGTTCAGAGGGCATCTAGATACCCTTCGTGCCCTGGAAGACTCTACCGTGGTACTTTTGGCACATCAGAGCCGGGCTGGTAAGACGGACTTTACCACCTTGGAACCACATGCCAGGCGTCTTTCTAAGCTTCTGCGTAGAGAAGTGCTCTATGTGGACGATATCTTCGGTTCTCATGCCCGGAAGGCCATCGAGGCTGCGCATCCCGGTGACGTGCTCCTCCTGGAAAACACTCGCTTCTACTCGGAAGAAACCATCAACCGCCGTCCCGAAGAGCATGCAAAAAGCCACATGGTACAGCGTTTGTACCCCCTATTCGACATCTTCGTCAACGATGC
>CAYQFP010000156.1:0-3137 GCA_964416865.1 uncultured Methanotrichaceae archaeon
ACTCTGGTCGGAAATTATTGCCATTTTTAGGAGGGGGTCCGGAATAGGAAGTCTAAGGTTAGCGACGATGCGAAAAATTCATAAGACATATATGGGCTAATAGAAGCGCATGAAAAACATTTGGCCTTTAGGGATGTTGATCATGGTTCTGGCACTCTCGGCCAATGGCATCTGTGCTGCCCAGGTCCCAGACCTGGTGGGAAACTGGGCCGGTTCGGGGCCGGGATATCATGAGGGGACTGGTTACGTTGATGATACGGATTACGTCACCCTGAGCCTCACCATCGTGGAGCAGAATGATCGCCTTTTTGCAGGGAACATGACCTACCAGGTGAACGGGACCGATGTGGTCGAGAGCTTTTTCGGGGTTTTCGCCACAGATAACAAAAGCTTCCACCTCGTCGAATTCGGCTCGGGCATTGACCTGGGAACGATCATCTCCGACGACGAGATCGAGCTGATATACATCCAGGACGGCGATCCGGCAGAGAGCAGGCTGACAGAGATCTTCATCGACAGGCTTTACCGCATAGTGGAATGATCGTAAGTCCGGGGGAGAATGAGCGTTATGGTGTACGCCAGCCATACAGACTGATGAGTTGGGCCCTCACGGTGGATGATCGAAATAACCAAAACGGCGGCAAGGGGTTGCGAACGGGCCAATGAACGTAACCTCCGGTGGGGAGCTGTTTGATGGTGATGCCTCCAACTTTCGTTTGGGCGTGGAGGCCAGGAGGCTGAAATAGGCTTACGAGTACGATCCTTACTTTTCCCTGTCGATCGCCGTTAGTGCTTTTGTCACCACCCTCGAGCTCCCCGCGACCCGAAGTACCAGGCCCGCACACGATGCGACGCCTCGCCTCGGATGCAGCAGCACGGCGATGCTCATAGAGAACTAGGTCTGCGAGGGCCTTCTTTGCGACCCCCAGGTTCTTCTCGGGGTTTGCAGATAGACGAGCACCTCGGAGAAGCTCATCCACTCCGAGGCCTTTAGGCCCTTCGGCTTTTCGTAGGCGTCCTCGGTTATGCTGATCGTCTTGGTCGAGATGCATCTATCTGTGTATGTACGTGTATCTCAAGCTGTTCTCCTCCGCGCCCTCCTTTGGCCTTTCCGTCTCGACGCTGGTGGCGTTGGGATGCCAGACCCGCCTTAGACAAATCACCCCGTGACAAGACCCCTCGATAATGATAGTGATACTGAATTTAAATCTTCAAGAATAATACTGATTATAATTTAGGGGGGTGTTATAAACTATTCGGATGCTCAATAGCGCAATCGTTCGACGTATGATGCCATCGTAAAATGTATGCTGAAACACGGTGATGCCTGTATAATCGTGGCCCCATTGAAACTCAGAAGCCATAACAGAACTGAGGATAAACGGATTGTTCACGCTAACTGCACCAGTATTGCAGGTGGATGACAAGTTCTACATCACTGAGGACATATTCGACGACAACACGATCCGAAGTGGAGGAGCAGTTTTATGATTATATGTGGAGGGAATAGGATATGAGCGATGAAAATAAGAAGAAAAAAGATTTCGTGATACCGAAGTCGTTATTTGATGACAGTCTGGGCAAAAAGCTTCAGGTCAAGTACATATACGACGACGAACCGGAGATGGCACGATCGGCCACGGTGCCCAGAAAGCAATGGACGGGTCCTAGGCGCGGGAGAGGGCGATCCGGTGGTATTAGACTAAGTATAGGTCTTATACCAAGAAGAGGACGATAAACTATCTCATTCAGGCAAAGTATCATGGGCGTCATCGAATCGGAGATCGCATAAGAAACATCACTTTGTCCGGATCTGTAGCCAGATTCGGCCAAGAGTTCGTGAAGAAAGGGCCGATAGAGGCACATTTCGGCCGAACTCTGAGGATAGCCGAAGAGCCACTTTTATATGACGCGGACCACCACCAGGCGCCACTTGGTCCCGTGTAATCCTACTGTCGCCCATGAGGCGCTCTTTACCACAGGATCTGTAAGACCGGGGCCCAAGAACTCATAATCACCAGAGCCCGAGCGCTCCGAGGCGATCCGCTCCCCTAGCGATAGAAGCTGGACGTAAGGCTTGTAAAGCGGGTCCTGGAAGAGGTTTCGTCCCACCTCCTCGGGGTCAGGGTCATAGAGGATCAGCCCATCGGTCTGCATCGCCCAGGCTGTAACCTCTTGGTCCTGGCCCTCTTGCCACAGCTCCATCGTTGAGGCGAGGAGCAGGTCAGGCCGAACGAGGGCGTTGACCGAGCCGATCATATCTCCACCGGCAGAGGTGATCGGCCACACCAGCACGACGGCATCAAATCCCTCGACCGCGGGGAATGTCTGGCTAAGGACTGGCTGATGGGTCTGGTAGATCTCGATTATATGTTTCTGGTCGCTTATGTTGGAGCCCTCGAACCCTCTATAGGCATCCGGTTCCACTGTGACCATAACGCCATCCAAATCAACCGCGGTGCAGTCGATCACGTAGGTGCTCTCCTGAGAGATCGTATTCAGGACTCCTCGAGCTCCAGGGCCCTGTAGTCCCGTAACGGCGAGACTCTCTGCGGCGATGGATAGGTTATCGTCCAGAAGGTCAAGCTCCACTTGGACGAGACGCTGAAGACTCGAAAGGACGGGAGGGGGTTCGGATATGCTCATGTTCGTTCCGGCGGTTGCCGTCTCTGGCTCGGCCAGCGTCCCTGTGACCATCGCCGAGATCAATATAAACAGAATGAGAATTTTACAACCATTATTCGCCATATTCTTCCCACCATGATTCCATCGTCTTGATGTGATCGTTTGGGATTGTGCCCGAAGGTTATCAGTTTCACATTCACATTCAATGGATATAGCGTTTGTGGGTTGTGTCATCAGTCGATCGAAGGATCAACTCAGATACGGCAGGAAGACTGATTCAGAAGGGGCCGATCGCGCCCGTCAATAAGGGCTTGTAATGGAATATCTCGAAGCGCATGGAAGAATGACCCGACAGGATGTGGAATTCCCATTCCGGACCCCCCTCCAAAATCGCCAATAATAAAAGAGCAAGGTCGTGGTCGAGCGCGGCCAGATCGTCAAAATCGGAGGGTAAAACCGCGAATGAACGCGAATGAACGCGAACAAAAAAATCCTCCCTTCGGTCGGATTTA
>CAYQFP010000157.1:0-3111 GCA_964416865.1 uncultured Methanotrichaceae archaeon
GACTCGTCGATGAATGTGGAAGAAGTCTCTTCCATCGTGGTGGACACGGCTTTCCCTCCTCATCGGGAATGACGGTCGTCTTTACGACATTACTTAGATGACAGGACAGTAGGGTTTCCATCCGGTCGGGGTGACCTCGCCGCTACAACAAGATCTGACAGCAGGTCTTGATGCAGAGCCCGGAAACGACGTTGTACCCTGCCCGGTCCAGCTTTGCGATCACCTCTTGGTTCTCGGTTCCCGGCTGCAGCCAGAAGGTTGCAAACCCCTTCTCCTCGGCCTCTCTGGCCGCGGCGGGCACGTCCTCCGGCCGCCTGAAGACGTTCACGATATCGATCTTTCCGGGCGCCTCTTTTATGGACGCCAGGACCTTCTCTCCCAGGATCTCCCGGCCCGCGTAGCGGGGGTTGATCAGATGCATCTCAAAGCCGCAGCTCTTCACCACCTCGGAGACGAAGTGGCTGGGCCTGGCAGGGTCGGGCGAGATGCCGATCACGGCGACGGTCCAGCTCTCCTGGAGAATACGGCGGAGGGGGGCGCGGTCTTGGATTATGGGCATGGGTGAGGCTCCTGGGCATGGGGATTGAATAATATATCGTGATTATATTTGAGGTACATTTTATAGCTTTTGCTTCCCCGCCACCCAGGGGCGCCAGCATGTAGGCGATCTCCGCCTGGCCAGGTTATCTTCGAGCGGCGCAGTCCGAAAGATTCGATCGAATGAAGGATTTTCTTGCAGCATCTCACCCAGAACATATCAACACATTTCGATATACAATGATTTCGAACTATATCGATGCTTCTAACCCAAGCTTACGAAATAATTGATTCGAGTGTATTATCAAATTGATAGTTGCTTTGCCAGAGGATATTATTGCCTTTAAGTACCCATTCGGAAAGATAGTCCCAACAACGTTATATATAAGCGTCAACCATCAGGTATCTGCTTTCAGGCAAATGCACAGGGTCTGAAACCCGATAGATCCATATACGTAGATGTATTGTCTCTGTTGGAATGATGCGAGTGGGGAACAACTCAAACGAGGAGAGGAATAAACAGGAGTTGGTGGGGATTTCAAAAGCTATCATGAGAACGTACATAGTAACCTTTTTGATTGGGGTCATTTTGGCTACAGGCTCTCTTGGATCGATTTCACCAGGCCAGAGCGAGATGAGTTTGAGCTCGGTGCAATCTATAGGGTCAGGGGCAGACGATTGGTGGATAGACTATCCAGATCAACATCCAGCCACGGGTTCAGAGGTTGACCATCCCAAATGGGTATTGAATGCCCTTAAAAAGGGGCCGGTTCTCATACTGGATCACAGCACAAATTGTATACCATGTATAGATCAGGAGGATGACGCCGAGAGCGTCTTGGAGGATCTGGGCGATGACAATATGTCTTACTTCAACATAATAAGTGATGGCAGCGACAGAAGGGCCGATGAACTCTTGGATGTATACGATCCCGACGGAGGAATACCTTACATCCCCCTTACCATAGTGGTAACCCTGGTCCAAAACTCTGATGGAGGCGTTGTTGTAGGATGGCACAGCGTCGTGGGTGCCACCGGGAAGGAGTGGATCAGGTCCTATGCCGACGATGCCATAAGTTATTACCAAGAAAACTCCGATGACTGGAATGCGTGAGTGACAATGCACTCAAACAAAAAAATTTTTTTGGCCGTAGGAATCATAGCAATTGTCATCAGTGCCGCATCTGTATTTTTATATAATTCTTTTCAGACATCAGCGCAGGATATGCTTACAGCACCAGATTTCCAGGCAGTCGACCTCAATGGAGATCCCTTCTCATTGAGTGATTTCAGGGGAGAGGTGGTAGTCCTCCACATAACGAATATAGAGGTTCCGTTGTGTGTCGAGTGTGAAGAGACGCTCAAGGCGCAGATAGACGAGCTTCAGAGATTGAAGGGGAAAGATCCCGATATAAATATCATAACCCTAAACATGAGGAAGAACCCCTTCTCCCAGGATGGCAAGTCTCTGACCGAGGCCTGGTGGGGTGCTGAAATAAACTGGCGCTGGGCTGAGGACTTTGATCCGTATGAGATTGCCGGTAAATATGTTGATTATTCCAGCTTCGAGGGCGGATTTTCCAATCCTACCATACTCCTGATCGACAAGGAGGGGCAGATCGTTGGCGTGTACCACGTATACCAGGTGGGAAAGGGGAAGATAGACGGGATCCAGGATGCAGATACCCTCTACAGCAAGATACAATCCCTGGAGCGAGGCGAATGGACCGGACTGGAGGGAGAGATATCGTTGCAGAAAATATCCTTCCTGGGGATGTTCGCCCTGGGCATCATCACCTCCTTCTCACCTTGTTCCTTGGTCCTGTTGATCGCTCTATTCTCCTACATCATGACCACACGCAAGAAACAAATGCTATCTGAGGATGCCAAATTCGAATCATCTTCCAGAGAGGGGTTGATGATCGGAATCGCCTTCACTGCAGGGATGGCCCTGGTGTTCTTCATCATCGGCGTCTTCATATCCAACATAGGCATCTTCGTTAGAGACTCCCGGTTCTTTGACCTGATGGCAGGAGTTCTCCTCATAATTCTGGGGATCAACAACTTCAAACCCCTGAGCGAGGTTATCGAGCCTTTCACATCTCGCCTTCCATCGGTGAGAGGCGGAAACGCGAGTGATAGAAAAAGTATTACAGAACAGTTCGTAAACATATCCCTGGGTCTATTCAAGTACTCGACCTTCATAGGAGCTTTTGTATTAGGGATCTTCTTCTCCCTCGGTTGGGCACCCTGTGCACTCTCTCTTGTCTTCCCGGTTATTATATGGCTGATGGCCCAGAACATCCCACCGCTCACAGGAGGTCTGATGCTCCTGGTATTCGGAGTGGGACATGGCGTGCCTATAATTCCCCTCACGACATTCACCACGTCCTTCGGTGGAAAGATCGGTGAAGAGTATCTAACTGTTGGGGAATGGATCACCAAGATTTTCGGAGTGGTGATCATAATCGTAGGAGTGGTCTTTGCGGTTCGATACTTCGGTTATACACTCTGGTAGGAGGTAACAACGCCGGGTAAAATGGTGACAAGTAAATCCACCATTTGGTCGGATTT
>CAYQFP010000158.1:0-3100 GCA_964416865.1 uncultured Methanotrichaceae archaeon
AACGCATCCTCCAGCAGCGTATCTCCAGGTGACTTGTTGAATTACACCATAATTTACACGAACACCGGCCAGGCAGATCTGACCGAGGTCGTGATAACCGAGAGGTATCCCGAGGGGGTCAAGTTCATCTCCGCATCCCCCGCGCCGGATCCCGGCACGAACAATCGGTGGACCGTAGGAGATCTGCCCAGGGAAGGATCTGGAAAGATCACAGTAACCGTCAGAGTACCCGAGTTGCAGGACCTCGAATTCTCTGAAGAGGGACAGATAATCGGAGAGGGATTTGTAAATGTCAGGAATAGCTTATCCACGGGCCAGGGACCCCGCGACCTGAAGAACGTTGTTACGATCACTTCTGTGGAGACAGGGGCAATAAGCGCTACAGCTTCGGTAACGGTATGTGACCCCGGCACCGAGCTTTCCACCGGGGAACACGGCAGTGGTCTGTACGACACAGAGGAACTGGTCCGGATGAGGACGGAAAATAAGTCCCTCTCCATGGAGAAGGCCGTCTCTGCGACCTATGCACCCACCACCCTGGGCCTATACAGGAACAGAACCGTGAGTTATTCGTCCCCGTGGACCGAAGAGGCCCGCGCCAAAAATAGGATGACGGGAGCCTCGATGCACGAGGTCTACAGGTACGCCACCTCTATCGACCGCGAGTCTCGGATAACGCTGGACAAGAACGGCACGACGATGATCATTGACTCAAAGTTCGATGGACAAGGTCACATCGGCATCCTCAAGATGTCTCACCCCAACGCCACCGCCCGGGATTCGCCCCTATTCGAGTCCAGAGAGGACTACACCGGCAGCTTCCGGATCTACGAGAAGGTCGACGAGTACGGCTCCAGCGTCGTCTCCGACAAGTCCGCATCGGGAACAGGACTCGTAGCCGTAGAGAAACAGGTGAAAGACAATCAGAAGACCTATGAATCCGGTACAGGCTCCTACGCCTCCGATGAGCTGATCAGGACCCACACCAACTACATCGCCAAGGATATCAGCCTGGCACACGAGCCCATGAACCGGAGCCTCACCGACAATGTTTCCATCAACGCATCCATGAAGTGGAAGGAAGGGATGGTCTCCAAGAACCCGAAGACCAGCCTAATCGGCGAAGAGTACACCAGCATCGAGCGTCTGGAGAAGGAGACCGTGGCCTCGGGCCTGAACCAGATGGATACCGAGGCCGAGTTCTCAGGCAGGGCCGAGTACAGGACGATTCTTCGAGACGAGTTCGATCTGGACGAGTCCTACGCTGGCGAGTACTCGATCAAACGGCGGGTCCTCTTCCAGGGCATACCAAAGTACGATCATCCTCACCTCAACGTGACCAAGGTGCTGGTTGGCATCGCCAAAGAGAAGGCAGGAATAAAGGAGGTGATCCTCGCCGGGGAGGATACGGACAAGATCACCGACGTTGCCACCTACAACATCACCTTGGAGAACGACGGCGATAGAGCCCTACATCCCATCTATGTGAGGGACATATTCCCGCCAGAGGCGAAGTACATCAACGCGTCTGTCAGGCCTACGGAACTGACGTCCACGAGCGCCAACTGGACGCTGACCCATCTCTCGGTCGGCGACGTTGCCACGATCACCCTGAGGCTCGACGTGACCGAATACCGGGGAGACGAGCTGGTGAACCGGGTGGAGGCATGTGGCGAGTATAACGGCGATATGATCTGTGGTACGAACTTCTCCGCCCTGGAGGTCGATTGGTTGACGTGCTGTCTCAACGAGACGGTGCATGTGACCAAGACCGCTCAGGTAGATCAGAATGCGACTAACGTCGTCATGTACACCCTGACGATCCAAAACCTCGAAGACTGCACCAGGGTGGCAGAGGTGACCGATATTCTGCCGGAAGGGATGAAGCTCCTGGACGCTTCGATCCCGCCGTCCTCTTACGTGAACGGGACCGTCACCTGGAACCTGATCGATATCATGCCTTTCACGACGAAGAAGATCGTATACAGAACTGAGGCGCTCCAAAGCGGGCACTTCGTCAACGAGGCTCGCGTTGACGTTCGTTCTGTCGACGGGACCGTTGTCCGGCCGGTCTACGTAAGCGCGGCGGTGACCGTTGGCGAGTTCGAGGGCGAGATATCTTCGCCCGGGTGGCAGCCTCCTGACTGGGGGTTCGACCTGAGCTGCGAAGAGTGCAACGAGCTGGCATCCTGAGGGATGTCGGCCTGCTCTTCTACATCTCGGATCTACACACAATCGCGCCCTGATGGGTGCAGGTACTTTTCTCAGGCAATGATCCTAGGATTTGGTTGATGTGTTACGCAGAAAATTTCGGAGGCAATCTACCAATGACGACTTTCGCTGGTGATCTCTCTCGAATATATGTTGGTTTGCGCCACATGGTGCGGCCCAGCCACCGGCTCTCCTATGCGAAGCACATGCGGCGGCCCCGCGCCCTGAGCCAGGAGCCGCCAATGTTGAACTTGACGGCGAATAAAATGGGGCCGGATAGTTACGCATGTTCGCTATCGTGGCTAGGGCAGGGTAGGAGGCATCAAGTTTGATGATATCTGTGTGCCAGTAATGTTGACTGTAAAAACATAATTAAGCTCAGTGTCCTACAGTGTTTTAGAAAGGAGGATACAGGGCAAAAAATGATAACACCCTTTGTGCCTCTGCACCTTTGCGCCTTTGCGTTGAATTGAAAAATATCGCCAAAAATTTCCGACTGGACCTTCCTGAACTCGCACCCCCCTCACCATCCCACTCTCCGGCAATGAGCTGAACCTCGCCCTCAAGATCAGGCCCGCCAGCTCCTAGCGCTTCACCTTCGTAATCCCGACGATGGTGGTGGCGGGCCAGGGGTTCGCGTCCCCGACCCGCAGGAGGTCGCCGACGACGAGGTCGATCCCGGCGTAGCCCCTGAGATCGAGGCCCCTCGGCCCCAGGACGGACAGAGCCCGTCCCCATGACCAACGGACGGCGCAATCGGCAGCTCAGCCGAAGACGAGCCTGCCCTCTTTCATGACCCCCACATCCTGAGCCATAAACTTCACGACCGCAACGTCATGCGAGATCAGAAGATAGCCGATCCCCCTCTGCTTCTGCAGGTCCTTTAACA
>CAYQFP010000159.1:0-3065 GCA_964416865.1 uncultured Methanotrichaceae archaeon
TGGTGGCGATAAAAAGCAGACATGAGGCCGGGGAGAAGACCAGCGGCCTGGACGTGTACACCGGCGAGGTTGTAGACATGCGGGAGATGGGCGTGATCGAGCCGTTGAGGGTGAAGGTCCAGGCGATCAGGTCGGCCACCGATGCAGCCGCTCTGATCCTGAGGATAGATGACGTGATCGCCTCCAAGAGGACCGAGATGCCGCCAGGAGGTGGCATGCCAGGCGCCGGCATGGGTGGCTGTATGGGTGGGATGCCGCCGGGGATGATGTGAACGGGGGAGACTCCGTAACACCTTAACCAAAAAGTTTATTACCAAATACGACGATGGGGTGCATGTGAGCGAGAACGCAGCATATCGACCTCCTTTGCATATAAAGCGCGCAGCTCACATCTCCAAGTCTCAGGAGAATCAGGGGGGTCGTCACGACCCCTTTTTTTTTATCGTTTTTTCCTGCCTACTTGAACTCCAGCGCACCACCGGATGAATAGGCCGATCTCCCTTTCAGGATACCGTAACCCAACAGCATGGCGACACCAGCACTGACAATCACGATGCCCATGACCAGCAGCTCGAAGGTCAGGCCGACCTCCATGCTGGCGATCCTGGCGATAGCAGGCGAGGTGATTATGGAGGCCCCGGCCAGCGAGAGAAATAGGCCGCTCGTGAGACGCCTCTCGAGCCTGGCCTCAATAGGATCGTCTTTGGGGACCTCTAGATCGAGCAGGCGCATCTTCTTTTTATATTCTAAATAGTATATAAACGCCAGGAAAGGTATACCTTCCATTATCAGCAGGATGATGGGCCAGTCCGTCATGAGATTACACCTATTAATCATATCAACCTCCGGTAAATAATCCTTTCGCACGCCACAAATAATAAGTATTATTTATATGCGTGTACGAATTATTTCTTACTCGAATCGTGCGATTTTTAAAAGATAACGTCTAACCATGGACGCTGTTATGAACCGATCATCTTCTGGGGACGGAACTTCGGGCACGGCACACCTCATATCGCTGGCGGTGCTCATATTCTGTCTGCTCGTATCAGCCCCGGCGAGCGGGTCTCTGGACGTCAACCGGTACGGTGAGATAGTCGAGGTGTCTGCCGTCGCCTCCAACATGACCCTGCCAACGGGCGGTGCAGATGCCATGATCGCGTCGGAGACGTCCGCTCCGGAGGTGAACGAATCCGGAGCGTTGGCCGATGCCGTTCTTTACGTCTTTAACAAGGACGATGATAAGCTCAGCGTCTCCCTCTTCATCGACTCGGAGCTGAAGGATACCAAGGACGTATACAAGGAGAAGGAGGTGAAGTTCGGTACCTACTCCGTAGAGGCGGGACCCCACAAGTTCGAGATCTCTTGGTGGGACGACGATACCAAGAAGAGCTACGTGGAAGAGAGAGTCGAGGAGATATATTCAGAGAATGCGGTCACCCTCTATACCACCGAGAACAAGGAATCAGAGGAGTTCGAGGTCAGGGTCCTGGTCAGAAATGAGAACGAAGACGAGCTGGACGTCTATCTCTACATAGACGACGAGTACGAGAAGCAAAAAGAGGTCAAGAAGATGAGCACCGCCGACCTGGGCAAGTACGACCTGGTGGTGGGCGTCCACGAGTTCTCGGTCCGATGGCAGGACCCGGAGACGAAGATCGAGTACGAGAAGCGCAAGACTGTCAACGTCGACGGGAAGGATGTCGTGACCTTCTACGCTCCCAAGGGCGTCTTCTTCGAGACCGAGGTGGAGAAAACCGTTACCAGGACGACCACGAGCAGTACTTACACGACAAGCCGGGACGACGGCGTCTCGAAGAGCACGATCGATGGGGAGAATGATAGTCCGGACCTGACCGAGAACGACGGTTATAAGCCTTCATCGAACCCTCCAGGATACGAGAGCAGAACAGAGATGAGTGATACCGTACCAGAAGGTCTCGAGAATGCTGATATTGACCAGAACCTCTACATCGTCATCATCGGCACGATCCTGGTGATCTACCTGGTCTTCTTCAGGCGTTGACATGATCAGAAGGCTCTTGATATCTCTGCTTTTTATCTCGCTGGTCGGTTCCGCGGTGGAGTGGGGAGACCGTACGGTAGGAGAGCTTCATTGGGGGGAGCACCTCCGCCTGGGAGAGTACGCCCTGGAAGTGGCAGACTTCACCCCCAAGGATTCCACGCCGCAGATGGTGATGCTGAACCTCTACCAGGGCAAAGAGCTCATCGCCAGCCGGGTCCTGGAGGCCGGCGATAACTTCACCATCGACGATAGGGTGATGGTCACCGCAGAAAAGATCGAGATGAGAGATTATCTGCTGGACGAGTGTGTCGAAGCATGCGCATCGGTCGGACTCCAGACGCGGGCCGTTCCCGAACTCCGGCTATACCTCGTCACGGAGAAAGATTTCTACGAACCAGGCGAGTATATCGATTTCCGGCTCAGTGTTGCGAACACCGGAACGGTGGAGGCGAAGTCCATCAAGGTGGACCTGATATCGGAACCGCCGTTGGTCTCCGCCAGGTATGCCAGATCTAGCCTGGCCCCCGGCGAGGTCTGGGACGAGGATCTCTCCACCGAGATGGTCGAGCCCATCGAGTTCAGGCAAAAAGCCCCTTACTCGCCCGGTCCCGGGGAGTTCCGGGTGAATGCCCATGCTCGGTACCTGGACCCTGAGGGCGACCCCGGGGAGGCCTGGGGGGGGACCATGTTCGACGTATTCGGGCCCCTCAGGCTCCACAAGTATCTCGAAGAGACCCAGAACTTCGGAGATGATTTTTACGTGTACCTGTCTTTGCGCAACAGCGGAAACAAGACCCTGAACGTCGAGGTCATAGATTTTACAGGACGCGACTTCGAGACCGGTTCTTCTCTGAGGTGGGACCTGAAGATCCCGTCCGGCAGCTCTGAGGTGATGAGCTACAGGCTCGGTGCCACGAGGCCGGGGGAAGGGCAGACCCTGCCTCCAGCAGAGGCGGTCTATTCCATGGTGGGTGTATCTTACAACCCAAGTTTCCCACTCAAAAATCAAAACCGATATGCTGCGACCCAACGCATTTGA
>CAYQFP010000160.1:0-3012 GCA_964416865.1 uncultured Methanotrichaceae archaeon
CCATTTTTAGGAGGGGGGCCGGAATGGGAACTTGTTGTACATAAAGTATAATTTTATGTACTCGAGTAAATCCGACCGAAGGGAGGATTTTCTTGGTCATGTCACCACCCGCGACATTTGGTTCTTCTGACCCAGGTTGAGGTCCATCGGTCCAACCGGCGTGTTCAGGGTGCGGGACCGAACCGATCTAAAACCCGCCCTCATCATGGAGTCGGCGATCTCCCCCTGGGCGAAGGCCAGATCCTTTCCCAAAAGCTCCGCGGTCAGCCACCCCAGCCGCATCTTCTCCGGCTTGGTATTCTCCTGAGTCAGGCCCTCGTGGATGCTGACGAAGACGCCTCCTAGATTGAGGGCCTGGTAGACCTTCGCCACGATGGAATCCAAATCTGGCTTTGAAGAATAGAGTGAAGCACAGGCCAGGACCAGATCATACTCCTGGCCGATGGAATCCCGGTTATAATCGCCCTCCATAACCGCCATCCTATCCTCCAAGCCGTACTCTTTGACGTACTTTCTGGCCGACTTCGCCATTTTGGGCAACTCGAAGACCACCCCTTTCATGCTCGGATGGGAAGCCACCACTGCCATGCCTATGAGGCCGGGACCGCCTCCTAGATCCAGCATACGCCCCATGGAGAGAAACTCCGGCAGCTCTTTGATTAGGCAAGACGCCTGCTGGGCCATCCCGGACCGCTCGTAGTTGGCCAGGACTTCTCCCGACTCCCCACCGGGCACCGGTGTGCCCTCCTGGGGACCTCTCAAGACGAAGGCTGCTAAATCGTCCAGCACCGGCTCGTTCCACCGCGTTTGGCCCACCAAAAACTGGCCGATGAAGGTGGGGCTGCCTTCCACCAGAAATGCCTGGCTGGAGGAAGAGTTCCGGTACCGTCCGCCCTTCTTCACCAGGAGGTCACAGGCCGCCAACCCGTCCAGGAAGAGACCGGTGTTTCTGAACTTTGTGAGGTGATCGAACACTTTTAGCTCCAGAGCCGTCAACAATAGCCTAGACTTGATCGGTGCCAAGATCATATCGTAAAGGCCTTCGAAGCCGAAGTCCAAGGTTCCTGTCAAGGGGTCAGTCAGTTTTTCTGTCATCGTATTTCCCAACTGCCCTTATATCATCAGGGGGCTGTATAATACTCCCCAACAATGGTCGGGTGGATAATGTCGTCGACTGCATACATCTTGAGAGGTTTATAGCTGATCGTAAGATCTTTATCCTAGTTTTGTGAGTATATTGATACAAAGTATAACAGGAGCACCTAAATGAGAAGAAGATATTCGTGGAGCCTGGCAATGGGGCTCTCGTTGGCGACAGGATTGCTGGTCCTGCTTACGTTTAGCGGTGCAATGGCTTCCGGCGGTGAGGTGGCTACCTATACCATAGCAGACCCCATCGGCGACTGGGGCTTTCCGACACCTTACGCCCATTATAGCCGTGGACCTGGATACACCCGTATGAGCTTTGTCTTTGACACTCTGGTGTGGAAAGATGACAACGGGTACCTTCCCGCTCTGGCAAAGAACTGGGAGTACCTGGAAGATGAAGATGCCTATCTCCTCGAACTACAAGAGGAAGCGACATGGCACGACGGCGAACCGTTTACCGCCGACGATGTGGTCTTCACCATCGATTACACCAAAGATCATCCATACCAATGGGTAGACAACAGCATAATAGACCGGGCGGAGAAGATCGACGATTATACCATTAAGCTCTACCTATCCGAGCCTTACGCCCCCGCCATGGACCAGGTGCTAGGCACTCTGCCCATCCTGCCGAGGCACCTCTGGGATGGCGTGGACGATCCGGAGACCTTCAAGAGTCAAGAAGCCTTGACCGGCACCGGACCCTACACGCTCGATGTTGATGATTATGACAAGGTCCAAGGGACCTACCGATATCGAGCCTACGAGGGTTACTACCAGGGAACTCCCAGGGTCGAGGAATTGATATTCGTCAAGGTACCCAAAGAGACGGCCGCCGCCGCCCTGACGCAGGGCGATGTCAACGCGGCGGAGATCGAGCCGGAGATGAGAGACCAGCTAGGAGGTTTCAACATCCTGGAGATGGGGTCCCATTGGTGGAACTACAAGCTGATGATCAACCACCAGGAGAGTCCCCTCTCGGACAAGCAGTTCAGGCAGGCGCTGGCCTACGCCATCGACCGGGATGAACTGGTGGATATAGTGGCACGCAGCCATGGGTTGGCGGGCAACCCGGGGTTCGTACCATCGGACCACAGCTGGTACAGCGACGAGATCGAAGAGTACGGACACGATCCAGAGAAGGCCAGAGAGCTTCTGGATGAGATGGAGTACGACGGTGAGGAGATCGAGCTCCTGACGAAGGGCGGAGACCAAATATACGAACGTCTCGGCGGTCTGATAAAGGAGGACTTGGAGGATGTGGGCATCAACGTAGACCTGCGTTCTATGGACTCCAAGACCGTGGACGCCAAGGTCAGAGAAGGCAACTTCGATCTGGCGGTCAGCGGCCACGGCGGGTTGATCGGCGATCCCAACTTCCTGGCCGATATGACCATCGACATGGTGTCCTTCAACAGCGCCAAATACGACGATAACGACGAGCTCACCGCTATTCTGGTGGAGCAGGTGCACGAGATGGATGAGGACGATCGCAGAAATCTCATCGACCAGGCGCAGGTCCTGTACGCAGAGGACGTACCTGCGATCTCGCTGTACTATCCTGAATGGTTCTGGGCCTACGATGACGAGGTGGAACTCTACTACACCATGGACGGTATGGCAAAGGGTATACCGATACCGCTGAACAAGATGGCTTTCGTCTGAGGTCGCCGTTGCGGGCTGCGCGGCGCCCAACTTCCCTATTTTATCGTACACACTCAAACATGCACCAAACAATATTTTTTTATATTTGTATAGATATGTGCATATGTTCGAGTATGTGTGGCGGTTTGGCCGAGTGACAGATGATAACCTGCACCCATTGAGTTCAAAGACCTGGATGAGTGCGAACACACAATAAGA
>CAYQFP010000161.1:0-2972 GCA_964416865.1 uncultured Methanotrichaceae archaeon
TTATAATAATCTCTGCTAGGAAGCTAGATAAGATGTTGATCGCCATTAACGTCGCTGAGATGATACGAACCGGCCTTATCCCTATGGTTGGCGTACCATCCCGGCGAGTATGATCCAATATTGATTATCCGAAAAAGAATATGAAGTATTAACAGGGCTTTGTGGATGAGAACTAATATAACAGGAGGGTTTTTATGAGCAAGGTAAGGCTTACCGAGACGGTTTTCAGAGACGCCCATCAGTCACTCTTGGCCACCCGGATGAGGACCAGGGACATGTTGCCCATCGCGGAGATGCTCGATCGTGTCGGATTTTTCTCCATGGAGGTTTGGGGTGGTGCCACATTCGATTCTTGTATCAGGTTCCTTAACGAAGATCCCTGGGAGCGGTTGAGGGCGCTGAAGCTGGCCATGCCCAACACTCGCCTCCAGATGCTGCTTAGGGGTCAGAACCTGGTTGGCTACCGTCACTATGCAGACGACGTAGTGGAAAAATTCGTGGAGCGGGCGGCGGTCAACGGGGTGGACGTATTCAGGATATTCGACGCGGTGAACGACATCAGAAACATGAAGGTGGCCATAAAGACCGCAAAGCGGATGGACGTCCACGTCCAGGGCACCGTCTGCTACACCATCAGTCCGGTCCACACCATCGAGCTGTTCACCAAGATGGCGGTCGAGCTTGCAGACCTGGGCTGCGATTCGATCTGCATAAAAGACATGGCAGGTCTGATCACCCCACACAACGCCTACGAGCTGATCAGGTCCATGAAAGAGGAGATCGACCTCCCCCTTGGCCTTCACTCTCACTGCACCAGCGGGATGGCTCCTATGAGCTACGTCTTCGCCTGCGAGGCCGGGGTGGATATCTTGGATACCGCCATGTCTCCTCTGGGATGGGGCAGCTCCCAGCCGCCCACGGAGAGTATAGTGGCCTCGCTGGAGGGCACGCCTTATGATACCGGCCTGGATCTGAAGCTCCTGACGGAGATCAAGAAGTACTTCGAGAAGCTTATGGAGGTCTACGCTCCGGTCTTCAACCCCATCTCCGCCCGGATAGATACCAATGTTTTGGTCTATCAGGTTCCCGGTGGTATGCTCTCCAACCTGGTCTCTCAGCTGATAGAGCAGAAGGCTATGGACAAGTACGATGACGTCCTGGCCGAAATCCCCAGGGTCAGGGAAGATCTGGGCTACCCGCCGTTGGTCACCCCCACCAGCCAGATCGTAGGAAGTCAAGCCGTCTTGAACGTGCTCACGGGGGAGCGGTATAAGGCCGTTCCCAAAGAGGTCCGGGACTATGTCAAGGGGCTATACGGTAAGCCTCCCGCAGAGATAAAAACCAAGATCAAGGCCGAGATCCTGGAAGACGAAGAACCCATAACCGGCCGGCCGGCCGATCTCATCCCGCCAGAGTATGAGGCCGCTAAGAAAGAGGCCGAAGATCTGGGCATAGTCAAAAAGGAAGAGGATATCCTCACCTACGCCCTATATTCTCAGGTGGCGGCTAAATTCCTCCGAGGGGATGCCGAGGAGGAGCCTCTTCGAAGGAAGAAAAAGAAGAGCAAGACGGTTGCAGAGGCGTCGGACGATATGATAGATGGCAAGCCTGTTGCCTTCAACATAGAGGTGGACGGGGAGGCTTACCTGGTCAAGGTGGCTCCCGTCGGCATGACGATCCAGGAGGCCGAGCCCAAAGCTCCTGTGGACGGGGTCACCGTGCCCATGCAGGGCGTGATAATTCGTTTCCTGGTGAAAGAGGGGGACAAGATCTCCAAAGGTGATGCGGTGGCGGTGCTGGAGGCCATGAAGATGGAGAACGAGATCTACGCCAACAAGAGCGGCGTGGTCAGAGAGATCTACGTCGAGGTGGGGGAGACGATCTCTCCGGGCGATGTGGTGATGGCTATTGTGTGATGGGAAGGATCTGATGTCGGTAACGAGAGAACAGGTTCTGATCGAGGCCCTGCCCTATATCAGGGAGTTCTACGATTCGATCATGGTCTTCAAGATTGGCGGCTCGATCATGAGCGACCGTACCGTCATGGAGGATTTCGTCCAGGATCTGGTTCTGCTCAAGTACGTAGGAATCCACCCAATAGTGGTTCATGGTGGCGGTCCCGAGATCTCGGAGAAGATGGCTCTCTTCGGGAAGAAGCCCGAGTTTGTAGGCGGCCTCAGGATCACGGATGAGGAGACCCTGGAGATCGCCAGGATGGTATTGCTGGGGAACATCAACTCCCAGCTGGTCACCTTGATCGGGAAGTACGGCGGAAAGGGGGTCGGCCTCTCGGGAAAAGATGGCCAGCTCCTAGTCGCTCGCAGGAAGGAGCCTGTGGAGATCGAGGGTGTGTCTGTGGATCTGGGCTGGGTCGGCGAGGTGATCAGGGTCAACCCGGAGATACTGATGATCACCGCCGGGAAGAGCTACATACCGGTCATCTCCCCCATAGCCGTGGACGAGGAGGGCAACAACCTGAACGTCAATGCCGATACCGTCGCGGGCGAGATCGCCAGCATCCTTGGGGCAAAGAAGCTGATATCGATAACCGACGTGGAAGGTGTGAAGCTCCGTCAGGAGGACCCCTCGAGCGTGATCTCCAGCTTCTGCATATCAGAGTTCGACCAGATGGTAGATAGGGGGATAATCTCCGGAGGGATGATTCCTAAAGTAGAGGCTTGCGTGCATGCCGTGAAGGGCGGGGTGCAGAACGCGCATATTATCGATGGCAGGGCGCCGCATGCGATCCTGCTGGAGCTCTTCACCGACGAAGGCGTGGGGACGATGATCGAGAAGGGCTAGGTGGCGCCAGCCTTCATATGATATCATCATAATCAGACACGGGACAATGATAGCAGTATCGTGCCTGAGATCACGGGGGACAACGTATATGCGGGATATAGAAGTGCTTAAAAAACATCTGGATCACATGTCTTTCCTTTCCCATTCCGGACCCCCCTCCAAAATCGCCA
>CAYQFP010000162.1:0-2950 GCA_964416865.1 uncultured Methanotrichaceae archaeon
TTTACCCTCCGATTTTGACGATCTAGCCGCGCTCGACCACGATCTTGCTCTTTTTCAGAGATCCGGGATTCTCCGCTTCAACAGCTCCGCAGCGAGAACAACTGTCGAAGAAGTCACAAGAATGGCCGCCCAGCTTTCCAGTTCCAGAGGCACCGTCTGGAAGATTGCCTGCATGATGGGCAGATACACCGCTGCCAGCAGAGCAATCAGAGATGCAAACAAACCCGCGACCAGCTTTTTGTTCTTCATCGGGTTCATATCAAGGATGCACTCGTGGAGAGATCTGCTGTTGTAGGCGTTGTAAAGTTCAAAGATCACCAGCGATGCAAAAACGGTGGTTCTGGCATATTCCAGGCTCTCTCCCGTGTGCAGCGACAGGGCATAGAGGCCAAGTGCTCCTGTGAAGATCACCGCGGAGATGCCCAGGGTGTACATGAACAGGCCTTTGGTAAGGATCGCCTCCCCGGGTTGACGGGGTTTTCTCAGCATCAGTCCACCGTGAGCAGGCTCCACGCTTAGTCCTATGGCTGGAAACTCGTCTGTGACGATGTTTATCCACAGGATCTGTAGTGCCAGCAGGGGCACGGGCAGTCCCAGCATCACCCCAACGAACATGGTCATCACCTCGGCAAAGTTACATGACAGCAGATAAGAGGAGGCCTTTCTAATGTTATCGAATGTCCTTCTCCCCTCTCCGACGGCACAGACGATGGTGGCGAAGTTGTCGTCGGTGATGATCATGTCGGAGGCCTCCTTGGAGACTTCTGTGCCGGTTATTCCCATGGCAACCCCAATATCGGCCATTCTCAAAGCAGGCGCATCGTTCACCCCGTCCCCTGTCATGGCCACGATATGACCCCGCCTCTTCAGCGCCTCCACGATGCGCACCTTGTGTTCTGCCGTGGCCCTGGCAAATACCGAGATCTCTTCGATCACCTCGAGGAGCTCATCATCGCTCATCCGGTCGAGCTCGGTTCCCTCCAGGACCTCCCCCTGATCGATTATGCCCAGCTCCTTTCCGATAGCCCTTGCAGTCAGGCGGTGATCTCCCGTGATCATCACAGGCCTTATGCCGGCGAGCCTGCAGATGCGGATCGCCTCCTCCGCCTCGGGCCTGGGAGGATCCATCATCCCCACGAGGCCTGTAAAGACCAACTCCTTCTCCACGTATTCTCTATCGAAAGACGCACCGGACGCCGTCTCCTTACAGGCCATGGCCAGGATGCGCAGACCTTCCCCTGCCATCTCGTCGGCTGTCTGCAGGATATCCTGGCGGTCCCTCTCGCTCATCGATCTCACACCGTCCGCGTCTCTGATATGATTGCAGAACCGGAGTACCACCTCCGGTGCACCTTTCATCGATGCGATCTCGCTCTTGCCATCTGGAGATCGATGAAGGGTGGTCATCCTCTGCTGCTCAGAGTCGAAAGGATATTCCAGGACCTTGGTGTAGCGATCCCTCGCCTGCAAACCTGCCTTGCGGGCGGCCACGATCAGCGCACCTTCGGTGGGATCGCCAGCTATGCGCCAACCATCGCCGGCAATCAAATCTGAGTTGTTGCAGAGGACCCCGACGGTAAGGAGCGAGATGAGGTGTTCGTCCTTCGAGGGATCGAAGACGAGCCTGTCAAAAAGATAAGAACCGGAGGGCTCGTATCCCGAGCCAGTAACCTCTATTGCTCTGGAAGTACGGATCTGGCGGACCGTCATCTCTCCTTTTGTGAGGGTGCCTGTCTTGTCGGTGCAGATCACCGTGGTGGAGCCCAGCGTCTCCACGGCAGGGAGTCTTCTTATTATCGCATTCTTCCGGGCCATTATCTGGGTTCCGTGGGCCAGGGTTATGGTCACCACGAAGGGCAGAGACTCGGGAATTCCGGCAACGGCCAGAGCAGCGGCTATGATTAATGTATCCAGAATCGGAGATCCTCTGCTCACCTCTATTCCGAATATGATTACGCATGCCGTCAAGACGACAAGAGCCAGGTGTCTTGCAAGCTGCTGGAACTTGGCCTTGAGCGGTGGATCATCGGGTTTCTTCTGGATCAGGCCTGCTATCCTGCCCAGCTCTGTTTGCTGGCCTGTTGAGGTGACAAGGGCCCTGCAGTTCCCGTACACCACGATGGTTCCCATGAAGAGCATGTTGCTCCTCTCGGCCAGAGGGGTCTCTCTCCCCACCGATGCTGGGTCCTTGCTCAGGGGTTGCGACTCTCCTGTCAGAGAGGCTTCCACCACCTCGAAGGCTGTCCCTTCCAGTAGGCGGGCGTCGGCAGGGATCTTGTCGCCCGCCTCAAGATGGATCACGTCTCCGGGAACGAGCTCTTCGACCGGAATGGGGGTGAGCTTGCCTGACCTGATGACATCTGCTTCTGGCGCCACCATCTCCCTCAGAGCCTCCATGGCGCGCTCTGCCCTGTACTCCTGGAAGAAACCGAGGAGCGATATGAAGAGTATTATGCCTAAAATGACATAGGCGTTCGTCGTCTCACCCGAGATCCAGGATATGGCCGAGGCGGCGATCAGCACTATGATGAGGTAGTTCTCGAACTGGTGGAGGAAGATCCGCGCGGGGGATGGGTGGTTGAGTCTTACCAGCTCGTTGGGACCGTACACCTCCAGCCGTCTGGTTGCATCATCGGGACTCAGGCCATCCTTTCCGGAGTCCAGCCTGGAGAGGGCCTCTTCGGTGGACAGGGAATGCCATCCTGAGCTCAGGGTATCATCTCTCCGATAAACGGATTGAGATGATCATATATAGTTCCACAAGTATAGTCCTGAACGCTAAGTTTGACACTTATCCGATCTAACTTGACAATGTCACATGGGACCTCAATTGAGGCTATTGGCATTTTATATATTTTGTAAATATAATGAGGCTTAAGTTCTTAGTCGTCACGCATCTATTGATTAAAACCATTATCAAGCGATTGATTATGAGGGAGCTAAACACATA
>CAYQFP010000163.1:0-2898 GCA_964416865.1 uncultured Methanotrichaceae archaeon
GATCTGCGCCGTTATCGACCTCTATCGAGACGACGCCCGTATCGCCGGGCATCAGTACCTCTGGCGAAATCGACGATTTTATCATGACCGTCGGCTCGGGGTAGCGGTAGAGGTAGTCGTGAGGATAAGCAAAGGCGGGAAGGCAAAGGGCGACGACCAGGAGCATTATCGCGACCGTTCTCAAGACGCATCATCTCCAACGCGACCGTCTCTCATCCAGACCACCCTGCTGCAGTTCTCCGTCGTCTCGACGTCGTGGGTCACCATGACGATGGTACGCCCTTCTTCGTTCAGGTCCTGCAGAATATCCATGACCTCCTTGGTGCTCTTCGTATCGAGGTTGCCGGTGGGCTCGTCGGCCAGTATTATCGCCGGATCGTTCGCCAGCGCCCTGGCGATGGCAACCCTCTGCCGCTCGCCGCCCGAGAGGTTGATGGGGCTGTAATCGAGTCTGTGGTCCAATCCCACCGCCTTCAGGAGCTCTCTTGCCCGCCTCTTTCGCTGGGCCCTGGAGACGCCCTTCAGAGTCATTGGAAGTTCGACGTTCATCAGGTTTGACATCCGTCCTATCAGGTTGTAGCTCTGGAAGACGAAACCGATGTCGTCTCTCCTTATCCGGGCCAGCTCTCCGTCGGACAAGTCGCCGACGTCTCTGCCTTTCAGGAAGACTCGACCGCCAGTGGGCCGGTCCAGACAGCCCAGGATGTTCATCAGGGTGCTTTTGCCACATCCCGATGGACCCATGAGCGCCACGAACTCTGCAGGTTTTATCCAGAGGTTGATCCCCTTCAGGACCGGAACGTCCATATCCCCTATCTTGTAGGTCTTCTCCAGGTCGATTATCTCTACAATAGACATATTCATCTATCCCATTTCACCCGAAATTAATGAACTCATTGTACTCGTAACCTCCGTTATCAGACGACTCTGTTCTGCGTCGCCCTGCAGCCATCCCTTACCCCGAACGATACAAGAAAGTGTGATCGAACGAACGCTGGAGGACTGTTCCGGGAGATCGTTCAGATCGTTCATCCGGTTTTTCCTATGATTTTGGCGACTATGATGGTTCCGAATCGAATTTCATGCTTTATTATTCCTTGGTTATGAAAATGGGCCGGATCGGCCGTGGCGTATCCGGTCACCGTGTATATCGTCATGAAGGCCAGCAGTATCCAGGCACATATCCTGTCGATCTTGATCAGTATGGGGGTCGGCTTTCCATGCCACCCCCGTAATTTATAATATCTTGTATTCTCATGCGACGCGGTAGACGATGGTGGCATCGGGCCCATCTAAGTCGTATCCCCAAACCTCCACCACCAACGAACCGTCCGACTCTGAGACCAGACAGTCCAACCCCTCGGAGAAGTCGACCGCCTCGAGCTTTGCCTCGGGTGGCAGATAGAACATGACGAGATATACATCCAGACTGGCCTCGGTGACGAGATCCAGCTGCGAATCGTCAACGCATCCCGACGTCAACGCGTCCGTGATGGCATAAAGCTCCTTCGAATCGGCATCGTAGGCGTACTCGGAGACCTTCAGAAAGGGCAGGTCGGCCAGACTCTCGGGTTCTGCGTAGCCGATCACCAACGCTTCGCCATCTTCGTCCACGTAGACGTTCAGGATGAGCTGATCGAGATCGGCACCGTCTGAAGAGTCATAACCGTGAACTGGCACGGCCCCCACGGTGATGAAGACGAGGAAGAGCAAAACAATGAATTTTGCCACAGTTACAGCCTCGCAGATTCATCTATCTGTGGGGCCGCGAACAGGGCGAATCCTGTGAGGACATCTCCAGCAGTATGGCAAAATCCCCTGGATGCTCGCCCTCGTCCATAGACAACTCGCCCTCGCCGATCCAGGCGCCCTCTCTAAGGCAGGTCGCAATCTCGATGCGACCGACGATCTTGTCTTTCACGGGTGTCATATCGCCCTGCAACTCCGCCACCTCGGCATCCAGAGTCGCGTTCTCGCCTTCGCAGGTCAGGTCGATATCCACCAGCTTGTAGATGGACTCACCCAGGAGTATATGTCCAAGATAGACGAAAGACTCGTCGCCCTTGGCGATCTCTGCCCTGATCTCCTCAAGGCTCTTGTTCTCCTTCAGAAGCCTCCTCGCCTCGCACGGAGAAAAAGACCTCACATTGGCCACCTGTATCTTCAGCAGATGATGTTCTTCAACGCCCAGAGCAAAACCGCTGCCCCTCCAGACCCATCTAATGTGCGGCGGGTGTCGCTCATCTTCCGGGCCAGGTGGTGCCATATGCTCCTGTTGAGGACCGGCGGGTCTATTCGGTGCGTTCGAATAATCTTCGTCGGAAGGCATCGGATATGCCGGTGCCACGAGAAGGAATATCATGCACAATACCAGAAACAAGTTCTCGGCCTTGGTCATGCTAACCACCACTGGGTGCCGAATCGAGCAGCACCGTATAACTTGTCACAGTACGACCCAAAATCCATAGACCGCTCTCCCTCTATCGTTCTTCTTGGTCTCGACCGTCCTGATAGGTGCCTGAGATGGGCCGACCTGCTGCACGTGTTCGATTGTCTTTCCCGACTCGATCATACTAATCACCCTACAGATACCCGTTTTGAATTCAACTTTATATCCTGACGAAGATAATCATATTCCACAGATCACGTTGGGCCTCGCGGACGTACATAAAGTTATACTTTATGTACAAAAAATAAAGACGTGTTCCGAAAACCCGCCGTCTCTACATCGCCCCCCAATTCCCAGCTCCAGGCCTTCTCAGGTTGCCTATTCCACCAAGACCCCCACACATGCCCTTCATCTCCCCTATCGTCATGTTTTCCATCTTCTCATCTCTGAGCGCCTTGAGCTCTGCGAGGGTCATGTCCTCCATCTCTTCCATCTTCTCTTCTCTGAGC
>CAYQFP010000164.1:0-1635 GCA_964416865.1 uncultured Methanotrichaceae archaeon
AATGGCCTAATCATAAATTATTGCCATTTTTAGGAGGGGGTCCGGAATAGGAAGTTAAAGGAATTGCAAAAGAAATTATGGGGCGTGTGGTCTATGTCTGAAAGAGGAAACCAAGATAGAACCGCTGTGAACCTCGATCGTAAGCTTCATGCATTTGCCCTCCTGGCGACCACAACAATCATCTTCATAATGTTAGCCCAGACTAATCTGAAAACTGTTGTATATAATGTTCGACGTAGTAAGTAACTTATATTAGGATGCTTAAACCCTGAAAGCATGGGCCTGATTGCCAAAATTGTATCTGTAATGGCCGTCCTGGTAATATTTCTGACCGGCTATGCCGCATGCGACTCTTCGGAAAATCTCGATCCGGAAGATGTGCCACAATCCGAGGTGGTTGTCGGTGCCCTATTGTCTCTCACCGGCGATCTTTCATCAGGGGGGGAGGCCTCCAAGGCGTCGTTGGAGCTCAAGGTCCTCGTGGTCAACTCCTATGGTAAAGGGATGGGATGGGAGCAGGATATCCAGCGAGGGATCGTAGAGGGTCTTCGCAGGAGCGGATATGTAAAAGGCGAGGACTACGAGCTGAAAACTTTCTGTATGGATACCAAAGTCAATTATACCACCCAAGAAGATATGGAATTGCGTGCCGAGGCGGTCTTCGATCTCATCGACGAATTTGACCCGGCCATCGTCTTTGTAAACAACGACAACGCTCTCAAGTACGTCGCCGTGGAGTACACCAGACGCCACGGCGAGAACAGGCTTCCCTTCGTATTCTCCGGCGTCAACCTGGACCCCACCATCTACGATCCCATAGAGAGCCTGGATAGGCCCGGTGGACTCATAACAGGTGCGCTGGAGCGCGTCCCCTATTATGAGGCCTTCTCCACATGCAAAATGATCGTGCCCAGCGCCACAAAGATCGTGATCCTGGCAGATTCCAGCCCCAGCTCCGATCTGGTGGCGGACACCTTCGAGGAGCGATACCAAGACGTGGTGACCGATTCGCCGTTGGAGGTGATCGATTACATACAGGTGGAGAGCTTCGAAGAATGGAAGGAGAAGGTCGTCGAGTACCAGACAAAGGCCGACTTCATCGGCATTTTGAACTACTATCAGCTCAGAGATGATAAAGGCAAGGTCGTTCCGGAGGCAGAAGTGGCGAACTGGACCATATATCACAACGAGCTCCCGGAGATCGGTTTCATTGCGACCTATACAAGAGGCGGTCTCCTGGCAGCGGTAGGGACCTCCTATTACGGGACGGGGTTCGTTGTGGGGCTCATCGGAGGAGAGATCCTAAAGGGGAGTGACCCGGCCACCATCCCTATCCTAGACCCCAAGGCCGTGGACGTTACCTTCAACCTCGATAGGGCAAAGATGCTCGGCATAAAGATACCTCCCGTAGAACTGGAAGAAGCCACCGAGATAATCCAGTCTGTCGATGAGATCCATTGGCCTGCATATATAAAAAGTTTCATTTAAAGGAGGGGCGATAGACGACCGAACTGACCGATGAACAGATCGCCGAGTACTTCCGCCGCAGCTACATATCCATCGATGGCCTCTGGTTCATGAAGATGGAAGAGCGATACGGGTTCGAAGAGGCCTTGGAGATGGACAGCCGGGTCT
>CAYQFP010000164.1:1735-2880 GCA_964416865.1 uncultured Methanotrichaceae archaeon
CATGATCCCGGCGCGCTCACCCCATCTTCTCCCGCACCGGGTCCAGGATTTCGTTCAGGTACTCAATAGCGCACTTCTTGAGGTCCAGAGGATGCATATCTCCCCCCAGGAAATCATTCTCGATATCCTCGTACCTGGCATAGGTCACATCTCCTCCGAACTTCTCCGGACGGCGAACGGTGACCTCGTCTAGCCTGGGCATGATGTGGAACCGGAAGAGCCCTGTTACTGGGTTGTCCTCGACAGCTTTGGCAGGACAGTAGGCGCTCAGGATCTTCTTTTCGACGTCCTCGGCGCTGTCGTCCACGGAGATATAGTTCTCCCTGGAAGACGACATCTTCCCCCCGTCCAACCCAGATAGGATAGGGGTATGCAGACAGACGGGCGCCGGCATCCCCAGCCTGGGCATCTCCTCCCTGGCCAACATGTGGATCTTCCGCTGATCGATCCCGCCCACGGCCAGGTCCAGCTTCAGGGAAGCTATGTCTACCGCCTGCATCAAGGGATAGATCATCTGAGAAACGTAGGGGTTCTCCATGCCTCGTCCCACCTCGTCCATAGACCGCCGGGCCCGGTTCAAAGTGGTGTTCCTGGCCATCTTCAAGACGTTGATGACATAATCAGGCTCGAGCTGATAGTCGGTGCCGTAGACGAACTCAGTTTTGGCCGGATCGAGACCCAGGGCGATGAAACATTCCTTGTTGTAGTCTGCGGTCTGGTGCACCTCCACCAGGCTGCCCTTCCCGTTCAGGTAGGCGTGCAGATCCGCCAGCAACACCACCACATCAAACCCGGCCTGCTGCAGGTCGATCAGCTTGTTCACGGTGAGCA
The DNA here is from genome assembly GCA_964416865.1 of uncultured Methanotrichaceae archaeon. Lineage (GTDB taxonomy): Archaea > Halobacteriota > Methanosarcinia > Methanotrichales > Methanotrichaceae > UBA204. The sequence goes on from CAYQFP010000164.1 coordinate 2,567, forward strand.
TATGACCCATGTGCACCCTGCCACTGGGTTCGTAACCCACATAGGCCCGTGGATGCGCCTTCGACTCCAACAGCTCCTTGAGCTCATCCAGCGTAACTATCTCCTCTGTGTTTCTGACCACAAGCTCAAGCCTGTCCAAAAAATATCACCACCACCCCAGAGGAGAAGGGAGGTATAACGCTTTTGGTTATCTTCTGCTCTGCATATATAGTCCTGAACGCTAAGTTTGACACTTATCCGATGCGCAAGACGATCCCATCCCAAGAAAACGCTGGCCTTGTAGCAGATGACTTCTTTGAGATAAACCATTATCA
>CAYQFP010000165.1:0-2818 GCA_964416865.1 uncultured Methanotrichaceae archaeon
CATGACTTCTAACTTTTCTTCATCTCTATCGAAGAGCATGTCGCACTCGAACTTGGCCCTGTCCATTATGCAGCTGTAACAGTTGGAGGCCATCTTCAAACTGGCCACCCCCCTGCCAGGACGGCTATCACGCCAGGTATGGCCGCGGAAGCAACCTTGCCGTTCGACCCGCCGCTGAGAACGAATACTATGCCTCGGTCGTCCACGGCGTCTTTTATGATATTCGTCATCTTGGGATAGGCGCTGAGGGTGAGATCGAACCCACCATAGTCGTCCTGGTGTGAGTCGTGACCGAATATCACGAAGCATAGCTGAAAGTCAAAGTCCTTGGCCAGCTCCATCACACCCCTCAGCTCGTTTAGGAACAAGTCGTTCTCGGCGTTGAACCCGATGCCCACGTCGTAGTTGTTATTCGTGGTGTCGTAGTTTGAGCTGGACTGGTGGTTGAAGTTTATGTGGAAAACGTTCGGGTCGTCGCCTAAGATGTTCCTGGTACCGTCGCCGAAGTGGGGGTCGACGTCCACGATCAGGAACCTCTCCAGTCCCATCTCTCTCAGCCGGACGATGGCCATGGCCACGTCGTTGAAGTAGCAGAAGCCCCAGCAGCTTCCGGAACTGGCATGATGACCCGCCGTCCCGGTGTAGGCGAAGGCGTTATCGGCCTCGCCTTCGGCCACCATCTCGGCAGCCATGACGACGCTCCCTGCCGAGAGCAGGGCCACGTCGTAGTATACCTTGTTGCAGGGCTCGTTACGCATGTTTTCGATATGTTCTTTGGTATGAACATCCTCTACAAGCCCCAATGGCACCGGCTTTGGCCTGAGGACTTGGACGTTCTTCCCGTCGACAAGACCGGACTTCATAAGGGCGTCAAAGGAGGGTTTTATCCTCAGCTTAAGGACGCTGTGACCATCCGTGCCGAAGTCCTCGTGATATATAACCGCGACCTTCATGGATCTCAATCCCCGACATGGCTATTAAACGATCTCCTATATTTCCTCGTACCGGGGGTACCTCTCCAGGAGCATGCCTTCGACCACGATGGGCATATCTCTCAGAGCGTCGTTCATCGCCCTTTGCAACTCCCATTCCTTGCCGGAGTAGATGGTGAGGAGTGGTTCGCCTTTCTTCGCCACCTCACCCACCTTCTTGTGGATGAGGACGCCTGCCTTCTTGTCCGCGGGAGCTCCGGCGCTCCTGGCGATCTCTACTATCCGCTTGTTATCGAAGGATATCACGTAGCCGCCGATGGGTGCGAGGACGTCTCCGGTACACTCGCCCACCTCGATATCGCTGCTCTTCACCGTGGGGTCTCCTCCCTGGGCCTCGATGATCTCCATCAGCTTCTGGTGAGCGTCTCCGCTGTCCAGGATCTTCTCCGCCGCTACCTTGCCCTCGCCCCGGGCAGCCACGCATCCCATGCCTGCCATGCAGCCAATCTCCAGGAGGATCCCTGCCAGGGCCAGGCTCTTCTCTCTCAGGCTGTTGGGCCCGCCGCTGCCCTCCAGCATGGTCAGAGCCTCTTTCACCTCCAGCGCCGGTCCTACTGTCCTGCCCACAGGCGATCCTCCGAAGGTCATGGCGCACTCCACCCTAATCCCCAGGCGGTCTCCCAGGTCGGTCAGGTCCTTGGCCATGGCCCTGCCGTCTGCGGGCGTGGCCAGCTTGGTGCCCGGACCCACGGGCATATCCATCACCACGGCGTCCGCGCCTACGGCGCCCTTCTTGGACATGATGGAGGCTAGCATCTGGCTGTAGGGGTCTATCGTCAGGGCATACTCTGCCTTGATCAGTTTGTCGTCGGCGGGGGCTATGTTGGTGGCTCCGCCCCAGGCCAGGATGCCGCCTACGTTCTCGGTTATCTCCCTGATCTCGTCGCCGCTGAACTCTACCGGGGCCAGGATCTCCATCAGGTCTGAGGTTCCTCCTGCGCCGGTGATAGCCCTGGAGCTGGTCTTGGGTATGAGGAGGCCCGACGCGGCAACGATGGGCACCACCAGGAGGGAGACCTTGTTTCCGGGCACACCGCCTATGCTGTGCTTGTCCACCACAGGATGAGTGTCGAAATGAATCCGTTCGCCGGTATCGATCATGGCCCGGGTCAGCCACTCGGTCTCCTGGGAGTCGAAGTCTTGCATGTAGAGGGTGGTGAGGTAGGCGGAGATCTCGACGTCGCTGAGGTTGTTATCGACGATATCCTGGACGATGGTCCTGATCTGGTCCTCGGTGAGCTTGTCCCTGTCCATGATCTTTTTTATGTAGCCGACCGACGCCGGTTTTGGCGCGGAGGATATATCGACCTCCTTTACCTCGCCTATCGTCTGGTGGGCCTCGGTGAATATCCCTATATGGCCGGGTTTGACCATCTGGGTGGTGATATCCAGTATGGCCGTGAGGGAGACCCCCTTGGCCCGTATCCGTACCCGGTCACCGGCGTTCATCCCCAGCTCCCTGGCGTCGGCCAGGTTGAGCATCACCTTGTACTGTCCTATCTCTATGTCAAAGGCGTTAACTTCGAACATCATCGGTTGATCCTCCGCGGCTGGTGATAGGTTGGTTTATTGGTTTAAGTCTTTAACTCCTATGAGAACCAACTTGAGGGGGTTGTGCTTGTGGTCGTCGACGAAATGCCAGAATACCGTGTCCAGGGCATAACCGAGATATATCTAGATGAGACTATAAAACCAGCTGTAAAATTGTGGGTGCATCAGCGTCTTACCGGAACTCAACCTTATTGCACATAAATTTATACTTTATGTACAAAAACAAAAAGAGCAATATCGTGGTCGAGCGCGGCCAGATCGTCAAAATCGGAGGG
>CAYQFP010000166.1:0-2760 GCA_964416865.1 uncultured Methanotrichaceae archaeon
TCGACAAGCTTGTTGCCATCGAGTCCGTACTGGGTCTGGATTATGGTCTCAACGTTCTTGTAGCCGACGCCCTTCACCGTAGCCTTCTCGTACATGTAGTTGGCAGCGCCCGCCATGCCCACCAGGGCCACGCAGATGATCGCCAAAACGATCAGTTCTTTCTTTATTCAATCCCCTCCTATGCTTCTTGCCGACAAACCTACGATAGACAAATTTGCTAACATAAGTCGTTACTACAAGGATATAAGACTTGTTGCAGAGCCACACCGGTGATAAAATATCAGGATATATATTGGTAGTATGTATACAATAATCGCAACACAACTCGCCTCCAACCGCCCTCTGAAGAATCGCTCATCCGAGCAGAAATGATCCTGATGCTCCGGCCGGGATTTGAACCAGGGTCTTCGGCTCAGTCGTCTACCACAGCATGGCCAGCATCTACGATCATCCTGTTGAAGCATGAGTAGACCGGCTCCGGTACATGGCCATCTTATGTACCCTTATGAAGGTATGCCACGGCCACCCACCGGCCCTGTCCTGTCTTATCATCAAGACCTAGATATACCCACTCATCGGGCAGCCCCCAGCACTAGATGGTGTATTGATCGCACTTATCCAAGCACTGCCTAGCAGCGGCGTAATTACCCAGATCTCATCATGGCAACAGGCCCATGTGATCTCTCGCTTCAGGTCATGGCAATACATCGCCACCGCCCCCCTCGGTCTCCAGATTAGACCTTATCCACAGGCTTACCGTCTGCCGTGGATACCCAACCTCGCGCACTATGTCGGCCTTTGTCAGATCTCTAACCGCCCACGGCTCCCTTATCCGGTCCTGAGTTGCCGGGTTGTCACTTAGGCGGGTTGCCCTGGTAGTCGGCATGGTCGGAGGTGCGTCTTGGTCGATTGTCTCTAAAATCGTTCTGGCCTTCTGACTTATACCGCTCATCACCAGTTCCTCCAGGATGATTCCAGGTCTCGCGCCACGTACCATTCCTTTGGCCAGAAGGGCACATTTTTCACACCCTATGCTTTATGAAAAGCAATGCAAATATCAGCATTCCTAAAGAATTTAGCAGCATCATGGGGATGCTGATCTCATTTACTAAGGCGACTGCGCGCTCATATGGCTGTGCTGTAAAGAGGATAAGTCCCATGTGAATAGCTTCCATGAAAACTGCAAAGACCACAGATCCAAAAATTCCAATAAACCTCTTCCGGTTCAAGTAGTAGATTATGCCTCCGAAAAGGCCAGCCAAGACGGTGGCCATCGAGCAAGGAAAAGCGGTAAATCCGCCCAAGAAATACCTATGAATTCCCCCAATTAGGCCTGCTCCAAGACCAACAACCGGTCCACCAATGAGCCCACCTATCATTGGAGCAAGATCCCTCACATTGGCGATTGCACCTCCAATCTCTACTCCGGAATAGGTAGCAAATACGGAGATTGCACCGAGTACCAAAATAAGAATCGCTTGACTTCTGAAGGTGGGTGTGCTCTCCCGTATGTCTTTAAAGAATTCGGTGCGAGTCAGAAGAAAGACAACGCCTACAATCACAAAAACATTGAAAGTTAATATCAGAGCTGTATTAAGTATAGACATGTATGCATCACATTCTGTACCCTAAGATCTCCAGTCGCGTCCTTAAGTCAAACTGACGGCGGCACACCCCGTTGTCCTGGCCTCCTCGAAGCTGGCAAGCCAACTCTCATCTGGGCTCGGGCCAGGGCTGGCCGGTCTTTTGCTCTTCGTAGGGTACGGAGAAGTGGGACATTGCAAAAAGCCACCTTCCGCCCGACCTATTCAGGACGGCGGTCATCCTGCCCGAAATATTCAGGGCCTTTCCCCCGATAGTGGCAGAAAATATGCAGTCGCCAGCGTACCAAGCCACGTTGTCATCTCCGAACACCAGGTCCAGGAGCGAACTCAACCGTGACTTCGTCGACCTGGTCCAGATCCCTCTGGATCTGGGCTCTGAGCTCATCTTTGTTGGATACCCTCTCGTCGGCTCCCGACCCAAAGCCGAAGAAGCCATCGGTGGTCATGCCAACGATGGACTCGAGGTCCTTCCTGGAATAGGCCTGGGCGTACTCGGCCATGGCAGCAACAACCGATGATCTCAGATCCGTATCTTTTGTCATGTACAGTGGCAGAGTCCAAGAATTATTTATAAGTGTTGGTTCTTCGTAACTCAGCTAATTTTATTTAGACCCTCACCACACTTTCAGCATCTTCATGAAGTGGATAGGGTGTTGCTGGCGATAGCCCAGCTTCACCCTCTGCACCCTCATAGCTCGCAGGCTAACAATCTCTTCGGGAGTCGCGATGATGCCCACTGCTAATTTGACAGATCATGGCCCCTATGAGCCAGATTGAGGGCAGTGTGTCGTGTTTTCTGTAATCTCGATTGTAACCAAGCAGCTCCTCGATCCTCTCCCTCAGATCGAAGGTGAAGTGCCGGCCCTGCATCCCGCCACGATGCGTCTTTGTAGCTCGGATCCCGTGCTTTCCGAAAAGCCGCCCCATCGGTCTCGTCGCCACGCCCACGGCTTTTGCAACCACCTAGACGAGAGGCTCTTTTCCCTGGCCGTGGAATGACTTGATCGCCCTGAGGATATTCTCTACAATCAAAAAAAGTAACTACTCAGGTACCTAAACTTCCCATTCCGGACCCCCCTCCAAAATCGCCAATAATTATGAGATCCAAACTTTCCTTGGAGTGAAGGACCACTACATGTATAACAAAGAACACATT
>CAYQFP010000167.1:0-2722 GCA_964416865.1 uncultured Methanotrichaceae archaeon
ATTCGCGTTCATTCGCGGTTTTACCCTCCAATTTTGACGATCTGGCCGCGCTCGATCACGATCTTGCTATTTTTCTTGGCAGAACATGCAGATGACTTCTTTGAGTGGCTCCATTAAGTATCAGGTCTAAGGTTCATGACTATATGGCGATGTTGTAGGATTTCGCGCCAGGGGGTCTGTGAGACCTGTGTGCACTGTCTGGTTTTAATAATCGTGACATAATGATCACCAGGGACCCACTACCATAAGATTTATACCTAAGCATACCGACCATGATCTTACATAACGGTCCGATGCACCGGCAAACCCTGCCAGAGTCTGAATTGATACGATGATAAGAGGGCCTGGTGGATAGCGGAAGCTAAGTGTGCATAACAAGGTGTGGGATACGCAAAATCAATCGCATGTAAAAATAATAACTAAGTCATGTCCTTGTTGGTAGGCTGTAAGTAGGGATCGAGATGAAAGCGATAGGAACGATGACAGGGACAGCTCTTTTGATGCTGCTTTTCGTGGCAGCTCCTTGCTGGGCCGCCGACAACCCGGATGGGTATTACAAAGCGCACAAGCATCAGTTCTCACAGGACGTATCCGGCGATGGGTTTACGACGGTGCACCAATTGGTAAACACCGAGACTCTCCAGCTCCAGAACTACCTGCACGGCAGCGGGAACATGGATATGGCGACTCTGATCAACTCCGGCCAGGGATCGAGTAGCTACACACACTTTACAGGAACTGAATGGCCAACGACGTCATTTCATAGTGGCAGCATAACCTTATCGGAGCAGAACAATATGAGTTATGCGCCGCGGAGTTTCGCCTACGGGACAGGCTATTACGAGCAGAATCCGGTGGTCTACAACTCCAAGCTGAAAGAGAAGACCTGTGGCAAGAACTACGAGGGGAATATGAGTACCTCCATGAATCACCAGATCGAGTACGCCCAGGATTTCGTCAAGGATGTCGAGGTCAGCCTCGTGCGCAAGACTCACGAAAAGAATGGACTTGCCGAGATGGGGATCGATGAAAATGTGACCGAGGGCGCGGTGCACATCGGAGAGCTTGTGACCGAAAAGGGGTACGGTTGGAAGAAGCCCTTGGTAGAGATCGAGGAGAATTACGTGGGCAGCTTCAATATCAAGAAGAACATGAAAGTCACCGTCAGTAAGGCGGGCAAGACTTCTGATACGAAGGACTGGTTGTCCTGTTGTTTCGGCGGCTACGGTGCCATAGATGACGCAAACAAAAAATGGGGCGAAGGGGAGATATTCGACTGCACATGCCGCCAGGTGGCCTGGGAAGGATCGGGGTGGAGTAACCTGAGCCAGGAGCAATATACTTCTGATAGGGTGAAGGACGCCCGGGAAGTTGAGGCTGTCGCAGAAGAAGAGCCCGAGGTAGAGCTGTCGGTGGAAGAGCTCTTAAAGATGCTCGAAGATAAGGGGTATGGAAACTTGACCGAGACCGGGTTTATCGTATTTAACGAGAATGCGTCCGGGAACACGACCTCCGTATAAATCTTTCATCTCATGCAATACGTTTGCCGATGACCTGTGCTCGTTTTGCTTTTGGCCCAGCACGGGAGGCGCCCGGCCCCTTCGTGGCCGGGTTGGTGGGTTCGTCACATTCGCGGCGCGGGGTTGTTGGTGACTTTCCGAAGATGCGCCCGGGGTCGATGGGGTGGGTCTTTGGGCGCGGTGTATGATGGTGTTGTAGGATACGCGCCTGGTGGCCTGTGAGACCCGTGTGCATTGCGTCTGGTTTTAATAATTAACATCCTCAGCGAATCCACGCCTTTGTTGGGGATCATCTTGATCGAAGTAAAGAAGATAGATGATAGCGATTTGCTCGATCGATGAAATAAAAACACTGATCAACGAAGATAGATATGTAATTACGCTTCACACCAGGGCCCGAATGGACGAAAGAGACATATCCACGGAGGACTTAGTAACATTAATTATGGGTGGGGAGATAATAGAAAAGTACTCTGATAGCAAACCATGTCCTTCAGCTCTGGTGGTGGGCACTGTGGCTGGACGTTGTTGTCATGCTGTTGTAGCAGTTTGCCGAAATCACTTGAGGATAGTTACGGTCTACTGGCCAGGTGAGGATAAATGGATAGACTTCCGGATGAGGAAAGCGAGTTAATCCCCGATACCTGCATCTGCGGCAGAGGTAAGTTACACAAAGGACTTACAAAGTATATTATAGTAGTTGAGAATGAAGTAATAGTAATTAAGAACGTCCCAGCGTGGATATGCAACATCTGCGACGAGGCTTACGTCACCCCAGAAGTCTCAAGGAAAATCGACGAAGTTATAAGGGCATTTAAGGCAGGAAAGCTCCTTGCCAAACCGATTGCTGCAGGCGAGGTCGAGCTGACTATGAGCGCATGATATTACAATTGCCTTTGGCACTTGTATCAATCTACTCTTGGGGAATAAATTGTTCTAATTGAATTATTTACCTGAAAGAATAACAATCTCATATGATGGAAGCGGACTTCGTCTTGATCTCTGTTCCGACACCCGTGGCAAAGTCGAAAGAGCCGGACCTATCTTACGTGAAATCCGCGGCGGAGGTCACCGGCGGAGGTCACCGGCGAGAAAATCCGTCCTTCAGTCGGATTTACTCGAGTACAGAATGTTATACATTATGTACAACATGACTTTCGGTGATTACCATTTTATCGACAGGTTAGATTAGACAATATACT
>CAYQFP010000168.1:0-2637 GCA_964416865.1 uncultured Methanotrichaceae archaeon
CGGTTTTACCCTCAGATTTTGACGATCTGGCCGCGCTCGACCACGATCTTGCTCTCTTACATGTAGTGGTCCTTCACTCCAAGGAAAGTTTGGATCCCATAATTATTGGCGATTTTGGAGGGGGTCCGGAATATGAAGAGTATCTCCTGCGAGGGAAATTAAATTTGGAGGCAGGTCTTTGGCCTCCGATCTCGAACGGCATCTCTCAAATGAAACCGGGCGCGGAGGAGAAGAGCGACCACCGGCGGTAACTCATGCACCTTCTAAGCCTTCCCAGCGCCAGGTCCACAGCCGCCTCCCTGGGCAGCTTCTTCTCACCATAGACCGCCTCCAGAACCTCACTGGTGTTCTGGCGTATCTTCGTCTCGATGACCTCAAACGCTGCAGAAGAAGACGCACCACGGTACTCCATGGCCGCGCATATCACCCCGCCTGCATTGGCTATGATGTCTGGAACCGAGAGGACGCCCCTCTCATGAAGGATCTTCTCCGCCTCCGCGGTTATTGGGATGTTGGCCCCCTGCATCACCAGCTTCGTTCTGAGTCTGTTCACGTTCCTTTCATCTATCACGTCCGGTCTGGCAGCCGGGATCCAGATATCACACTCCACGTCTATGATCGCCTCTCGATCCAGCTTCACCCCTTCGGAATAGTCTACAACGCTCTTTTTGGCCCTCTTCAGATCGACCAACGCCTCGATATCCAGCCCTTCTGGATCGTGAACGGTTCCGCTGGAATCGGCTGCTCCAACCAGTACCGCTCCCCTTTCAGAGAGAAAACGGGCCGAATGTCTCCCGACGGCACCGAAGCCCTGAACCGCAACCCTCGCGCCCTCCAGCTCAAAATCACAGTATTCGAGAGCCACCTCGGTCGAGTGGCAAAGACCCCATCCCGTGGCTCCTATCTCATCCAGAGGTATTCCGCCGACCTCGCGGGGCAGGCCCACAGCCCTGCCTATTTCGTCCCTGACCCAGGCCATACACTCCTCATCGGTCCCCATATCCGGGCCGAATATGTACTCCTCGACGTTCCTCAGGGCGCTGGCCATGGCCCGGATCCTGGCTTCTTTCTCTATTTTGGGCATCTTAGGATCCCCATAGATCACGGCCTTACCACCACCATGTGGCAGATCCGCAGCCGCGTTCTTCAGGGTCATCGCCCTGGCCAGCCTGATGCACTCCTCGGTGCACACGTCGGGCGCCATCCGGAGCCCTCCGATGGAAGGTCCTCTGGCAACGTTATCCACCACCAATACACCCTTCAGACCGACCGACGGCTCGTAGACGTGGATGATCTTGGTCGGTCCCAATTCATCTGCAAAATCGAAAAGGTCTCTCATCACTCGCTCCCAATCATCTGAGAAGACATTATACCATTGCTTGAAATATTTTCCCATTCAAGGACGGGCGCTATTCTATCAGAAGAACCCTGACATCTGCCGCCTTGATCTCGTCGCCCTTGACCATGAGAGGGTTTATCTCGATCTCCTCGACCATCTCCATCTTCATCAAAATGTCCGAAATGGTAACGATGATGGAGGATAACTTTTTTAGATTTACAGGTTCGATGCCCCTGTACCCTCTCAGGAGGGGATAGCTTTTGACCTCACTCATCATCTCCAGGGCTTCCTTCTCGTCGAGGGGTGCGAGCCTGAAGGTAATATCCTTGATCAGCTCTACCATGAAACCACCGAGGCCAAAGGCGATGACCGGGCCGAACTGGGGATCCCTAATCCCACCTACCAAAAACTCGGCCCCTGTGATGGTCTCCTCGATTAAGAACCCCTCGATCTTCACACTAGGGACTCTCACCTCCAGCCGTCTTCTCATCTCCTCTGCGGCCGATCTCAGCTCCGCCGAGCTTCTGATACCCATGACCACGCCGCCCACATCCACCTTATGAAACATGTCAGGGGAGATAGCCTTGAGGACGAGAGGCGGCTCGAACCCCTCGGTGTCGAAGTCAAAGTCCTCGGGATCGGTGATGAGCATCGATCTTGGAACCTCGATCCCCCAGGCCGAGGCAAGAGACTTCGCCTCCGATTCGAGAAGAGACCGCCTTCCCATAGATCGTGCCCTGCCAATGATCGCCCCAGCGTGATCTCTGGCCAGATCTATTTTCCTGATATCCTCGGGTCGCCTCTCCGGTTCAGATGCCAGGAGACCCCTCTCTCGAACCCTGGATCTGACCAGGACCGATGCCGCCCTCACAGCGCTTTCCGGGGTGGGAAACGCCGGGATGCCCTTCCTCTCGAAGGCCAAAGACATATCTTTGGAAAATTTCCCGCCTGGGCTGCATACCACTATCGGCTTTCGATCTTCTTTATTGACCTTCTCAATATCGTCCACGAGGTTGGGCGTGATCGCCGGCGCGCCCCAGATCATCGTCGCTATGGCAAGGTCGTAGCCGTCCTTCAGACCCAGATCCAGGGCGGCGACGTAATCCTCGTCTGTCGCGCTTCCTGTGAGGTCTATGGGGTTTTCCAGAGAATAGAAGGGAGGAAGCTTCGACCTCAGGACCGATCTCGCCCTCTCCGAGAGCCGTTTCACCTCCATCCCCGTATCTTCGCAGGCATCGGCCATGCTAGTGTCCTGTCATCTAAGTAATGTCGTAAAGATGACCATCATTCCCGATGAG
>CAYQFP010000169.1:0-2630 GCA_964416865.1 uncultured Methanotrichaceae archaeon
CCCCCGACTCACCGAGCTCCCCACCCCGCTATACTCCGCGAACCTGGACAGCACCAGAACCCCGTTCCTCACGTCCCGGGGCGCGTCCTTCGCGAACAGATAGATACAGGCGCCGGTGAACCCCTGCTTAAATATCGGCCTGGGGTGCCCCTTCGTTTTGTCGAAGACCGTATTCACCATCACGCTGTGGGTATCGTACGAGAGCGGCTTCTCCATCACGTATCGTGCGATCTCGTCCCGCGAGATATCCATCTTCAGACCTTCCGGGCAGACCGCGTTCCACTTGGACACCAGCGAAGAGAATACCGCCATCCTGTGGGGGAACATCTCGAAGACCCTGGTGTTTCTGTACTGGATACAGGTCGGTGACCGGAACCGGAACCTGATGCGCGAACCCTTCTGACCCGCCGCCGAGTTCACCAGCTCCTCGAAGGTGATGGCAGAACTGGTGACCTCCTCCACCCTGAGCAGCCCTCCGTCGAGCCTGATATCACGCTCTCTCAAGATCAAGGGCTGGATGATCGATTGAAATATTTCGACCTCTTTGGGGTCGGTCATGCCCAGATTGAACCTGTACGTATTCGCAGGATCGATCGTCTTGTGATGGGGGCGGGCGCTGTGCCCGAACCTTCCCTGCAACATGCCGATGGAGATCGAACTTATGGGAGAATCGTGGGCGTGTTTGCTGATCTCCTCGTCGCTCTCTCGCATAATATTCAGGATGGCCGAGTAGAGCTGGTATCCTTCGCTTGCGGGTACCTCGAACCTGGCGTTCGGCCTCGTGATAAAAGTTATCTTCTGTGGCATATATGACCGTTGACATTACCTCATCATGTATAAACCCATCGATTAACGCAATAGTTTCATTATATTGCAATCGATTATCGATCTAGTTTATATTTTGCATGGAAAAAGGTTTTATGCAATCGTATTAATAGTGTACATGATGAAGACTTACATCTCTCTATCAGGCTTCGACACTTCACAAATACTATCCCTGATAGTAAAATATGGGATAGAAGGCAACGACCGGATGGTCCTGATTAGACCAAAAGACGAGCGCGATAAGAGAGGTGAGACCACCACACAGGCCGTCCGGGACCTGTCCCGGCAGATAGATAGCACCATAAAAGTCGAGATCTATCGTGTTGATCACCAGGATTTTGAAGCTATGGTACTCTCCCTGATCGATCTGATAAAGAGTACAGAAGGCGAAATCATAGTTAACATATCCGGCGGTCCCAGGGAGATTTTTCTGGCTTTTGCGATCGCATGCCTTTCCCAATCTCAGAAAATCTACAAAACCACAAATTACAGCGACATCGACCGGACGATGACCGAGGTTGCGCTGCCCAGGATAGCGCGCAGACTCGACGAAAAATCAAATACAATTCTGAACGATGTGCATGAAAACCAACCTACCACGATAACGGATATCGCAAAGAGACTGAACCTATCCGAAAGTACCGTATCAAGACGTATCGGCAGGCTAGTCGATCTCAGATCGGTGGATATCGTTCAGAAGGGCAAAACGAAAGAGGTTCGTCTCTCATTTACGGGTAACATATATCTCATGATCAGCTGATCAGATGAGAGCCACCACGATAATCGGCGGTCAGATATCTGCATGTAGCAAGATCTATCCAGCACGATCTCCACTCGAAACGATGCTGATTAGACGTTCTGATCTCTGTTTAGTATCATCACCCAATCCTGCCAGGCGCGCACAAATATGGACAGGCTAACAACGCCGCCGGAACGCAGACCGACCCCCCTGCGAACTCGCGCCGAACGGCACCCGCGAGGCGAGCAGCCCCACCGAATCCGGGGCGCCTACCATTCGGATATATCTTGATCGGTCCTGCCAGGTCGCCCTCGTCCGTGAATATCGTCTAGCCGCCTTCGCATACTCTCCAGACCATCTTATTCAACCTTCAGAGGCTGTCCTTGCGCATATTTGCGGATGGAACGTCAAGTGCCTGTTGCCTTTGACTTCAATGGCATGCATTTCGACGAGGGACTTCGCGTCTTCGCGCCTTCGCGTGAATTAGAAAGTAGGAGGCACGCGAAGGTGCCAAGACAGCTCCTCAGAGCATGGCCTGGGCCGTGGTTATGATGCGATCATTCTTGTCGACTACCAGGACTTTTTCCCCGTTCACTATGTCCAAATCGGCGTCGATCACTTGCCTGCCGAAGATGCGCCCCCCTCGGGCCACGAAAGTTACGGCCGCGTCCGAGACCACCAGTTTCCTTTTCGGGATTCTCTTTTCCGACATACTATACCACCTTTGACAATGCTCTCAACGTTATTTGTTATGAACTTTGTGGTATAACGTAGCATTTCATCTTAAATAACCGATCGGCCGTCATCCCCCAGGTGGCCGCGCCCTGCCCTCCGAAACTCTCCCACACAATCGCCGCACTGGATGTTTGATACTTATCCGATGCGCAAGACGATCCCAGCTCAAGAAAACGCTGGCCTTGTAGCAGATGACTTCTTTGAGATGCTCCATTAAGTATCATGTCTAACTTGACTTTCAAAGATGCAGTGAAAAACAATATCAAGCAACCCAACCAATGTATGGCCTGTCAAAACATAAGCGCTCTTGCTATTGATTTACTTAAAGCCA
>CAYQFP010000170.1:0-2580 GCA_964416865.1 uncultured Methanotrichaceae archaeon
GTCAAGACAAGAATCGATCGGGCGGATCCGGTTTACTTGAGCATCATTCCGCTCTTTGAACACGCGCAGACCTACGAGAGGGAGATCCACGAGATGTTCGGTGTTGATTTTACGGGTAATGACCGATTAACACCATTCCTGTTAACCAACTGGGAGGAGATTCCGCCGATGAGAAAGGACTTCGACACGAAGGAGTACTCGGAGAGGATGTTCGAGCATGAATAGGGGCGGGACTAAGATGGACAAAAGGCAGTTGACGCTTTATTTTGGCCCTCAGCACATCGGGATGGTCGGGAATTTTAGTATTACCCTAACTGTGGAGGGCGATATGATCCAGAAGGCGGTCGCCAATCCAGGCTTCCTTCACCGCGGGTTCGAGAAGATGCTGGAGAACTGCACGTATACTCAGGGGTTTCCCTATGTCTGCCGGATCAACGTCATGGATCCCGATCCTTGCGAGCAGATCTATGCGATGGCGATTGAGGAGCTGGCCGGTCTGGAGGTTCCTCCCCGTGCTCAGTACCTCCGGACGATGGTCCTTGAGATGTCCAGGCTGAGCTCCCATCTGCTCTGGCTGTGGGCGTATGCCAACGAGCTTGGCTTCGATACGATCGGGCATTGGGCGATGGCGCAGCGCGATTACTTCATCGATCTGTTCGATATGATCGCCGGCGCCAGGGTCTACCATATCTATATCTGGCCGGGTGGCGTGCGCCGGGATATACCAACCGGGTTTGCGGAGAAGATGCAGCAGACTTTAGGCGGGTTGGAAGACAGTCTCAAGGACTATGATGCTGTCTTCTTTAACAACCGTGTTTTTCGTAGGCGAGTGGATGGCGTGGGGGTGCTTTCTCAAGAGGAGGCTGTACGTTTTGGGGTGACCGGAGGAGATCTTCGCGCTACTGGAGTAGAAAGGGACGTGAGGAAAGAAGAGCCCTACGCCGCATACGCGGACATGGATTTCGAAGTACCGACTATGGATGACGGAGATTCCTATGCCCGGGCAATGGTCGTCCGAAAAGAGATGGAGCAGAGCATCTCAATCATCAGGCAAGTCTTGGACAAGATGCCCGAGGGCTCTGCCTGGCACCGGCCACCGAACCCGTTCAAGTGGAAGATCCCTGCTGGGGAGACGTATGTGCGGATGGAGTCCGCCCGGGGCGAGTTGGGAGTGTACGCCGTCTCCGACGGGAGTGATAAGATCTACCGCATGGCCTATCGTGTTCCGTCTTACCCTCACGGGATACTGGTACTGGAGAAGCTTCTTCAGGGAATGAACATCGCCGACGTCGGTCACATGTTGTTGAGTTTGAATATCGCTGCCCCGGAGATTGACCGCTAAGGAAGAAGGATAAGAGCTTATGAATGGAGTGATATAATGACCAGAAACAAGGGGAGTGTGCTAGGTCCGTTTGCCGCCTTGAAATACCTGTTCAAGCAGCCCCAAACCCTTACCTATCCGTTTCAAAAGCTTGAGATCTCCGAGCGTTATCGCGGGTTCCACAGAAATGATATTGATAAGTGCACCGGCTGTGGCAACTGCGCCGACATTTGCCCCTGCCAGGCTATTACGATGGTGGAAGTCCCGGGCGTAGAGGCAAAGCCCAAACAGGGGGATAAGGGCGAACGGCCCCAGTTCAACTATGGTAGATGTACCTACTGCGGGTTATGCGTCGACGTTTGCATCAGTGGTAGCCTAAGCCTGTCACAGGACTTCATCCATATCGACCACGCCACAGATAGCTTTGTAGCCGTCTTAGGCAAGGACGAGGCATCGGCGAACGAGGCATTCGTCGAGAAACACAGCGACCTCCAGGCTAGCCTCAACCACCGCAAACTGGGGCAAAAGGGGTTTTCTTCGGACCTCGATTTCTGTCTTGCCGAATTTGAGGGTCAGGCACAGCAGATGGAACACGTGCCAGCCGATGAGAGGATCAACTCATTTGTGGAGATAGTGCGTGGCTTCACCCGAGAGCAGGCACTGAATGAGGCAGCTCGCTGCTTTGAGTGCGCGCTGTGCGAGGAGGCCTGCCCGGCTCACATGAACATAAGCGACTATATCCGCGCCATATGGTCGGACAACCCCGAGCAGGCTGCTCGAGACATCTACAAGACAAACCCACTGCCGGATGTGTGCGGACGGG
This sequence comes from uncultured Methanotrichaceae archaeon, assembly GCA_964416865.1. Taxonomy (GTDB): domain Archaea; phylum Halobacteriota; class Methanosarcinia; order Methanotrichales; family Methanotrichaceae; genus UBA204. Next base: position 2,145 of record CAYQFP010000170.1, read on the forward strand.
TTTGCACCCATGACTGTGAGACAGCCTGTGGCCTTGGTAACCGTGGCGATCCTGTCTCCATTCGGTGGCTGAAGCGCTACGCTATAGATGAAATCCCTAGGGAGGATTACAAGCGCGTTCTGGAGACTGAGGTCATAAAGTCAAACGGTAAGAAGGTAGCTATCGTTGGTGGAGGGCCGGCTGGTCTATCTGCTGCGTACTATCTCGCCTTGATGGGGTACGAAGTGACAGTTTTTGAGGAGAAGGAAAAGCCTGGTGGCATGACGCGTTACGGAATCCCTGAATACAGGTTGCCTTACGAGGGCCTGGATAAGGACATCGAGTACATCGAGTCGATCGGAGTGAAGATCAAGTGTAACACGCGGATCGGCAAAGACCTCTCCTTGGATGAGCTTCACCAGGACTATGACGCCGTTTACGTTGCGGCGGGTTTGCA
>CAYQFP010000171.1:0-2510 GCA_964416865.1 uncultured Methanotrichaceae archaeon
ATACTCTGGTCGGAAATTATTGCCATTTTTAGGAGGGGGTCCGGAATAGGAAGTCATAGAGTTGCCAGCATCCCCCATTACAAGGATCACGGTTGTTATCGAGGCTGGACCCGACAACATCGGGATCGCCATCGGAAAGAAGGCTATATCCTCATTTTGGAGGCTTTGCGGTGTTGACCAATTCGTTGTAATATAACCTCTTCCAGTCCGGGGATCTCGTCTGGAGGAACCTCCTCGCCGTCCATATCCAGGACCTTCGTGCTGCCGGGAGCGAGCACCACCAAGACCACAGGCGTCTTGGAGCCGATGAAGATGGCGTTCTCTTTCAGGACTTTAGAGTATGTAGAGATCCTCGCCACAGGGATCAGGGTCACCCTGCCTATGGTCACCGGTCTGTCTGTTTTCAGCTCGCCCACCCGCATCACCAGTTATCTATAACTGCATATCCACTACAAAAATGTAGATGGTGATGAGATGGAACCTGTACTCGGCGGAATTGAACCCGGGCTGCTCTGGAAGCACTTCGACGAGCTGAGGAAGATCCAGCGATGCTCCAAACACGAAGAGAAGGCAGCCCGATACGTTGTCGGCGTAGCCCGGCGGCTGGGGCTCGAATACGAGGTCGACGCCGTGGGAAACGTGGTGGTGAGAAAGCCTGCCACAGCCGGTTATGAAGGGTCGCCGACGGTGGTTCTCCAGTCCCACCTGGACATGGTCTGCGAGAAGAACAAAGATGTAGATCACGACTTTGAGAAAGACCCCATCGAGGTGGTGCGCGATGGTGATTACCTCCGCGCCAGGGGGACCACTCTGGGCGCCGACGACGGTGTGGGGGTCTCAGCAGCCCTGGCAGTTCTCGAGGACATCCGCGCGGTCCACGGTCCGCTGGAGCTCTTGTTCACCGTGGACGAAGAAGAGGGGATGACCGGCGCCTACGGGCTGGGCGAGGGTTCGGTCCGGGGACGGCAGATGATAAACCTGGATACCGAGGACCCTCATTCGATCTACGTGGGGTGTGCGGGCGGGGTGAACATGTTAATCCATCTGCCGGTCGACTGGGAGAGTGCCTCTGGTGTTGCCCTCTCGGCGTTTCTGGGAGGACTGAAAGGCGGTCACTCCGGTGTGGATATCCACCTGGAGAGGAGCAATGCCATCAAGCTCCTGGGAAGAGTGCTCTGGGAGGCGAACGAGGAGGTGCCTCTAAGGCTGGCTGCCATCGGGGGCGGATCCAAACACAACGCCATACCCAGGGAGGCCGAGGCGGTGGTGATCGTCTCGGAGGATGACGTAGAGGCGATCGTATCTCGTATAAAGAAGAGCGAGGTTGTGCTCAGAGCCGAGTACAAGACGATAGATCCCGGGTTGACGGCGGTAGTGGAGGTCGTACCGGCGCCGTTGCCAGATAGGGTCATCACCACCGAGGGTTCGAAGAGGGTCTTGGACCTCATGAGGGCCCTGCCCAACGGCATCGGCAGATGGTGCCCGGAGATAGAGGACCTGGTGGAGACCTCGGACAACCTCTCCATCCTGGAGACTGGAGATGATATCTTCTTCTTGGTCTCGGTCAGATCTTCTTCGGATAGCCAGCTGCGGTCGCTGGCAGACGAAGTAAAGGCCGTCGCCCGGCTGGCCGGAGCGAAGGTCTCGGCAGGCAACGCCTATCCTGGATGGCAACCCGATCTGGACTCGAAGCTGCTCCGGGCCTGCAGGTCGGCCCATGAAGAGCTCTTCGGCCGCCAACCGGCGTTAAAGGCCATACATGCTGGTCTGGAGACGGGCATAATCGGGAAGAAGTTCCCAGAGATGGAGATGGTCTCCATAGGTTCCCAGGTAGAGCATCCACACTCGCCCGACGAGAGGGTGAAGATATCGTCGGTGGTAGAGTTCTACGAGCTGCTCCTGCGGTCGCTGGCGAAGATATGTCTGGGTTAGCATCATCCCGCGCAGTCTTTACCGGACTTCGCCGTCGTCTGTCATGACGTTGTGCAAGGACCGGGGGGGCGAGGCACCCTATGGAGCCATGGGCTTCCGATGGGGGAGCTAAACACATACAATCTCCTTATTTCAACCGCGAATGAACGCTCATATATTCTTTTTTTGACGATCTGGCCGCGCTCGACCACGATCTTGCCTTATCATCTCTACCACCACCCCCATACCGCCTTCCACGCAGGCCTTGAGAGCAGGAACCGAACCACCGGAGGCGCCACCCTGATGGGCCACACCCTCATCGCTCCTGCCATCTCTGCTCCAAAGATCTCCTCGTAGAAGTTGGGCTCGATCTTCGCGTCCATGGGGGATAAAGCCTCCAACGGGGCGATCATCGACCAGAGAAGGCCGAGTAAACGGCCCGTATCGGCAGGATCGGCAAGCCCCACCCGGAGATGGACCCTGAAGAACTCAATCCGAAACGCGCCGATTAGTCCCGTCACCAGCTCTTCGAGGCGGCCGGGCATCCCCTCGATCCTGATGATCTGGAGAACCTCTCGCCCGTCGATCCTCTTCTTATT
>CAYQFP010000172.1:0-2480 GCA_964416865.1 uncultured Methanotrichaceae archaeon
GATGCTCCTCATGGTGGGTCTTCTATCAGCCCTCTTCCTCACGCTCCTGGTCCGCTTCATCGATAGAAAGGAGGAGTTCCTGGCCGAGAACCGCAATCTGCAACGTCTCTTCCAGGCCTTCCTGGTGGTCGCCGCAATGAGCGGGCTAGTCCTTGTCCAGCCTTCCTGGCTGGGGGGAAACGTCCTTTACGACCCCGGCGCCTGGATCAACCCACTGGGCCTCATGGAGTACAAGTACGCGGCCCTCACTGCCTTGGTGGTCATAGGAATTGCCACACTGATCGCAGATTTCACCGTACTGCGCCGCCGCCTGGATCAGGCGTTGGGCCAGCTCTCCAGAACCTCACAGATCGCAGCGGTCATGGTGGGGATTCTGGGGATGTGGATCGTGCTGGTCATGGGAGACCTGAGAGAGGCCTCCAGGGCTCCCTGGGTGGTCTTCAAGGTGATTCCCACGCCTGGCGAGGGGATGTATCACACACCCATCTCTCCCTCGAGCATCTTCGTCATCTGGACCGTGGCTACGATAGGTGTGTTGATCATACTCTGGTTCGCTGCCAGGGTGACTGCACAACATCCGGAGAGTGATGATCTGGATCTGCAGGACAGTTCCCGACCATGAGGAGTTGATAAGATGTCGAACGTTGATAACTTGACGCTGTTCCAGCTGAACGACAACTATGCATACTTCGAGCTACATATAGAACTCCTCTGGAAGGACTGATGTTGACTGTGATGGTGGTTTAAATGGAGGATTGGAGATGAAGAAGTATCGAGCTGTTTTTCACCTGGTGGAGAGAGAACGAGCCAGGCAGACTCTTAACAACATAAGGAACCTTCTCATCGACCTGGGTGAAAATGGGGTGGATGCGGAGCTGCTGGCCAACTCCGAGGGGGTGAACGCCCTACTCAAGACCGGCTCACATGGTGACCGCGTGGCCAAGCTTGCCGAAAAGGGCGTTCGCTTCGTGGTATGCGCCAACAGCCTGCATAGCATGGACCTAGACATAGAAGATTTCCTCGACCCGGTGAAGGTGGTCTCCTCCGGGATGGGAGAACTGGTGAGGAGACAGGCTGAGGGATGGGCCTACATCAGGCCATAGGGTATGGCAGAACCTTCAAAAATCTCCGGCGATCTGGAGGAGTTGGAACTTCTGGCACCTTACAAACGTATCCTGGTGGCCCTAGACGGTTCGAGATGCTCGGACATAGCGATGGAGGCAGCCCTGACCCTGGCAGATAAGAACGAGGCACACCTCATCGGTTGCCATGTGTATGCGGCAGAGATGCACAGGATCCGGTTCGGCCAGATGGAGCCTGTCCTACCCGAGCAGTTCCGGGAGAAAGGGCAGCTGGATGGTCTGCGCCAGGCTCATGGCCACCTGATCAAACACGGCATGAAACTGGTCTCGGAAGCCTACCTCGACCCCCTGGCCAGGAAGGCCGGGGCGAGGGGTATATCTTATGAAGGTGTGGCCCCGGAGGGGCGGAACTACGTGGAGCTTCTGAAGGTGTCCAGAGAGAGAGATGTCGATCTGGTGGTGCTTGGTGCTCTAGGTCAGGGGAGGGTTCCCGAAGGGTCACTGGGAAGCCTGACAGAGCGCATTCTACTTCTAGATAGGACGAGCGACCTTCTGGTGATGCGTCGGCCCTGGGACTTCAATGGGCGGCCGATCGTTGCGGGGGTTGACGGGAGCGAGAACAGCTATGCAGCAGTATTGAGAGCCACCGAGATCGGACTGGGTTTTGGCACCCGGATCGAGGTCCTGGCGGTCTACGACCCTTATTTCCATACAGAGATCTTTCGTTCCATCGCCGGTTCACTTATCGGAGAGGCGAGCTTCGATCTGTCTGCCCAGGAAAAACTTCACGACGAGATCATCAATCAGGGGCTGGAGAGGCTCTACAGGGCTGGGATGGTGCAGGTACTCACGCTGGCCAGATCCATGGGCGCAGAGGTCGGGTTTGAGGTGGTGGCGGGGAAGGTACATTCACAGATCCACCACTATGCCTCCCTCAGGGGAGCAAATCTGGTAGTGATGGGGCGATGGGGGCTGCACAGAGAAAAGGAGGCCTCCCTCGGTTCAAATGCCCTGAACCTGGCCAGGCTGAGCAACACCAACGTCCTGGTGGTGAGACCGCCTAAGGAGCCTATCTGAGAAGATGGCGAATATTGCCGGAATGTGTCAGCTATTCGGATGCCTCGACTCCGGGGTTGACCCTGACACTCCTTTCGGGCATCTACCTGACTACTGGTTTTGTCCAAAATGTGGCGCAGAAAAGGACATGTTCTAGGAGATCTAAACTTGGGCGGATAACCGAAGATAAGAGGTGATTGTGATGATTAAAGAGAACATACAGAAGGCGATTAACGAACAGGTCCGGTGGGAGCTTTTTCCTCTTACCTCTACCTCTCCATGTATACCTAATTTATGATTAGGCCATTTAGCCCCCTCCTAAAAAGATATATAAATATGCTA
>CAYQFP010000173.1:0-1259 GCA_964416865.1 uncultured Methanotrichaceae archaeon
GATCTGCGCCGTTATCGACCTCTATCGAGACGACGCCCGTATCGCCGGGCATCAGCACCTCCGGCGAGATCGACGATCGGATCATGACCGTCGGCTCGGGGTAGCGGTAGAGGTAGTCGTGAGGATAAGCGTATGCGGGAAGGCAGAGGACGACGATTAGAAGCAGTATCGCAACCGCCCTCAAGACGCATCCACTCCAACGCGCCCGTCTTTCATCCAGACCACCCTGCTGCAGTTCTCCGTCGTCTCGATTTCGTGGGTCACCATGACGATGGTGCGCCCCTCTTCGTTCAGGTCCTGCAGGATCTTCATGATCTCCTTGGTGCTCTTCGTATCGAGGTTGCCGGTGGGCTCGTCGGCCAGTATTATCGCCGGATCGTTCGCCAGCGCCCTGGCGATGGCAACCCTCTGCCGCTCGCCGCCCGAGAGGTTGATGGGGCTGTAATCGAGTCTGTGGTCCAATCCCACCGCCTTCAGGAGCTCTCTTGCCCGCCTCTTTCGCTGGGCCCTGGAGACGCCCTTCAGAGTCATTGGAAGTTCGACGTTCATCAGGTTTGACATTCGTCCTATCAGGTTGTAGCTCTGGAAGACAAAACCAATATCGTCTCTCCTTATCCGGGCCAGCTCTCCGTCGGACAGGTCGCCGACGTCTCTGCCCTTCAGGAGGACTCGGCCGCCGGAGGGGCGGTCCAGACAGCCCAGGATGTTCATCAGGGTGCTCTTACCACATCCCGATGGACCCATGAGCGCCACGAACTCGGCAGGCTCGATCCAGAGGCTGATCCCCTTCAGGACCGGAACGTCCATATCTCCTACCTTGTAGGTCTTCTCCAGGTCGATGATCTCTATAACAGACATATTCATATATCCTATCTCACCCGAAATTAATGAAATTTTTGACTGTACATAAAGTATAACTTTATGTGCTCAAGTAAATCCGACTGAAGGGAGGATTTTTCTTGGTGCCACCCCCCCCCATTTCTGGGTCGATCTCATCGTGTGGCGAAGGTCACGTAGACCAATACGCCAGTTCGTTGGCCAGCGTCCTCACGTCGATCGCATCGGCATCGTCGGTCGCGTTCGTGAGAGTGGAGCCAAGTATAGTCGACTCGTCTCTCAAGGACGGCTCGCCGAGCGTGCTCAGATTCGTCGGATCGTCGGCCGATTCTGCGCTGCCGGTCGTGTTAGTCGACGAGGCGTTGGTCTCGTTTGCCGCATACACGCTGCCAAGCAAGCTCAGCTCTATCGGATCCTCTGTG
>CAYQFP010000173.1:1359-2374 GCA_964416865.1 uncultured Methanotrichaceae archaeon
ACAACCAGGTTCAAGACGTTGGCCAGCGTTCTAACATCGATCGCGTCGGCGTTGGTGGTCGTGTTGGGGATCGTATAGGTTATTACTATTGGATCTGCGACCTCGGACACTATCGATTCTTCGCCAAGCGTGCTCAGATCTATCGGATCTTCTGTGACAACCAGGTTCAAGACGTTGGCCAGCGTTCTAACATCGATCGCGTCGGCGTTGGCGGTCGTGTTGGGGATCGTATAGGTTATTACTATTGGATCTGCGACCTCGGGCGCTATCGATTCTTCGCTAAGCGTGCTCAGCTCTACCGTGTCGTCTGCAACAACCACGCTCGCTGAGAGCAAGGCCAGTGCCATGAGATGACAGGCCATTGACATCAACGATTTCACATGTCTCATTGTACTCGTAACCTCCGTTATCGGACGACTTTGCTCTGCGTCGCCCTGCAGCCATCCCTTACTCCGAACGATATAAGAAAGTGTGACCGAACGAACGCCGGAGGACTGTTCCGGGAGACCGTTCAAACCGTTCATCCGGCTTTTTCCTATGATTTTGGCGACTATGACGGTTCCGCAACGACCCTTATCCTTCATTATTCCTTGGTTGTGAAAATTCGCCCCAGCGAGATGGCCACGGTGATGGAGACGTTAACAGAGAGAGAGAGTGATCCGTCTTGAGGGCTCTGATAGATCCTCAGGAGAGAATAACCCAAGCAGATATTCGATACGAGACGGGAACCCTCAAATCGTCTCTTACGGGAATCATCTACTCCTTGAAGAGAAGAAAGCTCATAACCAAGAAATAATAGGGATATACAAACATTATGGAACTATTAGAATGGTTCAAATCAGGAAAAAAATCTGATTGATCTTTCTGAACGGTTTTTGAACGGTTTTATATGGCACAGTCCGACGTTCGTTCTGTTCTACTTTTTTATATCGTTCGGGGCATGGGTGGCGATTGCAGGGCGGCGCCGTAGGATTGGAGCACGGTCATCCGCTCTATACACAAGCACAGTAAATAG
>CAYQFP010000174.1:0-2324 GCA_964416865.1 uncultured Methanotrichaceae archaeon
AAGCAGACATATCAGTCAAATCGGACGAAGTAGAATCGTTCAACAACACTGTTGGGGGGGGGGACTACCCATCATCGGGGACTGCGTCATCTATTTATGATAATTGTTCCCGTTAATAGGATAGAATAATTTTTGATGGGTGGTATCATGGAACCTTCGATCGGCATAGGGGATCATCTCGTAGAGAGGCTCTTGGATCTGGGTGTCGGCCACGTCTTCGGCATACCCGGCGATTACGTCCTGGGGTTTGACAAAAAGCTGGAGGAGAGCGGGCTTGAGTTCGTCACCACCTGCGACGAGCAGGGTGCCGGGTTTGCCGCAGACGCATACGCTCGCCTGAATGGTTTGGGCGCCGTCTGCATCACCTACTGTGTTGGTGGGCTCAAGGTGACCAACACCACCGCCCAGGCTTACGCCGAAAAGTCGCCTGTTGTGATCATCAGCGGATCTCCCGGCATGGGGGAACGCTACAAGCATCCCTTGCTCCATCACATGGTCAAGGACTTTGACACCCAGCTGAAGGTCTTCCAGGAGCTGACCATCGCTTCCACGGTCCTGGACGATCCCCAGATCGCCTGCCAGGAGATCGACCGGGTATTGTCGGCGGCGGTCAGATACAAGAGACCGGTCTACATCGAGCTGCCGAGGGACATGGTCGATAGATCCATTGTAGCGGCCAAACCTGGCATCAAAGAAGAAGAAGAAGAAGAAGGCGATCGGCACGTCCTGGCCGAGGCATTGGCCGAGGCGGTGGAGATGATCAACGTTGCCAAAAAGCCGGTCATCATCGCCGGGGTGGAGATGCACAGATTTGGATTGAGAGATCAGTTGGTCCGGCTTCTGGAGAAGACGAACATACCGGTGGCATCAACCATCCTGAGCAAATCGGTGGTCGATGAATCCAATCTTCTGTACATGGGCCTCTACGAAGGGTCCATGGGGCCGGAGGCTGTCCAGGAGTACGTGGAGTCCAGCGACTGTTTGATGCTGTTGGGCACCTTCATGACCGATATCAACCTGGGCATGTACACGGCTCATCTGGATCCTGACCGGACCATCTACGTCACCAGCGAGAGGCTGTCGATAAGGTACCACAATTATGAGAACGTCTCGTTACACGACTTTCTCCAGGGGCTGCTTGAGGCCGAGGTCGAACGTCACCCCTCTGAACCGATCCCCCGTCCCGAGCCGATCGTTCCCTTCTCGGCCGTGCCTCGGAGAAAGATGACGGTAAAACGCCTCTTCCAGGGGCTGAACGCCTTCATCGGCGACGATTCGGTGGTCATAGCCGACGCCGGCGATGCCCTCTTCGGAGCAGTGGACCTCGTGCTCGGATCCGATACGTACTTCCTCTCGCCTGCCTACTACGCATCTCTCGGTTTTGCCGTTCCTGCGGCAGTCGGCGCCTCCTTCGCAGATCCGTCCAGGCGGCCCGTGGTCCTGGTGGGAGACGGATCCTTCCAGATGACGGGCATGGAGATGTCCACCGTGGCCAAGTACGGCCAAAATCCCATCGTCCTGGTCCTCAACAACTCCGGTTACGGTACCGAGCGCCCGATGCTGGACGGATCCTTCAACGATCTCCATCCCTGGAGTTACAGCCTGCTGCCAGAGATCGTAGGGGGGGGAAAGGGGTTTCTCGTAGAGACCGAGGACGAGTTCGAGGCTGCGCTCCGGGCGGCACAGGAGTACACCGATGGGTTCTGCCTCCTGGAGATCATCCTCGATCCTCACGACATATCCCCTGCGCTGCAAAGGCTGACCGCGAGCCTGGCTGAGAGGGTGCGTCGGCGGTGATATGGTGAATGCGGCCGCGTCTCTGGATGAATGGTGGGCTCGACCTATGGGAGGTTCTCAGTGGCATGCTCAGGAGAATCCGCTCGCCCTGTTCGTTGATCCCCACTTGGTGTTGAAGTAAATTCAGGGTGCACAGGGCTGCCGAGTATCGGTTTATGAAATCATATCAAAATATGAATGCGTCGAGCAGGTTTCCGCTCGGGGCATTTACTCACGATAAAGATCGGTGGTGATGGTGCTCTTTTAAGTGTCTTTCAATCCACCCAGGTAAGTTCGCATCTGGGTAACTGTCAAAATCTGGAATATATGGTTTTATATCCAAAATGGGCGTGCCGTCCAATGCATCCAACCCTTTCACCGATAGTTTGCCGCTATCAGTTGAAAAATTTATGACTTCTACCACAGAAAGGCCGATGGGATTGGGTCTTCTTGGCATACGGGTGGCAAATACCTTCACATTTTTAGGCCTATGGTGATTTTTTGGCATCTGCCATTCTCTTGATTTGTGGATCCAGAAAAGGACTATA
>CAYQFP010000175.1:0-2306 GCA_964416865.1 uncultured Methanotrichaceae archaeon
CCGAGCTCAGGCTGCTGTAAGCATAACCGTCCAAACAATCTTCAAATAAAGATATCGCGTATTCATAGTCCCGGTAAGTTCGCGGTTTCAGTCTGGCCTGCTGTTCCTCCAAGAACTCTCCAAAAACAGCTTTAATTGTTTTCATCTCATCACCATATTATCCCTAAAGGTCCGTAGAACAGTATGATATTCGGAAAAGGGCTACTTCATCCCAATCGCTTCTTTGATTATCGAGATCTCGTACTCTATATGGCCGAACCTCGCATCGAGATACGATCTAACATCTGATCTCATCACACCCATCTCGCCCCTCGTCTTCTCGGATTCCTCTTTTATGATAGTACCCAGTGCAACGATGTCCTCTCTTGCCTTCCCCGATTCATCTTTTATGGTGGTCTCAACCACCTTGGCACCCTCGATGAACTTCATCGTCTGGCCGATGTTGAAAACCAGCGCAAAAGTTTCGATCTTCGGGATGCATCCTCGATAATCTTCCATGTCGATGCGGTCTACCGCTGCATCGCGCGGGAAGTTTGCTCTGGCAAATTCGCAGAACTCTCTAATTACGGCTTCCTCACCTTCGGCGATGATCTGCACGACCTCTTTATCGCTCACGAGGTTGACGGCCCCGAACCTCTCAACGCCCAGCGCCATGGCGTTTTCCATCATGAAGTAACGGTAGCCGATACCGTGAACCTTATCGCCTTTGATGATAATCTTGATCTTCACGGCGATCACCTGCACTGGCTTATCTATGGGCAGATATAGTACATGAACGTTGGCGTTCTCCGGAGGACGGCGCCTTGATCGAAGTTCCCGACACCGAGGGTATCACGTATTAAATAGATCCTGATCCACTTGGGCCCTGGTGATGCAATGGATCCCTACCATCTCTTCTTATTGTTGTTGGGCCTGTACATCGCAATGCTCATCGGTATCGGCATTCGATCATCGCGAGGGCAGCGGTCGGTGACCGACTTCTGGCTGGCAGGTCAGGAGATAAAAACGGCGAACATAGGCTTCTCCAGCGCCGCTTCCTGGCTCACGGCCAGCGCTCTCCTCCTGGCAACCGGCCTATTTCTCTTCATAGGCGTGGGTTCGATCTGGGTCTGGGTATTTCCCAACGTCGCCGCCCTCCTGATCCTGGCGATGCTATCGGGCAAGGTGAGGAACGTCCCCGCCATGACCCAGCCGGAGATGCTGGAGATCAGGTACGACCCCATGGTCAGGGCGCCGGTGGCCCTGGCCATAGCCATCAGCATGATGCTCTTCGCGGTGACCGACTTCATCGGGTTCAAGCTGGTCCTGGGCGCCTTCTTCGAGGTCCCGCCTTTCTATGCCCTTCTGATAATGGCTGTTGCGGTCTCCATCTACGTCAGCCTGGGCGGCTTTAGGGCGGTGGTCTGGACCGATACCGTCCAGTTCATCTTCCTGGCAGGCCTGGCGGTGGTGGTGGCCTTCTTGGCCTACAGGCTTCCTGCGGCGAACGGGACTTCCATGGTCGCCACGGCCACCTCCCTGGGCACCCAGTGGTGGGATCTGTTTCTCTTAGGCGGGCTGAGCGGTATTTTGATCCTCCAGCTGGCCTTGCTCCCCGGCTGGGTGGCCGAGCAGGACCCCTGGCAGAAGATCTGGGCGGCTCGCGACAACAAGTCGGCGAAAAGAGGCCTGATCATGGGCGCGGTCCTCCTGGGCCTGATCTATCTGGCCTGCCTGATCACCGCAGTCGGGCTTCGCTCTCACTACCCCGTACCCGAGGGGGAGATGGCAGCAGAGATGCTATACCTCCAGTTCATCGTCGACTCCTGTCCCGGCGCCCTCATCGCCGTTTTGGCCATAGGATTCGCCGCAGCTTCTATGTCTTGTGCCGACACCTTCGTCACCTCGGGAGCCTCTTGCATCTCTCGGGACCTGATCCAGCGCCACATCAGGCCCCAGGCCACCATGAAGGAGATGATGGTCATAAACAGGGTGCTGGTGGTGGTAATGATCGCGATCGCCGCCTTCATCGCCTATCGGGTGGAGAGCATACTCGAGGCGGTGATAATAGCCACCGTCATCGGTACGACCTCCTACTTCTTCCCCATAATGGGAGGCCTCTTCTGGAAACGGGCCACCAAGTGGGGGGCTCTGACCGCGGTGATAATAGGTGGAGGAACTCAGATCGTCCTGATCTCGTACGAAAAGTTCTGGCTGAGAGCCCCCCTGGATTCCATATCCCCCTACCTGACAGAGCACGGCGTTCTGGTAGGCCTATCTCTCAGCGCTTTCTTCTTCGTGGGCGTATCTCTGGTCACCCCCCGCCC
>CAYQFP010000176.1:0-2273 GCA_964416865.1 uncultured Methanotrichaceae archaeon
GATCTGGCCGCGCTCGACCACGACCTTGCTCTTTTATTATTGGCGATTTTGGAGGAGGGTCCGGAATGGGAAATCTAAAGACTAAAGACTGAAGAATCGATGGGACAGCGCGGATTTGAACCGCAGTCCAAGCGCCCCAAACGCTCGAGGATCGACCAGGCTACCCTACTGTCCCTCACTGGGAAATAGAGAGAGGGTGCTTAAAAGCTTTTTGTCATCACCTTCTTCGTACGATCGTTGTTGTTGTTGACCTTTCTCATCAGATGGGCGGTGGAGAGTCCACCAGTGATGGTGAGGAACCAGAGTTCGACCAGCCTGATCAGGATGGTGACCGCGGCGGCGTCGTGCATGGGCACCCCCACCGCGTTGAAGAGGGCGGTCATGATTATGTCTGCCAGACCGACACCCCCTGGGAGGATTATGGGGAGGGCCTGGAAGACTATGACCACCGCGTAGACGGCGAATATGGTGAAGATCGAGATCTTCATGTCCAGAGACTCGAAGGCGACTAAGGCCACCAGGTTTATGGTTAGCCATCCGGCCACCCCCCAGAAGGTGCTGACGATCAGAGCCCTGTTCTGGCCGCTGAGCAGGTTCATGTTCCGGTGAAACCGGGAAACTATGTCCATGCAGAGTTCCTGGTCTACCTCTCGGTGGAAGATCTTCTTTACGTACTTTATCGTCAGCTTCGTTATCCCCCAGAGCCAGGTGTCTGCGAAGCAGATGCCCACGAATATCAGGCCCACGAGCAATAAGACGAGCAGCGAGGCCAGGCAGATGGTCAGGGCCCAGAGGGGTACCTCGTAACGCAGGGCCAGGTAGGCGAGGCCCAGGGTCATCCCGGCGATGAAGGGTATGGCGGTGATTATCCTGGTAGCAGCAACGGTGGCGGCGCTCATGTCGAGTCGAGAGTTTCCGGCGATCTTGCTCAGAAAGTATATACGGGCTGTCTCGCCGGAGAAGCTGCCCGAGGGTATGAGGTTGTTCAAGAAGATGCTGGACATGTACATGTGGAATATGTCGGTTATGGCTACGTCGTAGTCGAGCTGGTTGGTGATAGTCTTCCAGGATAGGGCGTAGAAGAGCATGCTCACCAGGGCGAGGAGAAATGCGGTGGAGAATATGACCAGGTTCACCCGAGCCAGGGCAGATATTGTCTCTTCGAAGCCTACGTAGTAGAGGTAGGCCATATACGCGCTCATGCCCAGGACTATCATCCCCAGGGACTTTTTGGGACTGATGGTCGGGAGGGCGATATCTTGTGTCACCGCCCCTCCGATAGGCCTTTGCGTTAAAAGAGTTACCTCTACTCGCCACCGGGATTGCCTGCCCTTTGGATCGTAAAGGGTTCGGTCTTGCGAGTCGGAGAATGGCGTCTTCGCGTGCTCCCTTTCTACTTTCTGACTCACGCGAAGACGCGAAGACGCGAAGTCCCTCGTCGAAATGCTGTCTTGAAATAGTTGAAACTGAAACTTTAAATATCCAAAATGCAAAGATAAATAGATGAAACTAAAAGTCGTCTTAGAACCACAAGAAGAGGGGGGGTATGCAGTATATGTGCCATCTCTCCCAGGCTGCATATCTCAGGGTGAGACATACGAAGAGGCGTTAGAAAATATCAAAGAAGCGATGGAGCTCTATCTTGAGCCAGATGAAGACGAACTATTGCAGTATCCACAACTTAAAGTCGTGGAAGTTATGGTATGAAAAAATTACCAGTAATTACAGGATACGATGTGATAAAGACTCTAAGAAAAGCAGGATTTATAGCAACACGCCAAAAAGGTTCGCATGTTAGGCTTAAGAAGATTGAAGATAGCAAAACGATCAAGATCACAGTTCCAGTTCATGGAACGTTGAAGAAGGGTACATTGAGCAGGATCATCAAGGATGCTGGTTTGACGATGGATGAATTTTTACGATTGCTATGAACTTTCCATTCCGGCCCCCCTCCTAAAAATGGCAATAATTTCCGACCAGAGTATTCCCTGGCGAACCAGGGTCATTATACTCCTGAACGCTAAGTTTGACACTTATCCGATGCGCAAGACGCACCCAGCCCAAGAAAACGCTGGCCTTGTAGCAGATGGCTTATCTATTGTAGGACTTACGCAGTTGAGCGGTCGATGCAGATTTACATTCGATCTGATGAACTGAATGATGGGTATAAATCAAACTCCATCCAACTATTGGCAAATACTCGAACACAATTCGGAGGATATCGGCCAACTGCGTAACTCCTATATTGATTAAAACCATTATCAAGCGATTGA
>CAYQFP010000177.1:0-2257 GCA_964416865.1 uncultured Methanotrichaceae archaeon
AGATGACTTCTTTGAGATGCTCCATTAAGTATCAAGTCTAAGGTTCATGACTATAGTTCGAAAAAGAAAAGACGCGAGGGATGGGCTCAGCATCCCTCGTATCACTTGGTCGTCACATCATTATTTTTTCTGCGCCACGAAGGTCGGCCTGATTATGGATGGTATGTAGCTTCCTGCCGTCGGTCTGCTTCCAGGAGCGTCAGCCCTCTCCCTGAAGCCGACGTCGGAGAGCCATATTCTGTTCGGGTTGGTGTAGTAGACGGTGCTCGTCATGCTGCTGAGGTCGAGGCGATAGATGTTCTGGCGCCAGTCTGCGTAGTAGAGATACCCGTTCCTGTATACGAGCCCGGCTATAGAGCCCGTTCTTGAGTCGAATATCTTGGTCACGATCCCGGTCCCGCTACCGACCTTGTATATGCTCGCAGGGATGTGGTTTCCTGAGCTCAGGTAGAGGTTTCCGTCGTAATCGAAGGCGAAGTCGCCCCGCCAGAAGCCGCCAACGTCGGAGAGCTTCACAGTGTAGAAGGGCGTGGCAGAGGCGCCGTCGATCCTGTATATCTTGCCGTCGCCACCGGCGCCGGTGGCCTCGCTGAAGTAGAGGCCGAAGTCGCCGTTCTGGTCGAAGGCGAAGGCGATGTCCCTCACGTAGGTGGTGTGGGTGTAGACGGTCGTCTCCGCAGACCAGCCTGACCCGGTCTCAGCGGCCATGTATATGTTGTATTGGTTGGAGTTGGCGTAGTAGAGCTTCTCGGGGATCCCTGGATGGAAGGTGAAGCTGTAGAGGTTGCCCGAGGGCCTCGTGTAGATGATGTTGTCGGGAGCGCTGCTGCTGGCGGCGCTGTAGACCGATCCAGTCGACTGGCGCCCGTCGGCGTAGTAGATCGGGACGAATTTCTCCAAAACGGCCATCGTGCCCGGCTTCATCTCCACGACGGGCAGGGCTTTCATCTGCTGGGCAGAGGCGGCGTCGGCCGCATAAATCGGCGATGCCAACAAAAATAGAGCAAGGATCGCCGCTGCATAGGCTGATTTCATGATCAATTAACCTCCTTATTCGGACGGACCGAGATGCGGCAAGACATGAAACATGAATTGGCACGACATGACATGTCACGCCACAAACCCAAGCCCGAACCTTTTTGGTCGACAGCTCCGATCGACGGATCTGAGATCCGTCCGCGAAACAGAATTAACGTATATTGTTGATCGGCATATTACTTAAAATTTTGTCCTGCTCGGGCGTTTTCGCCTCCGGCGAAAATCAGCTTCAGTTGGGATTGAGGCCCATAGATTCCTCCTAAATGGCTCAATATCGCCCATTTCATCCATCCTCGATCGATGAGTCATTTCGCCATTTTTCCTGGACTGCGGCCCCCAACATCGAATAAAAAGTTGCATATAGAATCGAAGATACACCAAAAATCCGTCAAAGCACTTTCTGATGGACCGTCCATATGTCCCGCGGCGACGTGCACCGTAGCCGCCTATCGTTGTCTCGTCCCTTCGATCTGCTTTTCGATCTTTTTGAGCCTGTCCAGCTGGATCTGCATCCTCCTGAGCAGGATCGAAGGTGCTTCGGTGGTCCTGGTGCACTGCTCTATCCAGTAGTCGGCGTCTTTGATCACCCTCAGCGCCAGCTCTTCAATCTGAGCAGAGGAGGAGTCCTTTTCTAGACAGTCCAAAATCGCGTCCTGAGTCTCTGCGATCTTCAAGAGGATGCGGTTGAGCTCTTCTTCCACCTCGACCCGATCCAATCCATCAGCTCCTCAGATAATGGGGGGCGATATGGCTCTCCGACGTGAACCGGCCCTGAGAATCTCACTCCGCCCCAAGTTTCATTATCGCCTCGGCCAGATCGCCATGGCACTCTTCCAGGGCGGCCCGGCCCTCTTCCGGGGATACTCCGGTCTGGGCTACCACCAGCTCCACGTCGGCATCAGGTATGGTCAGGGCGCGCGCCTTCTCTTCGGGGGTGCCCACTATCTGATAGGACTTATTTCCCTGAGCAATCATAATGGTGACCGCAACATCCTGGAATACTATCTCTTTGTCCGCGGTCCTGATCACCACCTCCTCGACGCCCTCAAGCTCTTCTATGCTGATGCCCATCTGCTTCATCATCTGTTTCATCTTCTTGGGGCTCATCCCCTTGCCGCCGATACCTGGTAACATGGATCCCGCTTGGAAGACATCGTAGGTAAATCTATCTATGATATCGGCAAGTACGAACGCCAGCACTACATCGGAATAGAACCGC
>CAYQFP010000178.1:0-2185 GCA_964416865.1 uncultured Methanotrichaceae archaeon
GTCCGGCCCCCAGTCCAAATTGAGCCAGACATCGCCGGTTGATGTATCAACGTGGGTGAAGACCTTGGATATGTCGTAGCGCATCCGGAGGGCGGCGACCACGTCCTCTACGCGGTCTCCGGGCTCGTTCACCGAGCCTAGATAGACCTCGGTGTAGGCGTGACCCACGCTCTGGTTGTAGGCGAGGATGATCCTGGTCGTCCCGCTGATGGATTCCACGAGGGCTGCCATGAGGATGGCGAAGTCGTCGCAGTCACCGATACCTGATACGTTCTTCTTTTGGCCGACCTCCAGGGTCTTGCTGGCGTAGGCATAGACGTCGATGCCTCTTGGATCTGGGACATACCTCCATCCTTGGGTAGAACCATTACCCCTCTTCATGAACTCGAATATGGCGCAGACCTGATCGACCGATAGTTCACCTGGATAATCGGCGGCCAAAAGCAGGGCTGTTTCTCGAACTATCCCCGCCCCAAGGTCGACCCGGCTGTCGAATATGTCCTTTAGCTCCCCGGCCGTGTTCTTGGTCACGCCGCGGGCGACGGTCTTGCCGCCGACCTCGGTCCATTCCATCACCTCGTCTTCGGGAACTATGCTGACCTCTGGCATATCATCCAGCCCCGGGGTCGAGGCCGCGAGGCGTTGCAGCTCCTGGGAGCTCAGGCCTTCCAGCGGCGGGGTGTCTTCGCCGAAGGCGAAGGGCAGGTCAGCTGCCTGGGTCAGGGGTAGCAGCAAGATTAGCAGGAGCAGAGGAATGCAAGCTGATATAGTCGACAGGCAGGGATGGTGCGACATACGAAAACCTTTTCGTCCATGCTTGTATTTGTCTTTTTCTGCGATTCGGGTCTCAAAGGTGGTGGATAAGTCGGTGGGCCCACAGAGGTCCTGTCGACCGTCGCCTGGCTGGCGCTATAGAGCAGGAGACCGTCAGTAGATGGCATCACAGTCTGGACCGGGACCTCGCCCCATCTAATTCAATAAAATCTTGTCTGAGTGAGGCGCCTGACGCTCGTAAGAAATGAGTACCCACTATAGTATAAGAACGGGTCCAACCGATACAGATACGCCTTCTCATTCACGACGAATCAGTCCTCGATACGCTTGTAGAGCTTGTAATCCAGATGCAACAGCTCCTTATCGCCACCCTGGCCGGGGCATGAGTCCTCTTAAAGTGAGTCCTCTTAAAGGCGCACCCGGGACCTTGGACCCTTGAACTTCCGGCAAGCGTCTCATACAGAAATTTCGACGCTTCTGGCAAAGGTAGTTGGCTCGGGTATGGGAATGTTGTCTTCTTTTAGTCCTTCCAAATGAAACTCTATCGCTTCTTTCATCAGCTCTACGGTCTCCTCTTCAGTCTCACCGGCTGCGACAACACCAGGAAGGTCAGGGCAGTATGCAGAGTAATTTCTTTCGCCCTTCTCGATGATAATTGCATATCTAGTCATCTTTGATCTCCTTTAGGTCCGCTTGCTTTAATATACTTTTCAGGGTCTTGGGATGGAGGTCCAGGCCCGGCTTGCCTGCGACTGTAACACGTCCCTTCTTAAACGGGTGCTTGAACTGCCTATGGCTCCCTCTGGTACGTGTCAAACTCCAACCGTCTGCCTCTATCAGCTTGATAACATCTCTGACCTTCAATTTGCCGCCTCGTTCAATTCAACGTATCGATGTTCACAACCCCGCGATTAGACTTGGTACCTATGCGATATCCGACCTCGATCAGCCTTTTCCCTTCTAAGGCATAAAATAACCGCCCGAATACTCCGATAGGCCGAGTTCCCCTCCGGCTGAAAGGTCACATGGGAACTGAGGTCGAGGCGTTCACCAACAAGACCAAGATCCGGGCCCGCTACGAGTCCGTGCTCAAGGACTTTCTGGCCCTTCTCAAAGAAGAACAAGACGAGGCTCGGCGCAGATCCTGCCAGTGATGGGCCTCGTGTTTCTCAGGCACGCCTACAGCCTATACCTCGCGGTGAAGGATGGTATCGAGGCTAACCTTCCCTCCTGCGGCGGCAAGACGCGGGCGCTGACCAAGGAGGGTTTCTCCCAGCAGAGCGCTATGATCGTTGAGGAAAAGATCTCACGCGAAGACGCGAAGGCGCGAAGGGAGGTGACTCGTCGATGAATGTGGAAGAAGTCTCTTCCGTCGCGGTGGATACGGCTTTCCACCTTCATCGGGATCTCG
>CAYQFP010000179.1:0-2151 GCA_964416865.1 uncultured Methanotrichaceae archaeon
GAAGTAGAAGCAAACTTGAAGTCTGTCTGGTGGAACAACCACAAAAAGAAAAAAGAAGGGAAAGCCCTCACTTGAAGGCTGCTTCCAGCGGTGGTACCACCTGTTTCTTCCTGGAGAGGACTCCTTCCTTGTAGATGGACTGATTCTCGATCTTCCCCTCGAAGGCCTGCTCGAACTTCTCGACGGGAGATCCCACGAAGAGCAGGTCGCTGGCTTCCTTCATCACGTCGGTAAGCATGATGAGCACGAAGTCCAGGCCCTCTTCCTTCCTGACCTCCTCCATATCGGCGAGGATCGCTTCTCTCCTGTCGACAAGGGCAGCCAGGTCCATGACCTCTATCTGACCCACGCCCGCCTTGGTGCCGGCAAAGTCGAATTGCTTGTAGTCACCCTTCACGATGTCCCGGGCGGTCTTGGACGAGATGTCGCTCTTGGCGCTGAGCATCGCAATCCCGTACTCCTGAGGATCTTCGCCGCAGATCTTGGCCAGCTTGGCCACCTCTTCCTTGTCCTTCTCGGTACAGGTAGGCGACTTGAAGAGGACGGTATCGCTCAGGATGGCAGACATCATGACTCCTGCGATCTCCTTGCCGATGACGACCTTGTTCTGGTCGTACATGGCAGATATGATGCTAGCAGCACAGCCCACCGGCTCGTTGTGGAAGAATATGGGGCTCCCCGTCTGGATGTCGCCGATCTTGTGGTGATCCACAACCTCCATCAGTTCTGCCTCGTTGATGTTATCAACTGCCTGGGCCACCTCGTTATGATCGACGAGTATTATCTTCTTGCCCTTTGCGTCGGTCAAGACCTCCGGCTCCGGCACGTTGAAGTGCTCGAGCACGAAACGCGTCTCGTTGTTGATCTCGCCAGCGGCCGCGGGAACGAATATCTCCGGCAGTCCGAGCTGGTTCTTCAGGTTCGCATAGGATATGGCCGATGCCACAGAGTCTGTATCCGGACTCTTATGGCCAACCACGTAGACGTTATCAGCCAGGTAAAACACCTCCAAAGATCCTGAACGCATAACTTTGACTTAAACCTTACCCGACAGGCGGTCGATGAAATACTTAAATATTATAAAACAATCCCAAGCCTGACCACGCGCCTCGGTCGCCATCTTTATATAGTATCCTCACCATACATGTGTCGTTCTCTTCAGAGGACCGGCATGAGCTCAGGCATCTGCCGTTGCCGTGATCGCCGGTGCAAAAAGAGAACTACAAGAGCCGCGTTGATAGGTCCTTGGGGGAGACATTGACAGACGTCTACCGATGACCTCAAGACAACCCAAATGCGGTACATGAGAACGCCCGCTGCGAGGGTCACTGGGCTGACAGCGGATTGATCCGGCGGATGAGGTTCCGGAGTTAGCAGTGCATCGGGCGACATCTTCATCATCATCTTCGTTTCGTGTTCCTCAGATCAATGACCATGAGAGGATATCTTATCACCCTCGAAGGCATCGACGGTACCGGGAAGTCCACCGTCGCTGCCATGCTGGCCAGGATGCTCGAACGTGAAGATAGTCCCATCAAAAGAGAGTTCGTCTTCACGGCAGAGCCCACCGAGAGCGAGGTTGGGCGACTGCTGAAGAAGCGGCTCCAGACGGGAGAGACCTCAGGACTGAAGCACTTAGAAGACCTCTTTCTCTTCATGGCAGACCATGCAGATCACCTGGCCGAAGAGGTCATCCCCGCCCTGGATAGGGGCGCGGTGGTAATCTCAGACAGGTACTCGGACTCCAGGGTCGCCTATCAGGGGGCGACGCTGCGCGGCATCGTGCCGGACCCGATGACCTGGGTTAGAGAACTGCACGAGCCCTGGAGCATGGTGCCCGACCTGACGATCCTCTTCGCGCTCGACCCTTCTACGGCCGTGGAGAGGTGCAAATCGCGTTCTTGCAACGCTGAACCGGAGAGGTTCGAGCAGGAGGCCCTCCTCCGGAAAGTGGCCGAGAACTTCCACAGTCTTGCAGAGCTCGAGCCGGATAGGTTCGTGCTCATCGATGCAGGCCGCGGTCCGGAAGATGTCTTCGAGCAGGTGCTGGCGGCGATAACCGGAATCCTTGGGGTATGAGGGGTGCGGGCAGGTCCAGTTCCCATTCCGGACCCCCTCCTAAAAATGGCAATAATTTCCGACCAGAGTATT
>CAYQFP010000180.1:0-1976 GCA_964416865.1 uncultured Methanotrichaceae archaeon
CTGTAGCTGGGCCCACGCGGAGGAGGTCTTCTCCCGGCTCCGTACCAGGGAGAGGGCCCTGCCTTATCTTGTGGCGGCCAACCCGATCAACTTCGGGAAGCCCTTCAAGCTGTCTACTGTGGAGGCCTTCGCCGCCGCCTTGGTGATACTGGGTGAGGAGAAGCAGTCCAGAGAGATTTTGAGCAAGTTCTCGTGGGGTTGTGTATTTCTGAAACTGAACAGAGAGCCCCTGGAGGAGTACGCTGCGGCGAAGGACAGCGCCGAGGTGGTGAAGATCCAGGGCGAGTATCTATCGTAGCGATGCCTTGGTCCCCGCCCGGTGCGGAAACTCCCAGAATCCGAAATCTTTAAGTCCCGGCCAGACCCTTTTCACTTGGGGAGGTTGATTCGTTTGAACCTGAAACGATTATGTTTATTATGCGTCTTAATGGGGGTTGTCTTGATGGCGGTCTCCACTGCGGTGGAACCCGATCAGACCCAGACCGCGCCGAAGCCCGATTGGCTCAATCCTTATTACGCCGATAGGCCTGAATGGGACCCCTTCGGTCCGGGTCAAGAGGCCACCTACGCGCCCGATAGGCCGAGCTGGGATCCCTACGCACCACATGGAGGCGGTGCACCAGGTCTCGTTTCTGCGAGCCCATCCTATCTCATTATCCAAGACGATGTGCTCAGACCCAACAAGCTCTATCTCCAGTCAGGCACCTCGCTCACCACCTCGGGTGTTGTGAACCTCGGTGAGCCTTATACCCTCTGGCTTTACGTCGGCAACTGGGGCAGCTTCGTTTTCTACGACAGGGGCGGGGAGATTCTTTCTCAGGACTTTATATATCCCGGCTGGTACAGGGTCGACAGATACGCCGAGATCCTGGTATCTCACCTCTACGTCTTCAACGTCACCGGCCTGAGCAACGAGGTCTCGGTTTCCATCAACCCTGCAGGTTACCCCACCACATCCAGTCTGGTCGGCAGAGTGGTCGACCAGTACGGGAATGGCATGCCCAAAGCCACTGTGCAGATATCTGGCAACGAAGGTGGCTCTTTTGGCACCAACGCCAACAACCTTGGTTACTATGGGATGGACCTCCCATCGGGTGTCTATTCTATGACCGCAGAGCTTAGCGGATATCGGTTTGACATGGCCACGGCCAGGGTATGGGGCGGGACGGTATCTGTGGCGGGGAAGATCGTGGGGTATCCGCTCTATGGGACCGATACCTTCGCCTCCCAGACGGGGTGGCTGGAGGGGACGGTGGTCGATAAAAGCGGTACGGGCATACCCGGCGCGCGGGTCAGATCAGATGCCGGGTCTTCTGTTGTCACAGACGCCTCTGGAGGATACATGATGACCCTCAATCCTGGCTGGCACACCATCAACGCCGAGGCAGAAGGTCTCCTCTTCAGATCGGCCAACGTCCATATCGTCTCGTCTCGGGTCACCCAGCAGGATCTAACGGGCAGAGAGATACTCGTCTTGGGGGGTGGATAGGGTGATAGCTAGTCCGTCCTCCAGTCAAGTGTTGTCGGCAAAGCATATATATTAAAATATGTCCATATCTCTCTTGATGAGGCCCTTAAGCTATCGAGTCTTGTTCAAAAAAGAGCCCGAAGGATGCTATAGCGTGATCGTGCCCACCTTTCCCGGGTGCGTCACCTTCGGGGAGACGATAGATGAGGCGATCGAAATGGCAAAGGAGGCGATCGAAGCCTACGTTGAATCTCTCGTGGCTCGCGGCGAAGAGGTCCCCACCGAAGAAGGGACCCTGGAATATACCCTGACGATCCAGGCCCATGCCCTATCTGCCCGCCATATCTGCTGAAAAATTGGCCAAGCTAACAAGCAACGTCTTCGGGTTTGGAGAAAGCCTTTTACGATTGAGAGAATTATAAGTCCAATGGCATGAAGACGAAGGAATTGATCCGCTTTTTGAAGGACAAATGCTCCAAGGATAGGCCGGGGGTCGAAACGGCCATCC
>CAYQFP010000181.1:0-1911 GCA_964416865.1 uncultured Methanotrichaceae archaeon
CTATTGTTCGCCGTCTTCTTCTCGGTGGCCGCCGCCCTGGGGGTCGGGATGATAAGCAGTACCCGGGCCCGGGTTTCCGAAGACACCGCCATCGGAGTGTTCTGGGCGTCGGGGATGTCCCTGGGCATAGTCTTCGTGAGCTTGAGCAGGGGTTACGCCCCCGATCTCTTCGATTACCTCTTCGGGAACATACTGGCGGTCACCAAAACCGACGTGGAACTGATCCTGGGCCTGACCCTGGTCATGGTCCTGGTGGTGGCTCTGCTCTACAATGAACTGATGATCCTCTCCTTCGATCCCTCCTACGGCGAGGCTATGGGTCTCCCCATCCGAAGCCTTCGTCTCCTCCTATTGTGTATGGTGGCCCTCAGCGTGGTGGTGCTGATAAAGATCGTGGGGATCATACTGGTCATCGCCCTCCTCACCATACCCGGAGCCATCGGCAGGCAACATGCCGACGGCCTCAAGGGGATCATGTTCATTTCCATCCTCCTGGGCATCGTCTTCGTCTTCGCCGGGTTGGTGATATCCTATTATTTCAACATCCCCTCGGGTGCCACCATAATCTTGACGGCTGCGGCGGTCTTCTTTGCCAGCACCGCCGTCACGAGGTGAGAGGTACTGCGAGGCATGCTAAAGATACTTGTATGAGTAAATCCTCCATTCGGTCGGATTTTCGTGTACAACGGTGGAGATCGATATGCAGCCTGTCCAGCTTTGCCTGATAATCTGCCTACTGCTGGCATCGTCGGTGGTCCTCTCGGGACCGTCGTCTGCCTCAGATAAGATAGCCTTCGTGGGCGACTACTACAAGGTTGAGGGAGAGCCCCTGCTCAGGGCGACGGCGGTCAACCCGGCACTCCCGCCGGGTGAGAACGTCACCTTGCGGTTGGTCCTGGTCAACGACGGCTGGGTAGAAGGACTGATCCCGGGTGACATCGCGCCGGGCGAAGAGGCCGAGGCAGCCCAGGAGATGCTAGCCGAGCTTTGCTGTGTCGACGCCGCCAACGTGCGGGCCAGGCTCTCATCTAGTGGCCCCATCAGGGTAGTCTCCGGGCCGGTCAGCCTCGATTCGCTCCCGGCCGGGGAGACCGTTCCCCTGGAGTTCTCTCTGCAAGTGGGCAAAAGCGCTGATGGCGTTTACAGACTGCCCCTGAGCCTGGAATACGAACATCAGATCGACGTGAGCATCAGCAACGGTCAGCCGTCTCCGCTCTATCTACCGGCCGAGAAGAGGCTGGAGATCAGGGTGGAGGTCGAGGATGTTTCATCCATCGCGGTCGTTGGGGCGCGCTCAGATCTCCGGCCCGGAAAGAACGGCACGGTGACCCTCGCCATCAGGAACGCCGGCATGAAGACCCTGGTGGGGTGCACCGCTTGGCTGGCGACTGATCTTCCCATCGATTCGCTGGTGCTGGACGATGAGGTTCTCCTGGGTGACCTGGGACCGGGCCAGGTGGTCGTGGCCAGGTTTGGGGTGGGCGTGGACGAGGATGCCAGCGCTCAGGAGTACGATCTGGACTGCAATATCGACCACCTGAGGGGGGTGGCATCTGCGCCATTCACGGTCGTGGTGGAGAACGATAGCAAGATGAGCCTCCTGGCGGTGCCTCTGGTCATCGCCGTGCTGGCGGGTTTGGTCCTGATCCAGCGGAGACGGTCCAGGCGGGTGAAGTCGCTGAGGCGGCGTAGGTGGCCCTTCTGATCGGGTCGCCTCTCCCTCGTGCCGGTGGAAAAACGGCACCTCCGCTGCAGAGGAAAAGATATAACCTATGGTGACTCCCATTTTCGCCGTGCCGTAAAGGCTATTATCCTGATCGTGCTTGCGGGGGTTGCCAAGTGGTCAAAGGCGCAGGGCTTAGGACCCTGTCTCGTAGGAGTTCACGGGTTCGACTCCCGTCCCCCGCACTT
>CAYQFP010000182.1:0-1791 GCA_964416865.1 uncultured Methanotrichaceae archaeon
TCCACGATCCATGTGGTGGCAGAAGCTGTTGAGATCGTCAATACCATTAAGATCAATATTCTGTGCATTCATACCACCTTTATTGTAATCGTAACCCTTCGGGCCGCGTTCATGAGGATTGCCGACCGGTTGGCGCCCCCCGGAGACCCCAACCTCAACTATCTTCCTGTTCTTTAATTCGATTTAAAGATTTCGACGAAGATGCTCGCCGGTCGCCGGCTAAAGCAGAGATGGCAACAAACGACTTGCGTCGGGCCGGTATCCTTGCGGTATCCCTGGGCAGCGACCCTATAGCATATGGTAATCCTTTTATAGAAGCTCAAATACTGTGATCCCGAGAAGGTGGCGACTTATGGCAGGACTTAGTGGACAGCCGATACTCATTCTGAGAGAAGGCGCTCGCAGAGAGAAGGGAAAAGAGGCCCTGGAAAACAACATCATGGCCGCCCGGGCAGTGGCCGAAGCGGTGAAGAGCACCCTGGGTCCCAGAGGCATGGACAAGCTGATGGTTGACTCTCTGGGTGACGTAACCATAACCAACGACGGAGTAACCATCCTGCGGGAGATGGACATCCAGCACCCGGCCGCCAAGATGGTGGTGGAGGCGGCAAAGGCCCAGAACGACGAGGTGGGCGACGGGACCACCACCACGGCAGTACTCGTCGGAGAACTCCTCAAAAAGGCGGATGAGCTGATCGATATGGACGTTCACCCCACGGTGATCGTCTCTGGGTTCAGGCTTGCCTCCGAGAAGGCGATCGAAGTTCTGGAGAGCCTGGCCTTCGACGTCTCCAAAAACGACCGGGATCTGCTGGAGAAGATAGCGCTTACCGCCATGACCGGCAAGTTTGCAGGAATCCTGAGTACCAAGCTGGCCGAATATGTGGTGAAGATGGTTCTCTTTACGGCCGAGGAGACCGACGGCAAGACGGTCGTCGACCTCAAGAAGATCATCGTGGAGAAGAAGCCAGGAGAGAGCACGGAAGACTCGGAGCTGGTCGAGGGTCTCATAATCGACAAAGACCGGGTCCATTCCAACATGCCCAAGAGGGTGGAGCAGGCCAAGATCGCCCTGATCAACGTTGCCTTGGAGGCGAAGGACCCGGAGACCAAGGCGGAGATCACCATAACCTCCTCGGACCAGTTCAAGATGTTTGCCGACCGGGAGAAGGCGAGGATAAGAGAGGTAGCAGATAAGGTCATAGCCAGCGGGGCGAACGTCGTATTCTGTCAGAAGGGGATCGAAGACTTTGCCCAGCATCACCTGGCCAAGGCCGGGGTGATGGCTCTTCGCAGGGTCAAGAGAACCGATATGAAGCGGCTCGCCAAGGCCACGGGTGCAAACATCGTGACCAACCTGGACGAGATGACCCCTGAAGACCTCGGAAATGCCGGGCTGGTCGAGGGTAGAAAGGTAAGCGGTGGTCACCTGACCTTCGTTACCGGCGTTGCGAAAGGCACCGTATCTCTTCTTCTCCGGGGCGGGACCGAGCAGGTGGTGAACAACCTGAAGATAGCGCTGGACGACGCGCTGCACGCGGTGGCAGCGGCCATCGAAGACCAGAAGATGGTGGCTGGAGGCGGCGCTACAGAGGTTGAGCTCTCCCTCAGGCTGAAGGAGTACGCGGCCACCCTCGAGGGGCGGGAGCAGCTGGCAACGGACAGGTTCGCCGATGCCCTGGACGAGATCCCCAAGACTCTGGCGAAAAACGCCGGCCTAGATTCGATAGACAAGCTGGTGGCGATAAAAAGCAGACATGAGGCCGGGGAGAAGACCAGCGGCCTGGACGT
>CAYQFP010000183.1:0-1762 GCA_964416865.1 uncultured Methanotrichaceae archaeon
ATGAAGATCTTAGGCATCAACGGAAGCCCCCGAGGATCTCAGAGCCAGACCCTTCGTCTGGTCGAGGCCGTCTTGAAAGGGGTGAAAGTATCAGGCGCCGAGGCCGAGCTGGCGGACCTCTGCGAGCTGAGGATAGAGTACTGCAACGCTTGTGGGACCTGCTACAAGACAGGGCGGTGCATTCATGAGGATGACTTCCAGGAGCTGTACGATAAGATCCTGGTGAGCGATGGACTGGTCTTGGGGTCGCCGGTCTACTTTGGGTCGGTCACCGCTCAGATGAAGACGATGATAGACAGGATGTCTGATTCCATACACTGCCAGCTTCTCCACGGCAAGTACGGCTGTGCGGTCTCCACCGCGGGAAGCCAAGGTCACGAAGAGGTCACCGAGTACATCAACAGGATCCTGGTGGCCATGGGTGCCGATGCCGTGGGGAGCGCGGGCGCGAACATGAACGACCCCCGGGCCCTGGACGTAGCAGAGAAGGAAGCCTTCCGGCTGGGTAGGACCCTGGCGGAGGCGATAGATACCAGGCGCTCCTATCCAGAGCAGGAAGGGGTGCATGAGATGATGAGGGCGAGGTTCGGTAAGTTGGTGGAGATGAACAAGGAGGAGTGGACCCACGAGTTCGCCTATTGGGTGACGATGGGGTGGCTGGAGGGGTGAAGCCGACGCCTAAATGAAATATCCAGAAGCGTGTCGATCTTTTGTCACGCCCTCTCTTCCGGTTTCCATCCAGCATCATATGAAACCGTTTCAGTCTCCCCCCTAAAAAGTCAGAAGAGAGATTGACGATCCCTCATATATGAGGTTTGTGAAATATTGCGGTACAAAGGATACCACTAAGGCCAAACATCCCCTCGCCCCCCTTCTTCAGATCGAAAGTGAAGAACCGGCCCTGCCCATCCACCCTGATCGCCCCGCGGCTTCGTCCACCATGGCGATCTCGTCATTGAGGCCGAGGTATCCGTTCCCTATTTCATCGGTCGACCAACCGACCGGCCGTAACGATGGGACGTAGATTCCCCAAATATTAAGAACCAGGACACTCATTGCAGTGTACCGGTGGTGACGCCCACGACCTATTCAGTATTTCTCGCGCCCAAAGCCCGAAAAACCTTAGACAAGCTGGAGAAAAGTACCACACTAGTGCTCCTATCAAGGTTTGTGGCGCTGGAAGAGAACCCCTATAAACCACGTCCATCAGCAGATATCAAGAAAATGAAAGGCAATTGGTCACCTCCGATGTATAGGCTTAGGATCGGCAAATTCCGGGCTGAGTATTTCGTTGACGACGCCGAGAGGTCCGTCTACATTGCTGAGATCTTTCAAAGATCGGGACGATCTGATTACAAGTAATACCAAAATTATATATGCCTAAAATACAACCCGCTAGGGAGATGGCTGAAACGACCACCGCCAAAGTCGCAAAGGATAAGAACATCGCAACCCCCGACGAGGCCGCTTATGTGGATTCCCAGTACGAGTATTTGCTGAGGAACAAAGACAAAGGGATCTCGCTCAGGGATTATGCCAAGCTGCGTGGCATCGATCTCTGATATCGCGTCTCTTCTTTCCATGACATCGCACGTGTTCTGCCGATATCGAGGGACTCATTTCTGCGCCTACATAACGTCGCCCAACGACACCACCTCCGGCCGGGTCTTCTATAGTCATGAACCTTAGTCTTGATACTTAATGGAGTTAATGGAGCATCTCAAAGAAGTCATCTGCATGTTCCGCTTGTGACAAGAAGTTG
>CAYQFP010000184.1:0-1653 GCA_964416865.1 uncultured Methanotrichaceae archaeon
CCCAGAAAGTCTCTGTAGAGATTCCGAATGCTTCCTCGATGGCACTCATCATCTCCCTGTTTGTGCGATCCACGAATCGGAAGAAGGCGACTATGCCAGCAGCTTTAAGGACGTTGATATCACCGAAATCCTCGATGTCGCTCTTTATGGATGTGAAATACTCGTCGTAGAGATCTGTTACATCGTTAATACTTTCAAGCTTTTTCTCTCGGCTCACCACCTCGGCTGCCATGATGGCGAGACGAGGGTTGCCACGTGCGATTTTGGCAATTCTATCGAGATAACATTGGTTTAGGATGCCATACTCGTCTTTCACCAACTGCTTTATCTGCGTGTCTTCTAGGACCTGTAATTCAACGATGCTTTCACTACCTAGAGGGCGTGCAGTTTCTCGTACCTTATCGAGGGCATAATCACGGACGGTGGCAATCACCTTCAACTGCTGGTCATCTCGTTTGTACTGAATAAGTCGAACAATGTACTCAAATCGACTTATTCGATTGGCATCGTCCACAAGGATAAGGAAATGCCCTGTTTCAGAGAAGTAGACACGTAAATCCTCAAATAGGTCTTGTCCTAGGTTTAAGATACATCGGACCCCATACTCTGGGTGGTTGTCGTTAAATCGCTTGCAACACTCCAGCGCGAGACGAGACTTTCCAATACCGGGTCGACCGGATATTATGACTAAGTCACCCGTCTCTAGCTCCTGCAGAACTTCCTCGACTTTTTCATCACGGAAGTGAAAGGCTGTGTCGAGGCGGGCAACAAGCTTGCTCTTCTTGTTATAAGTGGCGACGAACTCATCAGGAACTATAATTTGTCCCGTGTCTATCTCAATTCCAAGATGTTCCTGTGCGAGTCCTGGGTAATCCTGATAAAGAGCGAATGAAATTGGGCCGATGCCGAAAATACTTAGGTTAGCCCCGCGCTTCTGGCATTCTTTCCCAAGGGCATGTTCTTCCTTGGGCGGGAGGGTTGATGTGTGGCAGAGTACCACTTCCTCAATCATCTCGACGGGCACTCCAGTTTTCGCCTCGTCAAAGCACTTCTCAAGATCTTCCTTGAACTTTTTGCAGATTCCGGACTGCTGAGTAGTGTACTCGGCGAAAACGTACTTTCCGTTTGGGAGACTGACAAATGTATCTGGAGTCCCCTTCCTAGTCTTGTCTGCCCCTATGACCGAACCAAGCGGGTTGATTCGTTTGTAGCCATTTTTATGTAGGTATGCATCGGCTAACTTTTGGAAAGATCCCTCACTTAATTCGCGTAATGCATTTTGTATTTGACTGATCTTAGTCATGATAGTCCATCTTGGTTAATGTGATGTTAATCCCAATTAATATATGTTGTCGAGACATGCTCGATTGAATCTGGGACATAGAGTGTTACAGTACTATGCGCTCTGGTACCAGCACAGCTCTCCCCCCCGGCTTCAAAGACGATGACGGCAGACCCTTTAAGACCACCCCGAAGAGCGGATGGTAGAAAGAGATTGCAGCGGGTGACCACTGCCAACAGGCAATGGATACCTTCACCACAGCTGAATGGGGCATGAACGCCTTGGCTCTTCGCTGTCTTGTGTGGACGACCTTAGCGCCAGTTAAATTACTCGTGATACCCATCTTACCTTATCAGGTCCCTATCTAAAAC
>CAYQFP010000185.1:0-1596 GCA_964416865.1 uncultured Methanotrichaceae archaeon
GATGATAAGAGGGCCTGGTGAATAGCTGAGGCTGTGTATGCATAACAAGGTGTGGGACGCGCAGAGTCAATCACATGTCAAAATAATAACCAAGTCATATCTTCGTTGATGGGCTGCAGGTAGGGATCGAGATGAAAGCGATAGGAACGATGACATGAACAGCTCTTATGATGCTGCTTTTCGCGGCAGCTCCTTGCTGGGCCGCCGACTGCCCGGATGGGTATTACAAAAAGTACGATCATCAGTTCTCGCAGGACGTATCCGGCGATGGGTTTGTGATAGTGAACCAGGTGGTGAACACCGAGACCCTCCAGCTCAAAAACTACCTGCGCGGCAGCGGGAACATGGATATGGCGACTCTGATCAACTCCAAGCAGGGGTCTAGTAGCCACGAATACTTTACATGAACTGGATGGACATCGAAATCATTTAGGGACGGCGAGATAACCTTATCGGAGCAGAACAATATGAGTTATGCGCCGCGGAGCTTCGCCTACGGGACAGGGTACTACGAGCAAAATCCGGTGGTCTACAACTCCAAGCTGAAGGAGAAGACCAGCGGCAAGAACTACCAGCCTACGGTAGGAACCTCCATGCATCACCAGATCGAGTACGCCCAGGGATTCGTCACGGAGATCGACGTCAACCTCTACCGCAAAGGATTCACGAAAGTGGGACTTGCCGAGATGAGGATCGATGAAAATGTGACCGATGGCGCGGTACATGTCGGAGAGCTTGTGACCGAAAAGGGGCACGGTGTGAAGAAGCCCTTGATAGAGATCGACGAGAGCTACGTGGGCAGCTTCAAGATCAAGAAGAACATGAAAGTCACCGTCAGTAAGGAGAGCAA
Organism: uncultured Methanotrichaceae archaeon; assembly: GCA_964416865.1. Taxonomy (GTDB): domain Archaea; phylum Halobacteriota; class Methanosarcinia; order Methanotrichales; family Methanotrichaceae; genus UBA204. The sequence continues at coordinate 851 of CAYQFP010000185.1, forward strand.
GACGTCCGACACGGAAGACTGGTTATCCTGTTGTTTCGGCGGCTACGGTGCCATAGATGACGAAAACAAAAAATGGGGCGAGGAGGAGATCTTCGACGGCACCTGCCGCCAGGTGGCCTGGAACGAATCGGGGTGGAGCAACCTGACCCGGGAGCAATATATACTTCCTGATAGGGTGAAGGGCTCCCCGGAGGGTGAACCTGTCGCAGAAGAAGAGCCCGAGGTGGAGCTATCACTGGAAGAGCTCTTAACGATGCTCGAAGAGATGGGATATGGAAACTTGACCGAGACCGGTTTTATAGTATTTAACGAGACCGCGTCCGGGAACACGACCTCCGTATAAATGATGATCTGGAAAGGCGCTGGTTCTCGGAGCCGTTCCCTTCATCTCATGCGATCTGATAGGACAACATTATCATCTATGTAAATCCCGGAAATGTGTGAAATCTGTGTCGTTTAACTTTTTAACATCCACAGCGAATCCAGGCCTGCAAGTAAATGTTCGCTTACGCTCATATTTACTTGAGCACATAATGTTACACAGTAACTACTCAGGTGTGTTGATTGGTCTCCCGATTGCGATCATGTACTTTCTGAGGCTGTCCTTGCGCGTATGCTTGAAGAGCGAGGGGTGCGGGTGGAACGTCAAGTGTCTGTTGCCTTTGACTTCAATGGCATGCATTTCGACGAGGGACTTCGCGTCTTCGCGCCTTCGCGTGAGTCAGAAAGTAGGGGGCACGCGAAGG
>CAYQFP010000186.1:0-1559 GCA_964416865.1 uncultured Methanotrichaceae archaeon
ATTAGCGTTCATTCGCGGTTGAAATAAGGAGATTGTATGTGTTGTCCTTCCCGACGCTTATCTGATGAAGAAAGGGGCCACCACCAGGAATATGGCCTACCAGGTCCACTCCGATATCGGGGATAGTTTCTTATTCGCCATAAACGCCAGGACGAAGTAGGTTCTCTCCTGCCCAAGATAAGGTGAACTCCCATGTATGAGATAGTGCACAAGGAAGAGATCGCTCCCGGATTCTATCTAGTGGAGATAACAGCACCCCTCCAGGTAGTGGATACTGTAAAGCCGGGTCAGTTCATGATCATCAGGGTTAACGAGCAGGGCGAGCGAATTCCAATGAGCATCGCGGGCTGGGACGAAGAAAAGGGCACTTTGAGCGTGATCTTCCAGGTGCTGGGGACCTCTACCAGAAAGTTGAGTCTACTGGATGTAGGCGACCGGATTGAAGACCTGGTAGGACCTCTGGGCAAGGCCATGGAGATAAGAAAGTTCGGTACCGTAGTCTGTGTGGGTGGATGTTTCGGCATCGGCCCGGCTTATGTTCTGGCCAAAGCGCTGAAGGAGGCCGGAAATAAGGTCATATCCATAATAGAGGCCCGTAAGGGTGAGATCATCTTTTGGCAGGACAAGCTCGAGGAGATTTCGGACAGGCTCATAGTCACATCGGGGGACCGTACCAAAGGTGTCTCCAGATGGGCCACCAAACCCCTCCGTCAGGTCCTGGAGACGGAAAAGGTGGACCAGGTTTTCCTCGTAGGATGCACCTTCATGATGATGACCTGCTCCAGGGCCACCGAAAACTACGGGGTGGATACAAAGGTAAGCCTCATACCCATAATGCTCGATGGAACAGGAATGTGTGGGGCCTGTAGAGTTACCGTGGGTGGAGAAACAAAGTTGGCCTGCGTGGATGGTCCCGAATTCGATGGCCACGAGGTGGACTGGAACGAGTTGATGGAGCGGGCCCGGGGCTATCTGAAAGAGGAAGAGACGTCCCTGGACTTATGGGTGCGGGAGAACTGGCATATGGTCAGATTCCCCGAGCCCATCGAGAGGGGGAGCAGAAAGAAGGAACGCTGCCGCTGAAGGCTCATCGGCGATCATATCATTTCATTGTAAATCCGACCGAATGGAGGATTTTTCTTATCCATCCAGAGATTGAATGAGGAAGTATTTTATAGAGTAATATACTCAGGTTGAAGTATGCAGAGAGCAGTGATCACTGCAAAAGGCGATGTCCAGCGTGTTGGCTACAGAGATACAGTCCAGAAGATCGCCAGAGATCTGGAGATCACCGGTTGTATCCGGAATATAGAGCCGTATGATGTCAGGATGATCGCCGAGGGTTATGAGAAGAAACTAAAACAGTTCATAGAGGCGATAAAGATAGAGAGATACCCGATCTTCGTCAAGGATTTGGACGTCGAATGGGGAGATGCAACTGCTGAGTTTGAGTATTTCAAGATAATCAGGGGGGACTGGACAGAGGAACTGTTCGAGAGGGTTGATGTTGCGGGAGCGTTGCTATATCGAAGCATGGAGCTTGGCGAGAAGAACATCAA
>CAYQFP010000187.1:0-1542 GCA_964416865.1 uncultured Methanotrichaceae archaeon
TAAATTAGAAGAAGATCCTTATACTCCAAGATCAGGAACAGATATCGATAATATTGAGGGCTCCAACCCACCAGGATATCGTCTTAGAATAGGCGCTCAGATCAGAGTTGAATATATGATAAATAGCGCCGATCGAACGGTCACAATAACGAGAATACACCTTGCAAAACGCAGGAAGAGTGACTATAAAAAGTAAATCCCAGCTCGGGTGAGTTGGTGCCCGTTTCAATATATTTCGGTTATTGAAACACTTAAATACCAAGAAACCCCAACTACATCATGATGTCGTCAGACGGAATAGAGTACTTAGACCGCTTTATAGATGGGCTAAGTGATGAAGAAATCGATGAGATCAATACCGGGTGTAGAGACGACTCTGTGCCCGTTCCATTCAGAGCGTTTGCAAAAGATATAGGCATCGAGCTTTAACTTTTCTTTTGCCGCTATCCAGCAATTTCTCAGTCTTCTCCCACGGCTCGAAGATTCGCGAATTGTGGATAGCTACTTATGTGGTCAATCGGTGTGTTTTTCTCTTTTCCTCTAAGGCTTTGCTGGAAAACAAAATAGCAAATCTTTATAAGATGGGGTGCCTTGTATATTAACATGGATGGCCAAATAGATCATGGGCCGTGGCTGAAAGCTATGTCCGTAGCAGATGGGCTGCGGGAAAATCGAGGGCGTACATATGAAGAAGGGCGCCGGGGTGCGACACCGGATCGCGCGTGGGCCTGGTATTTCGGCCGCAAGGAAGGATGAGGCGATGAGGGGAAGCGGCGGGGAAGCGCAGGGATGACACATACAAGATCAGAAACTTGACGTACCGCCATCTGCCCGACGCCAGCCTATTTCCCACCGAGATCACACAGTACGATCCATGGGTCATTCGTGAGACGCTACACAACGCCATCGCCCACCAGGACTATGCACAGGGGGGGCGCATCAACGTCGTCGAGGAGTCGGATTCGCTGCTCTTCACAAACCTGGGCGAATTCCTACCGGGGAGCGTGGAGAAGGTCATCCGCGAGGATGCACCCCCTGAGCTTTACCGGAACCGATTTATGGCCGAGGCTATGGTCAACCTCAACATGATTGATACCATCGGCAGTGGTATCAAACGAATGTTCACGAAGCAGCGGCAAAGGAGCTTTCCCATGCCGGATTACGACCTGGGCGAAAGGGGGCGGGTGAAAGTGCGGATCATCGGCACGGTTGTCGATGAGAAGTACACGCGACTGCTGATGACGAGGACCGATCTTGACTTGATGGACGTGATCGCCCTGGATAACGTGCAGAAGGGAAAAACTCTCACGGAAGATGAGTTCAGGTCCCTAAAAACGAGGCGGCTGATCGAGGGACGACGCCCGAACCTATTCGTATCGGCAGAAGTTGCCGCTGCTACAGATACCAAGGCCGACTACATCAAGAAGCGAGCATTCGACAAGAATTACTACAAGAAACTTGTCTTAGAATACTTAGAGAAGTACGATGAGGCATCCAGGCAGAACATCGACCAATTGCTTATGGACAAGATTTCAAATGCCC
>CAYQFP010000188.1:0-1518 GCA_964416865.1 uncultured Methanotrichaceae archaeon
ACTAGCAACTTCCGCAGCTTTGCCCAGGGAAAGCTTCCCCTCCCTATACAGCTCCACTGCCAAAGAGCGCTTTATGAAGGAGCAAAGATCGTCTTTTTCTACTTTGATCAATGCCATGATAGATCTCGGTAGATCTATCTCCTCCCTTATCATTTCCATCACCAACACATCCAGTAAATCAAAGCAGCTCTTTCCCGTACCCACTTTTAGGATAATCCTTATATAAATATGTCCAAGACCATTATCCAGGTCGTTATCTCGTGGCTGACATGAACTCTCATGAAGATTATCTCTTAGGAAACGAGCATAACGTTTCAGAAGTGAAGAGGGTAGCATGGGTCAGCCTGGTCGCAGACCTGTCCCTCTCTGCTCTGAAGTTAGCAGCAGGAATCCTGGGCAACAGTCAGGCGGTGGTGGCAGACGCGGTCCACAGCTTCTCAGATACCATAACCGATGTTGCGGTCCTGGTGGGCGTCCGGTTTTGGACGAGGCCACCGGATGCGAGTCATCCCCATGGACATTGGCGGATCGAATTCTTGGTGGCCTTTTTCATAGGCCTATTGATGGCGGCGGCTGCCCTGGGTCTGACTTACAACGCCCTGATAAGCGCTCCGGTGCGGGCCGGCCCACCTCGGTGGATAGCCTTCTGGGCAGCGGTCGTCTCCATCGTCTCCAAAGAACTCCTCTACCGTTGGACCGTTTCTGTTGGCAAGCGAATCAATTCCGCCGCTCTCATCGCCAACGCCTGGCACCACCGTTCAGATGGGATCAGCTCGATTCCAGTGGCTCTGGCCGTGGCATGTGCGGTTCTGATGCCCGGTATGGCCTGGCTGGACAGGGCCGGGGCGGTCGTCGTCTCCCTCTTCATACTCCATGCGGCCTGGAAAATCATCAGGCCATCGATGGAGCAGCTCATCGACAGGGGCGCCCCGGAAGACGTTCGTATGGAGATCATGCGGCTGGCATCTTCCACCCAAGGAGTCATGGAGGTTCACGCCATCCGCAGCCGCCACATAGGATATGGCCTGCAGGTCGATCTCCACGTCCTGGTCGACCCTGACCTCACCGTGATGGAAGGGCACAAGATCTCAGAAGAGGTGAAGCAACAGCTCATCGGCCGCATCTCAGACGTGGTGGACGTGGTGGTACACCTGGAGCCTTACGATGGAGAGAATAGATGAGATGACCTCATTGGAGTCTAGAGCACTTGAATCCTGAGATCGTATTGCTGCCCCTGGCGGCAGGCTTCGACACCCTGATGGAATAACTGGGTGATAGATATGGTGAAGATAGAAGTTTTGGGAACCGGATGCGCCAAGTGTAACACACTTCCCATTCCGGACCCCCCTCCAAAATCGCCAATAATAAAAGAGCAAGGTCGTGGTCGAGCGCGGCCAGATCGTCAAAATCGGAGGGTAAAACCGCGAATGAACGCGAACAAGAAAATCCCCCCTTCGGTCGGATTTACCAGACCATTCAGGATGTAAAGCCCGGTTACGCCGAAGATATCTGAAAGCA